>JAIRWR010000124.1 GCA_031268885.1 Synergistaceae bacterium
GGATAGATAGGTCGGGAGTGTAAGCGGGTAACGCCCGTTGAGCTGACCGATACTAATTCACCGAAGCCTTAACCTCATATTTCTTGTGCAACATAAGTTTCTGGTGGCCAGAGCGGAGGCGACACACCCGGTAACATGCCGAACCCGGCAGTTAAGCCCTCCAGCGCCGATGGTACTGCAAGGGGTACTTGTGGGAGAGTAGGTCGCTGCCAGATTTTTTCCCTCTTTCTTTTTCCTTCGGATACTCGGTTTTTTTATACCCTGTGGCACGCAAAGAGATGTCCGTCGCCCACGTTGATGGTCTTTGGTGTTTCTCGGCGGCAGATGTCCGAGGATACCGGGCATCTGGTATGGAAGTGGCAGCCTGATGGAGGATTGGCGGGGCTTGGCAGGTCCCCCTTAAGGACTATCTTCTCTCTCCTTATCCGCGGGTCTGTGATGGGTATTGCGGAGAGAAGCGCTTTGGTGTATGGATGTCTGGGCGAGTCGAACAAGTCGCGTTTGCTCGCCGTCTCCACAAACCTTCCGAGGTACATTACGCAGACCCTGTCTGATATGTGACGTACGACGTTGAGGTCATGAGAGATGAAGATATACGCCATTTCAAACTTCTTCTGCAGGTGTTTAAGCAGATTTATTATCTGGGCTTGAATAGAGACATCGAGTGCCGACACCGGCTCGTCGCAGACTATGAGCTTGGGGTTAAGCGCGATGGCCCGCGCTATTCCTATCCTCTGCCGTTGACCGCCCGAGAACTCGTGCGCGTAACGGGAGGCATAATCGGGGTTGAGACCCACAGTCCTCATCAGCTCGCTTACGCGCGCCGCGCGAGCGGCTCTGCCAGGACAGATCCTGTGGATGTCGAGCGGTTCGCCGATCACGTCTCCTATTGTCATCCTCGGGTCCAGCGAAGCGAACGGATCCTGAAAGATAAATTGAATATCCTTCCGCTTTCTCTGCAATGAATCGCCCTTCAAACTCGCCATGTCTTCCCCATCGAACCAGACGCTTCCCGACGTCGGCTCCAGCAGACGAACTATAGTTCGTCCGAGTGTCGATTTTCCGCAACCGGACTCGCCCACTAAGGCGACTGTCTCTCCAGAGCCGACTGTCATGTCCACTCCGTCTACGGCGCGCACATGGCCGCTTGAGTGAGACAGCGGGCCACCGGAGACTCGGAACCACTTGCGAAGCTTGTCCAAGACGAGCAGAGGATCAGGCATCTTACGCGCTTCTCCAATCCGGCAGATACTTCCAGCATCGGACGGTTCGCGGGCCGGTATTGCCCGCGGCGGCGACCGGCTGCGGTTCTTTCAGGCAGATGCCTCGGGCGTCGGCACAGCGCGGCCGGAAGTGGCAGCCCTCCGGCAGAAATGCCGGGTTTGGCACCATTCCAGGGATGACCTTAAGCTCGTCACAGTCGAGGTCGATTCGAGGTATCGCGTTCAACAGGCCTTCGGTATAGGGGTGCAGCGGATTGGTAAGGACGTCCATCTTGGTTCCCTCCTCAATGATTCTGCCGGAGTACATCACGATCACCCTGTCCGAGATGCCGGATATTACACCCAGGTCGTGGGTGATCATCATGACCGCGGCCCCTGTCTTGTCCTTTAAGTCCTCTATCAGCGAAATGATCTGGGCCTGTATCGTCACGTCGAGCGCTGTCGTGGGCTCGTCGCAGATCAGCACATCCGGCTTGCAGCAGAGAGCCATGGCAATCATGACGCGCTGGCGCATCCCGCCTGATAACTGATGAGGATATTCATGAACCCGCTTCTCCGGAGCGGGTATGTTTACAACCGACAGCATCTCAACCGCCCTAGCGGCAGCATCTCTCCTGTTTAATCTTTCATGCAGCCTAAGAACCTCTGAAATCTGGCTTCCTACCGTGAGGACTGGGTTTAGTGACGTCATGGGCTCCTGAAAGATCATCGCTATCTTGTTGCCTCTTATCTTACGCATCTCAGACTGAGAGAGCTTGAGCAGGTCCCGCCCCCCAAACAGAACTTCCCCTCCTTCGACGCGTCCGGGTTCGGAGATCAGCCGCATGATGGACAGCGCAGTGACGCTCTTGCCGCAGCCGGACTCCCCGACTATCCCGACGGTTTCGCCGCGCGCCATACTGAAGCTGATGTCGTCAACGGCGCGCACCGAACCGTGCTTCGTATTGAAGTTAGTCCTCAGGCCTCTTACTTCGAGAAGAGCGCTCTCGCGTCTTCCGGCCAACTCCCCAGTCTCCGCCAAACCGACCGCCCCCTATACGCGCAGGCGCGGGTCCAGCGCGTCGCGCAGCCCATCGCCGAAGATGTTAAACGCAAGGACGGTTATGATGATCGCGACTCCCGGCGCTATGCTATAGAAAGGATAAAAGCTGATGTACTGCTGCGCGGTGCTGATCATCTGGCCCCAACTCGCGGTAGGGGGTTGTACGCCGAGCCCAATATAGCTTAGAGACGCCTCCGTCAGGATCGCGCCCGGGATGCCAAGCGTGACTAGAACTATTATTGTAGAGAAGCAGTTTGGCAACAGATGTCGGACTATGATTCTCGCGTTTGAGCCTCCGCATACGATGCAGGCTTGGGTGTACTCCATCTCTCGCAGCTGCATCACCTGTCCCCGCACCAGCCGGGCATAGCTCGTCCACGACAGAAGCCCCAAGGCTATGAAGACGTTTATAACGCCCGGTCCCAGGACAAACATTATCCCTATCGCAAAGAGCAGCTCCGGGAAGGCCGAGAATATCTCGATCGAACGGGATATGACGGTGTCCGTGAGACCGCCGTAGAATCCCGCGATGGACCCGAGGAGGACGCCTATGACACAGGCTATGAGCTGCGAGACGATGCCGACCGAGAGCGAGATTCTGGTTCCATAGATGATGCGCGACAGAATATCCCGGCCCATCTCATCGGTCCCGAGAAGGTGGTTTGCGCGAGGTCCCTGAAGGCTGTCGGAGAGGACCTGCCCCGCTGGGTCATACGGCGCTAGCAGAGGGGCGAATACGGCCAAAATTGACAGAACTAGCAGGACAACCGCGGATGCCACAACCAAGCGGTTTTCAAACAACCTCTCCGCGCTGTCCGCCAGAAAACCCCCGCTCTTCCGCGAAGATCCATCTACTTGCTCCGGGAATTTCGGCTCTTGCTCGCCGGTGAGGCCTGAGAGCGGCGCGCTGTCTTTGCGAACTGTATCTGACATGTCAGTCTCCCTTGAGATAACGGATACGAGGGTCGATAAACGCGTATGATATGTCAACCGTAAGGTTCGAGAGAACGAAGACAACGGCTATATACAACACTGTCCCCTGGAGCATTGGAAGATCGCGCATCAGAATGCTGTCAACCATCAGTTTGCCGATTCCCGGGATTGCGAAGACCCACTCCGTAAGCATGGAACCGGCGAGCAGATTTCCCAGTTCGGAGCCGGCAAGTGTGATTATGGGTATCAGCGCGTTCTTCAGTGCGTGCTTCAAAATCACGACGCGCTCCGCGAGCCCCTTGGCCCTGGCTGTCCGGATGTAATCCTGGCTTATGACCTCCAGCATACTGGTTCTGGTCACTCGGGATATGGATGCCATATAGCGGATACCGAGGGCTATGGCTGGCAGGACAAAACTCCAGTCCGACCTTATTCCGCTTATCGGAAACCAGCCCAGCCGCAGCCCGAAGGACATCTGAAGGATTATTGCCACCCAAAAGACCGGCGCTGATATGCCGATCACAGCCCCACCCCTTACCAGCGAGTCGAACGCGCCCCCCCTCTGAAGCGCCGACGCCACCCCAGCGGATATTCCAAGCAGCAGGGCGATGGCGTAAGCTGATGACGCCAGCCTCAGAGTCACTCCAAACCGCCTCGTCAAGGCGGTCATGACCGGCTCCTTTGTAAAGTATGACCTGCCCAGGTCCAATCGCGCCGCCTTCGACACGAAATCGAAATATTGGGTCGTTTTTGGCCGGTCGAGGCCCATCTCATGTCTTATCCGCTCTACAGCCTCCGGAGTGGCGCGTTTTTCGAGCATAAGGAGTACAGGATCCCCCGGAACTACGTTCATGAGCACGAACGTAACCAGCGAAACACCCCAGAGAACGATAACGGTTTGCAAGAGACGTTTTAAAATATAGGTAGCCATTCCGCTTCCTCCAGACTTGGCGCCCCGGATCCGGACCGTCGGTTTCGGCTCCGGGGCGATTTCTGTCAGGTCCGCCTATCTGTTCTTGGCGTCGAGATCCAGATCGACACCGTGAAAATGATAGACATCATTGTATACCATCTTGAAGTTCCTGACATACGGCTTTGCCAAGTAGTATGACTTTTCGTGAAAGAGCGGAATTGCCGCGAAATCGACCCTTGTTGCCAGGCGATCCGCCTCTTTGTACAGTTCGGCCCGTTTTGCCGGATCGGTTGCGGCGCGCGCGTCGTCCAAAAGCTTGTCGAACTCCGCGCTCTTGTAGTTGCTGGTCAGTGTCGCCGCGTTGGAGGAGTAGAGCATGGAGTAGATAAATCCGTCCGGGTCGGGGAAGTCGGCGTACCAGTCAAAGATTTCGAGCGGGACCTTTCCGCCGTTGCGCATCTCGGTCATGGCGGCCGAATCGACCTGGACGATCTTTATGTCGATCCCGGCCTCCTTCACCTGGTTTTGGACCGCGAGCAGAATCCTGCCGAGCATGGTGTTCATGTTGGTGCTACGAATGTAGCTCTCCGTCTCCACGCCATCCGGGTAGCCCGCCTCCGTCAGGAGTTCCTTGGCCCGCTCGACGTTTCGCTCAAATACCGGCGCCTTGTCGTCGTAGCCGAGCATCCCGGGAAGCAGGAAGGTTCGAGCCTCGATGGCAGTGCCCTTCATCAGATCCTGGGCTATGGTCCTCCTGTCGATGGCCAGGCTGATGGCCTCGCGAATTTTGGCGTTGCCCAGGCGTTCGTCGCTCATGTTCGGATTGATGAAGATGAGCCCAAGCGGGGTGTAGCTTCCTATCTCGGAGGCCAGCTTGCTGGACGCGTACTCCGGATACATGGTGGCGTCGAGCATCATGATGTCTATGTTGCCACGTTCGTACTCCATACGGCGGGTATTGGGGTCCTCGATGAAGATGAAATCTATTCCGTCGAGCGGCTGATTCTCTCCGTGATAGTCCTCGAATCGCTCGGTGAAGACTCCGTTGTCGATGTCGAGATTTGTCACCTTGAATGGGCCGGTGCCTATGTATACGGAGAGCCCCCAATCCTTTCCGGCCTCGCCGCACGCCTTCTCAGGGTAGATGCCGGCATACGAGGTGGCTATACTCCCAAGGAACGGGGCGTATGGATATGAGAGCGTTATCTCGAAGTTCTGGTCGTCGATTATCTTGAAACCGGAAAGACTCTCGGCGCGGCCTTCGAGCATGTCCTGCGCTCCGATGATCATGTCGCAGATGTATGACATGAGCGCTTCCGTGGATGGGCGAAACATTCTTTCGAACGAGTACTTGACGTCAGATGCCTTTAGAGTGGTTCCATCGTGAAATTTGATGTCAGGCTTCAGGCTGAAGCTGTAGACGAGTCCGTCCTCGGACGAACGCGGCATCTCCCGGACAAGCACCGGCAGAATTCTGTTCTCCTCGTCTATCCGGAGCAATGGCTCGACTATCATGTCGGCTATGTCCATCACACGGCTGTAGGTATTGACCTGCATGTCGAGGGTGGACTTTTGGTTAATCGCGCCGTAGCGCAGGATCTTCTTTTCCGCGGCGCCGCACACGCCAGTAAGACAGAGCGTCAGGAGCAGCGCGGCCAGAATTTTGACGCGGAGCGTTTTCATCTCGGAGATCCCCCTTACCTCTCTATGTACACGTCGAAGAAGTGGAACGTGTTGTCCGGGCTCTTGTGCAGGTCCTTTATGTATGGTTTGCACAGGTAGAACATATTCTCGTGAAAGAGCGGCACAACAGCGAAGTCCACGCGCGAGGCCAGGTGATCGGCCTTCTTGTACAGCTCCTCTCTCTGAGCGAGGTCGCTTGTGGCGCGCGCGTCGTCGAGCAGCTTGTCGAACTCTCTGCTGTCGTAATTGCTCGACAGTGTCTTTGCGTTCGTCGAATATAGATACGAGTTGATAAATCCGTCCGGGTCGGGGAAGTCAGAGTACCATGTCCCTATGTAGAGAGGGACCTTGCCGGCCCTGCGAATGTCCGACCAGGACGCCGCGTCGACCTGCACGATATTTATTGAAATCCCGATAGCCTTCAGTTGATCCTGAAGCGCCAGCAGAGTACGGCCCGGCGTACCGTTGATCTGTTCGCTGCGAATGTACGCGTCGATTTCGAATCCGTCCTTGTAACCGGCCTCGGCCATCAGCTTCTTTGCCTTCTCGACGTCGTATTCATACGCCGGGACGCTGCTGTCGAATCCCAGCATGGACGGAGGGATGAATGTCTTCGCGAGGGAGACCGTGTTGTTCATGAGGTCGCCGACCAGCACGTCACGGTTGACTGCGTAGCTGATCGCCTCCCTTACCTTGGCCTTGCTCAGGTGCTCGTTCTGGTTGTTCGGGCTGACGAAGATAGTGCCCTGCGGTGTGTAGGAACCGACCTCAGATGCCAGGCGGCTCTTTGAATATTCGGGATAGAGTATGGCGTCGAGCTGAATTATGTCCAGGTTGCCGCTCTCGTACTCCATGCGCCTTGTGTTGGGATCTTCGATGAAGATGAAGTCTATCGCGTCGAGCTTAGGTTTTGTGCCGTGATAGTCCTCGAACCTCTCCACATAGAAACCGTTGTCTGTGTCGAACTTCGTTATCTTGTACGGTCCGGTGCCGAAGTATGTAGTGAGGCCCCAGTCCTTGCCCGCCTCGCGGCAGGCCTTCTCGGGATAGACGCTGCCGTAGGACGTGCCTATTGCGGAGAGGAACGGCGCGTAAGGACTTTCGAGGGTTATCTCGAATGTGAGGTCATCGATAATCTTGAATCCGGCGAGCTCCTTTGACTCTCCTGCCAGCATATCCTTCGCCCCGACGATCATGTCGGCGATGTAGGAGTTTATGGCGCCGTTCTCGGGCAGGAACATTCTCTCGAAGGTGAACTTGACGTCAGATGCCTTGAGCGGCGTTCCGTCATGAAACTTTATACCTGGCTTGAGATCGAAGCGGTAGACCCTGCCGCCGTCGGTCGGCTTAGGAAGCTCCTTTACCAGGACTGGTATCAGGTTCATCTTGTAGTCGAACATCACCAGAGATTCCGTCACGTGGTCCGAGATGTCCATGACCCAGGGATATGTGTTGAACTGCATGTCCAACGTAGACCTCATGTTGATCGCGCCGTAGCGGAGAACCTGTTTTTCCGCTCCCTCAACGGTGGCAGCGCAATACGAAATGGAAAAGAGAAGCAGCAATGACATAAACACGCCGAGTTTTTTCATTTGGAATAAACCCTTCCTTTCTAAAGTTCCGAAGTCCGGACAGTTCATGATGTTTCACAATATGTCGATGGCAGGTTACGCCCCCTCTTACACTGGAACGAAACACATCCCGCTTAAAACGCCTCCTCTCTTTGGCTTCTTCGCGCGCGGCAAAATATCGGCGCGTTCTAAAACAGAGTTATGGGAAAACGCTGATTAAATGGACATCCGCCCATTTTAGAATACAGATGCTGTTAAGGTTTGAATCCTTACGGCCTCTGACATTGATGGGCCTCTTCCCAGTACTCGACGAAACAACAGTATGAAACATCACAAAAAGCTGTAATGAGTTATAATTTTATCCCAGTGAAAAAACGTTGTCAATGTAAATATCGAACTTTGGGTGTAGATATAAAAAGTCACTATTTTCAAATTGCCTTTGATATGGTACGATTCAGAGAAGCCATTTCGGAGGTGTCGT
>JAIRWR010000128.1 GCA_031268885.1 Synergistaceae bacterium
CGCATCAACGACAGCGTTACGGACATAACCGTAGCCTCCGAGGATTCTCGCGGCGGGAGGCTCTTTGCGTATCCGACTCCGATAATCCTCCCGCCAGACTGCTACTGGCTCGTCTCCGACCCCGAGCGGGGTTTTGACAGCAGATATTTCGGCCCAGTTCGCCGGGAGGCGATCACGTACAGGGCGTATCCACTCCTCTGAATTTCATGAGTGAAATATGTTCGCGAAGACAACGTATGGACTCAGAAGTACGGGAACGGAAACACGACGTCCTTCTGGACGAAGATCCCCATCTTCTTGCCTGGACGAATGCTTATGGTCGGCTGAATATCGCTCGCCTTGTTCATGATCTTGGTCCCCATGTTAAGGATCGAGCTTGCCAGACTCTCCGCGGCAACGTCCCGAGGGCGCTTGTTCTCGCTGTTCGCGTTGGAATCCCCGTCGTAGACTATCTCCGCTCCTGCGACGAACATCGAGGCGATGAGCGCCGACTTGAACATCGTCCCCCAATGCTCGTTCACCCTGCCGGAAAGCCCCGAATACCCCGCCTGGTCAATCCCAGGACTTCCGGCGATGTCGAGCGTCGTTCCGTTCGGAAAGACGAGCCGGTTCCAGACGAGCAACACCCTCCTCTGCCCGTAACTTACCTCGCTGTCATAGACGCCTAAAATCCTCGTTCCCTTCGGTATGAGAACGTGTCTCCCCGTCGCCGTGTCCCACACATTCTCCGAGACCTGACCTAGAACATTGCCGGGCAGGTCGGAGTTTATTCCGGTTATGAGGAGCCCAGGAATTATCGTCCCGGCCTTGAGCTCATATGGAAACCGCTGAGGCAAGGGCAGGCTTTCCGAATACCCCTGCGGTGTCATGGAACCCCCGCCATCTCGGAGGAAGCTCTGTTTCCCCGCCTGTCCGTTCGGGTCTTGAGGCTGCCCCTGCTGCTGCGTCAAAGCTGCCATCGCCGCGGATTCCGTTATCTGACGCGACATATTAGACAGATCGGCCATCACTCCGGAAACGCCCTGATTTTGAGGCTGCGGTTGAGTCCCCTTCACGTCACTGCCCTCAACGTCGAAGTTCTCAATGATCGGCTTGGCCGTTATCGCCTGGAGCTTCAGGGTTCTCAATGTCTGAGCGAGTTGAGCGTCGTCGTTGTTCGAGTAATACCTCGGCGGCACGGGCCGGACCGGAACGGTCCGAACCGGCAGAATTTCTGGCTTTCCCGACTTCTCCCGTTTCCCTTCTATTACAACCCGCTGAGTCCTGTTTCTCGACGGCTGCCGGATGGTTTCGACGACACGCTCAACCTGCCTGTCCCGCCTCATGGAGGCGGCGAGTTCAGCAAATCCGGTTGCCGGAGGTATCCGGTAGTTCTTCATCGGGTTTTCATCCGAGAGATCTCCGATTTTGAACTTCGTCTGAAACGTTATCAGAGCGATAACGGCGCCGACAGAGAGCAGAAATACCAGGATAATCCGCTTTCCGTACCCGCGGGTCTCCTTCTCGCTCCGCGCGATGCCGGGGCCGGTCTTTCGCGGAGATACGTTCTTTTCCACATCTTCCCCCATCGATCAGTCGCCTCTCTCCTCCGACCGCGATTTTTTGGCGGTTTCCGAGGACGCTTCCAGATGTACGGACGCAGGGGGGCGACTCACGCTCGGAGGAGTCCTGTAAACGGCATTTATCCCTATGGGTTTCATCTCGACGCCTGCCCTGCCGCTAATCGTTTAATGACGACCCTGTCCTGATGCGCCCCTATGCCGACGATCAGAGCGCCGATATCGAACACCCTGTCCACTATGTACATGTCCTCAGCGGCACGGTAATTGACCAGAACCTCCTTCTTGTGCTCGAAGACCACCAGCACAGGCGCTTCGACACTGCGCTTCATGCTGCCATTCCTGAATTGGATGTATGTCTTCACCCCGTCATCCCATACCCGTACCGGCTTCCACCTGAGGGAATCCTTCCCGCGTATCTCGTAGTCCAGGTACAAATCCTCGGGCGAGACGGAATAGCCGGAGGCGAGTTCGGCGCCGCGCTCGCTCTCCTTATTCCTCTCCGCTATGAAGGAATCCCAACCCTTCAGCGTGTCGCCGGGATATGAGAAGGAGACGGACGGAATAAAATTCCTGGAGTCGGACATCAGATCGAGCTGATATGTACGCCTGTCAGTGTTTATAACCACGTTGGTGGAGATATCAGCGGCGAGGGGTTTTATCAGGACATGCGTCTGCGCGGTGTCTCCCGCCCCTGAGATGCTCGGCACAAATGTCCATCGAACGGGATCGCCCGGATGGACTCCCGTGACGATCTCCCCTGGTTGGAGGATTATGTCGGTGACGTGCATGGGACGACAGACCACTCTTGGGGTGTAGCTCGACCAGGTTATGACGACAGAGCCGGCAACTCCTGTTATGGGAGGGACCGCATCCTTGGCCCCGCTGAACTCCCGGACGAGATCCATGGCTTTCTCGTCTATCTCCCTCAACGTCAGATCTTCTATTACCTCGGCCCACTGCCTGGCTCTTCGCTGTTCCTCGTACTCACGCTCGGTTATCTCCTGACGGTTCGGTCCCATGCCGCTTCCCGACGAGAAAGAGTCATCCGCGACGGCGTTTTCGTATGACTGTGCGCCAACGCCGTAAATGGGAGCGTTCTCCAACTGGACCTCGTACTTCGAGGCATCATTCAGCTCCAGTTTTCGTCGTCCATCGCTGTCAGCTATGAAAATCAGGTCGCGGATATCGACGGATATGATCCTCCCGTCGTACTCTATCTCGACGACATCCGGATTCGCGCCGTCGTCCTGAAACACTGGGTTTTCCTGGGTTTCCCCACTCTCCACCTCGTCCCGTGACGCGACGACCATTCTGTAATCCAGCGACACGGACTCCCAGATCTCCGAGCACTCGCCCGGCCCGCCCGATACCAAGAGGAGCAGCGCAATCAGTCCTAAGAGCGCGAGATAATATTTCCTGTTCACTATCTTCTCCATCCTTTCGTTCAGCAGCATTCTTTACCTATATGACCTCTGAGATGTTGAAATCGGTTATAAAGATCCCGAGCGGATTGATGATTATCTCCTGCATCGTCCTTGGGGTTACAACCGCTGCGGTGAATATGCCGCGGTAACGTTTCGTTGACACCCTGTTGCCGCCGACGGTGTACCGCTCCTCCGTCCACTCGGCCTGCCAGCTCTCGGGTGACATCGACAGTACGCTGTTCACCGTCACGCTCACCGTCTCCGTCTCGCCTATGACGATGGGATTGTTCTCGTTGAAGTGCTCCTGGTACTTCTTCTCCGCCGCGGTATTGACGGGGGTGCTGTTGTAAACGAAGTTCATTAAATGCAGCTGTGCCTCGGGATCGTTGAAGACGGTCCTCATGTTCCAGACATAGCGGCCTATGTGGGATATGATCAGTCTGGCGTCAACTTTGGAGGCGGAGACCGGCTCTATCGCTATCTCGTAGCCGTGCTCGTCCACCTGTATGACATATGGGACGACCGTTATCCTCCCTGCCGCGTAGATAACCGCGAAGACGCAGGCGACGCAGCATATCAAGAGCGCGAGCGATATCCGCCGCCATTGCGCGGCGTTTTTGCTCAGATGGCCGTATCTGTCCGCGTACTCCGTGCGGCCAACGGAAAAAGGATTTGTGTCCACGATATGATCCATTTCTTTTGCGTCTTTCATCGCTCATTTTTCCTTTCTCCCTCTCCCCCTCGAAGTGTCATAGGCTTCCAGCGCCTCCTTCGCGCTGGCGGCGTCTCGTCTTCGTCTATCAGTCTGGTTCACTGTCGCGCTCCCGCCCTTGTCCTCCGCGAGCTCAAAAGATTTTCGCGAAGGAACGGCGTCTGTCCCAGCGCCGGATACGCTCTCTCCACTCTGTCCGGATTCGGAGGGGTCTCCCGCGAAGCCGGATTCGGCCTCTTGTCCATCGCCGGAGGCGCGTTGCTCATCGGCGGAACCGCCGCCGCTCGAACCCAGCGGATCTGTTGAAGCGTCTGTCTCCCTTGAGCTTGCGGAGTCAGACGCACCTTCGGAGCTGAACTGATTCACGCCATTTGCCGAGGCGGATGCGGGCGAGGATAGATTGTTGGATGAGCTCTCGCGCGAGTCGGCGAACTGAGCGCCGCGCTGAAAATTCGAGTAAATCCGGTCCCCGGCGGCATGAGGACCTCCAGCTTGCGGCCCGGTCATAATGGTTTTCAGCGCTTCCCTCGCTCCCGCCGCTCGCGCCTCGGACGGTGTGGAACCCGTATCGAGAGACGCCTGAGACGTGTACGCGTAAGTCCGCGCCGACTGAGATACGGCGCTCCCAGCTCCAATCGCTGTCTGAGCTATGGTTCTGCCGCCGTTTAAGACCGCGATGCCGAGGCCATACCCCGCCATCGCGGCAGCTTTAATCATCCCGCCGTCCATGCCGGATACGCCGCCCGTCATGATCGACGAAGCGAACTGAGGAACCGCCTTCAGGATCATATAGAAACCGAGGAGGGCGCAGGCCATAGGCATGAGAAAGGTGAATATGCTCTCCGCGCTGTCGAGTTGTGAGGCGATCATCCCCGGCCACGAGGACATGATGTTGCGCATTATCCCAAGACAGAGGCAGAGCATGAGCATCTTGACTCCAACCGATGC
>JAIRWR010000052.1 GCA_031268885.1 Synergistaceae bacterium
TGCCTGCCTTTGAGTGTGATACACAAAGTGTGTTCACTCAATTTTCGGCAGGATTGCCGCTGTTAATTCGCATATTACATTAACTTTCCAGAATGTTTTTGGCTGTTATTGCTCCTTAAATTGACAGTAGTGGAGTTCAGAGTTCTCAACAAGTTCTTGGTATAACTTGATTGGCCGATAGTGTGCCATTAAAGGGATTTATTCTGGAATAGCGGAGTTAAAGGGACAAGTGGAGATCTGACACATATCGATAAACCCTTGGGTATAGTCTGTCATGGACAGCAGTGATGGACAGCAGTGATGGACAGTGTCACTCTTCCTCGTCCGCGCGGACTACGTCTCCTAAATTCTCCAGTATCCAGTCGGCGGCGCGCCTCGCCTCGTTAAAGCTCTCCTTGTCCTGCCCGGGAAGCTCATCCGGTGGCGCAAACGACTGGGAATCGCCGCGAATGCGTTCGCGAATCCAGTCCCTGAACTCTATCAACAATCCCATTCTCTTGAAAGAATCGAATGTGAGGTCGAAACGAGGAGGTCCCCAGAGCAACCGATGGGGTAGGATGCCAGCTGAGACAAGCATGTCGGTCAGGCGCTGCGCGCCGCTCTTGAGCGCGTTGACGCGATCAGCTCTGAGCAATACCGCCCTGTGTCCGGCGGTGACCGTCTCAGAGACCATGTTGACGGAATCGTCGGTCACAAACACCTCGTCGCATGCGCCAAGTATGGCCGGCACAGGGTTTGTTGGATCTTCAGACGCCATTAGAAGAAATCTGACCGTATCCGTATTGGCCGCAAGCCTGCGGACGGTATTTTCGGCCTCCCGCGGGGTACGCCTGCTCGTCGCTATGTAGAGATCGACGCCGATTCTCTCGGCTTCCTGAAGAATTCTGCCTATGTGTCTTTGTATCCAGCTCTGCGTTATACGATAGTTGTTGTCGTCACCGCCTATCAACACCCCCCACCTTCGGTCGTGCCTGGGGGGGAATTCGTTTAACATCGAACGGGAGGCTGAATCTAGCTCCTCACGAACTATCAGGTTTGGAGCGCCGACGGTCGTCAAAACGTTGGATATCTCCTTTGGGTAGTCGTGCTCCGGCACAATCGCGAAATCGAACGGCTCGGTTCCTATCACGCTGGGCGTCATTATCGTAACGCATGTGCAACGCCATATATAACCGAGGGCTATGTTATAAAACGACGGCATCGTCCCCGCCGAGATGAGAATCAGGGACGAAGTGTCCCCAGCCCTGATGCGACGCTCGCTGAGCCAATAGCCAAGAGTGCGTATAACACTCTCCCCCTCCGCTATGGCAAGCCAATCCCTCGCCTTGCGCCGGTTCCCCTCAAGGAGTTTCTCAGCGGCAAACCTCGCCTTGCGGCGTCTTATGCCGCGAAGGTCCGGAATATCGAGCTCCAGAACGTCCGCTCCAGTGCGCCGCGACAACCACAGCGCGACGCCGCGGCTCTGGTTCAGGTGGCCACGAATACCCTCTGTGAGTATCACCACGAGCTTCAAATTCGATGTCGGCGGACGCGCCCCACGCACAATTCTCACGATCGGGTTGTCCCAGTCTTCCGACGGCCGCCCTACTGGAGTCGTCTCATCAGACATTTCGCACCTCCTCGCCGGTGAAACGCCTGTCTCGTAATTATATACCGTATAACGGTACAGGGACAGCCGACGGGCAATTCGACACGAATATGACGATGAAGGTCGTCCGCTTCACCGGTCAGCCCGCTCCTCCAATCAATGGCCGAATGAGTTCCCAAGACCTCTTTGCCGCGCCCGACCTTGAGAATATATAGTCCGTCCCCGCCGCCGCCGACAACTTCAAATCACCGTGCTCCGCCATTCTCCACATCTCCGCTATATCCCCCGCGTTCTTCACGCAGTGCGCCGCTCCAATTCTGTCGAACTCCGCCGTAGGGGCGGCAAAATCATCCATGTCCGGTCCGTGCAGCACCGGCGCGCCCCAGCTCGCCGGCTCAAGGACATTCTGACCGCCAAGCGGGACAAGGCTTCCTCCCACAAATACGATGTCCGCCGTACCGTACATCTCGTAGAGGATGCCCATCACATCCACAACTACTATATCCGGCGGCTCATCGCAACAGTCCGGTGTCAGCTCGGAGTACATCGCCACTCTTCCCGCCCTTCGTGCGATGGCTGCGACTCTGTCGGCCCTCTCGGGGTGCCTCGGCGCTATGATAAGCAGCGCGCGGCGCGAGACGCTGCGCTTAAACTCCGACAACGCCGCTGTCACTATCTCGTCCTCGCCCTCGTGGGTGCTGCCAGCCACAAGACAGCTCACGCCATCCGGAGCGTCGAGACGCAATCTTCTTCGAAGATCCGGAATTTTTTCGGATGCCCTCTCCCTGCGTTGAATTATCGCGTCTATCTTGCAGTCACCGCTGACGCTGATCTTCCCAGAGTCCACCCCAAAAGTCCTCAACCGGCCCGCGTCCTCTTCGCCCCTGGCCAAGACGCAATCGAACAGTTCGTATGCCTCCCTTAACGCCGTCTTGAAGAATCTCGCGCGCCTCATTGTTCTGTCGGAGATCCTGGCGTTCATCAGCACGGTTGGCACGCCGCGTCTTCTCATCTCCATGAGAATGTTCGGCCACACCTCGGTTTCGACGGTGATATAGGCGGAAGGCTTCAGCGCGTCGCACGCCGCACTCACAACATGTGGAATGTCCCACGGCGCGTACACGTGAAACGCTATGTCGCTGCCCATAAGGGCTTCCGCGGCCGCCGCTCCTGTCCTGGTGACGGTCGATACGACGATAGCGCCCGGACAGCCGCTCCCGGCCGCCAGACGCACGAATGGACTGGCGGCGTTTACCTCTCCCACGGAGACGGCGTGCAGCCATAGCGTCCGTCCGCCGGAGATCTTGTCGGTCTTGTCCCTCGAATACTCTCCGCGTCTCTCGTCGAAACCGACCTTGTCCGATCTTCTCAGACGCATCTTTATAATGGGAGACGCCAGGCGTGACGCGACCCTGTACGCGGAGAGGGCGAGGCTCATTTACGACACGCCAGCCTTCAATATCTCGTGCAGGTGTACCATTCCGATGGGGACATCGCCATCTACGACGACGAGTACGGAGATCTCCTGCTTCTCCATCATCCTCGTCGCTTCATAGACGAGTTTGTCCTTCGACACTACGCGGGGAGTCTTCGTCATCCCCTCCTCCACAGAAAGTTCCATGGCGCGTATCCCCCTGCCCTCAATCAGCCGGCGCAGGTCTCCATCCGTGAAGATTCCCCTGAGCGCTCCGGATTCGTCCACAACAGCCACCGCGCCGTAACCTTTGCTCGTGATCTCGAAGAGCGCATCCTTCACCTTGGCTCCAAGCTTTGTGACGGGAAGGGCGTTCCCAGATCCCATGAGGTCCGAAACGCGCAGGAGCAGCCTGCGTCCAAGCAGCCCTCCGGGGTGAAACATGGCGAAGTCCTCTGGCCTCAAGTTTTGAAGCTTGGTCGCTATCCCGGCGATGGCGTCGCCGACCGCCATCTGGACCGACGCGCTGCTTGTCGGCGCGAGCCCCAGCGGGTCGGCCTCCCGCTCTACCCCTGTGTTGAGGAAAATGTCGGAGTTTTTCGCGAGCGTAGACGCGGCTGCTCCGGTCAACCCTATGACCGCCGCTCCGATTCGCTTGAAGTAGGGCAGCAGGGATATCACCTCCGCGGTCTCCCCACTATTGCTGATAAACATTCCTATATCGCCCGGACAGACCATCCCGAAATCTCCGTGCGACGCCTCCGCCGCGTGCAGGAAGAATGCGGGGGTACCAAGCGAGGCGAGAGTCGCCGCAATCTTTCTCGCGATATGACCCGACTTGCCAAGCCCGGAGACTACAACCCGCCCCTCGCATGAGACAATGAGCCTGGCCGCGCGGACCAGGTCGTCTCCCAGACGGCTTGCGGCTTCCTCAATCGCTCGCGCCTCCAGCATCATGACGTCTCTGCCAAGGTGTTTCAAATCATCATCAGAGATACTCTTCACAGGTTTCAAACGAATCACCCTACGCCAACCTCCCAGCTATCGGTAAAAATCGGCGCGACCGGCCGTGGCGGTATCGATCCGGTGGCCGCGCTATCCTTCATCCGGCCAATCCATACCCGCGAAGCCGATGCGGGACCTGGTCAGGCAGTCGAGTTCCTTCATATCGTCGAGGAGACGGCCAATTTTATCCAACGGCACCATATTCGGACCGTCGCTCTTTGCCTCGGACGGGTTCGGATGAGTCTCCAGAAAGATGGAGTCGACCCCTATCGCGAGCGCCGCCCGAACGAGAGGGAGGACAAAGCGCCTGTCGCCTCCGCTGGAAGCGCCAAGTCCGCCCGGGAGCTGGACACTGTGCGTAGCGTCGAACATGACGGGCGCTCCGAGGGCTCTCATCAGGATTATAGAGCGAAAGTCCACCACAAGCCTGTGATAGCCGAACGATGTGCCGCGCTCACACAGCACGACTCCGCTGGCCCCGGCATCCCTGCACTTCTCCAGTACGCCGGACATATCCTCCGGAGCCATAAACTGCGCCTTTTTGACATTCAATGGCCTGCCGGTTCGGGCGGCCGCTATAAGAAGGTCCGTCTGCCTGCACAGAAACGCCGGTATTTGAATCATGTCGGCAACATCGGAGACCGGAGCGGCCTGACTGGGTTCGTGTATGTCTGTGAGCACCGGAATGCCCGTCTCCGACTTTATTCTGCTCAGCCATTCGAGCCCGACTTCGAGCCCTGGGCCGCGCTCGGAGCGAGCGGAAGTTCGATTGGCCTTGTCAAACGACGCCTTGAAGATGTATCCGAAACCGCGCCGGCCGCATTCGACGCTCATCGTGTCGGCAACGCGCAGCCCCAGATCGAGGGACTCCAACATGCATGGGCCGGCCGCCACGACCAGTCTGCTGCCGCCTATTCCCAACGGCGTGGCCCATCCTTTGCTCTTTTCACCGGGCTCGCCGTTCTGTTTTACAGGCTCTCCGACATCTCCCATGTGTCATCCTCCTCGATTGTCATCTCATCGGCCCACGCCTCGCCAACGTTACCAAAAAACCAGGAGAGTTTTCCGTAAAGGCGGCATCTCGCATCCCATCCCAGCTCGCTGGCCGCGTATTCCGCGACGGACTCCATCGCTCCTGGACCGCCGAGTATCCTCATGCCAGCCAGAGACATCCGCTCCAACCTCTCAGGGTCGGACAAGATATCGAACGTGGCGGAGCAGATGGCTTCGGGAGTTGGAGCCGCCAGGATCTCAGAGTCTCGCAGGAGCTTTTTTTGAACGATCTTACCCTTCTCGACAATGGATACCACCGGTACCCCAAGCCCAGCGGACACCTGGTTCGCCGTTCCGCCAAGGCCTATCAGGATGTCCGCCCCCCTGGCGACGGTAGCAATCGGACCCGAGTATACAGCCACCCTCGATTCTCCCGCAACGATGTCCCCGATGGAGGCGCCGATAAATTCATCGGGGAGGCTCGACAGCAGTCTTCCCTGATTGATCGTTGGAGCGAGTGTCATCACAAACCAGCACTTCATCCTCTCCGCTAGAAGCCTCGCCGCCGAGAGGATGAGCCGGGCGTCGTCATAAGCCCTCTCCCTGCTGCCCGGAAGCAGCATAATCCTGGGGTGCCCCGCGCCATTCCACGGGTCGCTGTCTCCCTTATCCTCCAGAGCCAGGTCCATTATAGGGTTTCCGCTGAATTCGGCATCCACGCCGGCTCGGACGAGCTCTTCAGCTGTCTCCCCATCCCTCGTCCAGACGTGCCTCGCTCGCCTCCTCAGCAGGCTGAGTTCGGCGCCGAAGTGACCGCTGAGCTGGACGCTCTTCGCGGTCGCGATCAACATCGGAGACATCCCCTGCCCCCACAGGGTGTGGGAGAGTAGGTAGACATCCCCCACGCATATCGGGGTTCGCAATCTTCCACGCTGCAGACGCCAGACCTCTATCTGCCTTTTTATCTCCTGCCTCAACCCGTGCTGGAGATCGCGGAAGAGGGCGCGCAGGGAGTATTTCACAATACCGCCGCTCGGCATATCGGACGGCGGGGAGAAGACGTCTATTCCCCTGTCGCTGTAGGCCTTGCCTTCCCCGACAAGGGCAAAGGCGGACACGTCGGCTGACGGGAACCGCTCCTTCAGATGAGAAGCCAGAAGCGCGCCGATGGCATCCTCCCCGTATCCGTTGGAAGCGACGACGAGGCGCGGTTTTAACTTCTCCGAGACCGCCCTCCAGAAACCAGTCAGATCATCCAGCTTCACGGATATTCTGGGCGTGTAGAGCGGCAACGACAGGCAGGGGTTCTCTGGCATGTTAATCAGATCTTTCTCGGTACAGATAAAGCCTGTCGCTCCAAGCTCGCCCGCCATCTTCTCCAGACTGCCGAGGTCTCGCTCCGAAAATCTGTGATGGTCGCGATACTCCCTCTTTCCGGCCACTTCGATGCCGAACGATATGAGCGATTTACAAAAACTGTCAGGGTTGCCTATTGCTGAAAACGCGACAAATCTTCCGACTGGCGAACTTCTTCCGTCGCCAGGCACGAAATCAGACATCTTGCCGTGCCTTATTACGAGCCATGAATCCAGGTCTATCCTTGCGGTAAAGATATTCTCCAGGGGTACCCATGCCGATAGCCGGGACTTCAGCTCATCCAGGGATTCGAGAGACGCGAGGTCAGCCTTGGTCAGCATAACTATATCGGCCCTGCCAAGCGCGTCCTCCTGTTCGCGGAGTATTCCGGCCGGAAACAGTCTCCCGTTGCCGAACGGGCATGTCGCGTCGATAAGCACTATATCGAGATCACGCCCCATCTTTCTATGCTGGAAAGCATCGTCCGCCACCACGACGTCCGCTCCGAGGCCGGCCAGCATCTCCACGCCCTTGTATCTATCGCGCGAGACGACTATTTTCGCGCTCGGAAGATGATTGGCGAGCATCAAGGGCTCGTCCCCGGCGATGCCCCTGTCGAAGCTCTCGTTGTCCTGACTTATCCAGAGCGGGGACTTCGTCTCTCCGCTGTATCCCCTGCTCACTATTCCGACTGACATGCCGCAATCCATGAGATGCCTTGCGATCATCTCGGCTGTGGGAGTCTTGTTCGTCCCTCCATGGCAGAGATTGCCAACGCTTATAACCGGTATGGGCGGCTCCAGATTGCAGAGCAGCCCTCTGTCGTACATCGCGTTTCTCAGCCGTACGAACGGCAGAAACGTCGCTCCGAAAAAATTCAGCACGGCCCACGGAAACACATCTCCGCTCTCGCCTCTGGCGTAGCGAAGGTAGCTGCTAAGAATCCGCGACATCCTCCCCGCCTCCCTGAAGAGAATAGAGATTGAAATAGTACCCCCGCGAGCGCATCAGTTCTTCATGCCGTCCCTTCTCCGCGACCACGCCGCCGGACAGGACCAGTATCCTGTCCGCCTCGCGGATTGTGGACAATCTGTGGGCGATAATCAGCGATGTCCTTCCCGACATCGCGACGCTCATCGCCCTCTGAACCTGAGACTCGACCATGGCGTCGAGAGACGACGTGGCCTCGTCCATCAGCAGTATCGAAGGATTCCTCACAATCGCCCGCGCGATCGCAACCCTCTGGCGCTGTCCTCCGGAGAGCGTGACGCCGCGTTCGCCGACCTCTGAGCCGTAACCGTCCGGAAGGGACGATATATATTCGTCGATGCCGGCCGACACCGCCGCCTCTCTTATCGACTCCGCCGTGGCCGAGTCGAATCCGTACGAGATGTTGTATGAGAGGGAGCCCTTCATAAGGACCGGATCCTGCGGTACAACGCCAATTCTCCGCCTGTAGGAGGCCGTATCAAACTCCCTCAGGTCAACCCCGTCTATCAAGATCCTCCCTCTCGTCGGGTCGTGAAATCGCAGGAGCAGATCGCCGATTGTGGACTTTCCGGCTCCCGTGGCTCCAACTATCGCGACCTTCTCACCGCGCGCCACACTGAAGCAGAGTCCCTTGAGCACCCAACGCTCGTCATCGTAGGCAAACCATACGTCATCGAACACAATCTCGCCCCTCATCTCACGCGGCACAATGGGCGAGACAGGTTCGGCCACATCATCCTCGGAGTCGATAATTCCAAATATCCTGTCCGTCGAGGCCACTCCTTGCTGTATGGCGCTCACCACGCGCGAGGCGACCCGGACCGGCTGAACGAGAAGCCCTATATATGTCAGAAAGGATATCAGCTCTCCTGCCGTCAGCTTGCCGGCTACTACGTCGCGGCCGCCAAGCCAGAGGATGAACGACAGAGCCGTTATGAGCACTATCTCAACTACCCCCTCCAGGAATCCCCTCGTCTGGGTTCCTCGTATCAGCGCCTTGAAATGAGACCTGTTCTTCTCCTCAAAGCGGCGGAATTCGTGCTTCTCAGTAGCGAAGGCCCTCACTATCCTGATCGAGCTCAGGGCTTCCTGCGCTATCCCAGAGAGCTGGGCAAGCTGTTCCTGTATCGTCCCTCCGACGGTTCGCAGCCTTGCCGACGCGCGGTCGATGGCAAACACAGCGGCCGGTATTACCACAAATGTTGCCAGTGTAAGCCTCCAGTTAATAAAAAACAAAAAAGCGACGATCCCGACAAACGTCACGCTCTGCACAACCAGATCGACGATGGAGGTCGTCATGATGTTCTGCAGAGTAGCCACATCATTAGTGATGATGGACACGAACTCCCCCATGCGCTTCCGATAGAGGAGTCTGAATGAAAGTTTCTGAATCCTGTCGTAAAGCCTGAGCCTTATGTCCATTATAAGCTTGTGCCCCACCCATGACATAAGATAGTTGTAACCGTAGCCGAACGAGACCTTGAGCGCCGACAGGATAACAACGGCAACAGCGAGCACGTTCAGCGCGTTTCTGTCCCCTGCTATCAACACGTCGTCTACCACTCTTTTTATGAGCCAGGGCGGAACGATGCCCGCGATTGCCGACATCACCATGCAGATCAGCGCGGCGGCGATTCTGGCTGAGTAGGACCGGCAATACGCGAGAAGGCGAGTATATGACTTGAATCCCTCCGGAGCGAGGTTCACAGAGCAGCCTCCATTATCGAATCGGACCAGAAACCGTAGACTCCGCTCTCCCCCATCATTCGCGCAATGTCCTCCATCTTTGCCGTGTACTCCGCCCTGCTGGCGTCATCGGCGTCAAGCCACGCAAGAGCTTTCTCCGCCGCCGCCTCGCCAGTGGCCTCTCCCTGCAGCAGCTCGGGGAAGAATTCATCCCCAGCCAGTATATTTGGCAGCGCGAAGCGAACGCGCCCCAGGAGCAGCCTCCCGATCAACGCCGACAGCGGGCTTAACCTGTACATTACCACCATATACCGGCCGAGCAGAAGCGCCTCAATCGTGGCGGTTCCACTGGAGCCCACAGCCATCAGCGAAGCGCCCAGGAGATCGCGGCCTGTCCCCTCGAAGTATGCCCTCCCCTCGTGGCCGAGCCTTGACAACAACATCAAGCGGGCCGCGTCGGACAGGCCGGGAGCCACGGAGAAAACCGGAGAATAACCTTTCTCCTCAAGGATATCATACGCGCCGGACAGCGCGCCGTAGAGATTTTTAATTTCGACATGCCGGCTTCCAGGAAGCAACGCGATAATCCTCTCCTCGTTGAAGGAGATCCCCCTGCCGCGTATATCAGCGGAGATCCCGCTCTTCTTTGGGTTTCGGCTTGAAATCTCCTCCGCGAGCGGGTGCCCTATCCATCTCGAATTGCAGCCATGTTTCATCAAGTATTCGTGCTCAAATGAAAACAGAGGGAGACAGAGGTCCACATCCCTCGCGAGCGTTTTGACCCGGTAGCCGCGCCATGCCCAAACGGACGGCGGAGATATATAGATGATCTTTCCGTGGTAACCCAGCCGCCTGAGCCTCTTTATAAGCCTCAGGTGGAAGTCGGGGCTGTCCACGACGAGTATGGCCCGCGGTCTCGCTCTCATGATTTCAGCGCAGACTTCCTCCATGAGTCTGAAGACGTCCGCCGCGGAACTCAGCACCTCAACTATCCCCAACAGATGAAGCCTCTCGTTACGCCATATCACCTCGACTCCGGCATTACCGCTCTCCTCCCCGCACAGACCAAACAGCCTGCCATCGAATCCTCTCTCCCTCAGGCTGACGGCGAGACGGGCCGCGTAATGATCCC
>JAIRWR010000108.1 GCA_031268885.1 Synergistaceae bacterium
TTGTCAACTTAAGGACTTGAGAGTCCCAAGTTCGGAATTATCATGCT
Organism: Synergistaceae bacterium; assembly: GCA_031268885.1. Taxonomy (GTDB): domain Bacteria; phylum Synergistota; class Synergistia; order Synergistales; family Synergistaceae; genus JAIRWR01. The sequence continues at coordinate 48 of JAIRWR010000108.1, forward strand.
GAATTCGACAGGCTGGAATCACCGCGTACCTATGCACATACTGTGAATTTTTCGCTTAAGTTGACAACAGTGGCTTCGACATCTGAAATTGGGACAGCGCGAAGCAGTAGCGGCTGCGATACCGGTTCTTTTGGTTTGTTGGCGATAACACTGTTCGCCTTATTTAAAATGACAGTATCCAAGAAGCTGTAAGGTTTCACGAGCTTCAATCCGGCATTTAAAAGCCCGAATCCGCGAGATATGCGGGTCCGGGTTTTTTATTACGGCAACAGAGCACAGGGAGATACGACGGAAGCATTATGGCCAGGCCGGTCAATCCGCCGTTCTTACAGTATCATCTCCTCCAGTGACGCTCCCGCTGGAACCATCGGGAAGACGTTGTCCGACTGGGGGATCGGAATGTGAACCAATACCGGCCCGTCGATGCCAATCGCCCTCTCTATGGCTTGGCGCAGCGTCTTGGGATCGTCAGCCTCGTATGCCTCTACTCCCATCCCCTGGGCGATCTTTACGAAATCCGGACACCTCGAATAAATCGTGTTCGAGAAGCGCTCGTTGAAGAACAGCTGCTGCCACTGTCTTACCATGCCGAGGCAGTTGTTGTCGAAGAGAAGCACCTTGATGGGGAGTTTGTACCTCGCATATGTATCTAGCTCCTGTATGTTCATCATCGCGCTGCCATCGCCGGCGACGCAGACGATCGGCAGGTCGGGGTTCGCGAAGTGAGCCCCTATCGAAGCCGGCAGGCCGAAACCCATCGTACCCAGCCCTCCGGATGTCAAAAAACGCCTGGGACTCTTCGCCATGTGATACTGCGCTGCCCACATCTGATGCTGTCCGACCTCCGTCGTCACGATTACATCCCCATTGGTGACGCCGTCCAACGCCTCGAACACCTGCCACGGGTGAATCACTCCGCTCTCGGCGTGGCGCGAAAGCGGCTCCGACTTATCCAGCCTGCGGACCTCCGCAAGCCACTCCGACCGGGTGTTCTTGTCCTGTCCCGCCGCTTCGTCCGAGAGCAGATCGAGCACCCGGCCCGCGTCTCCCGCAATCCACACGTTAGTGTCGATGTTCTTGCGAATTTCGGCGGCGTCGAGATCTATATGTATGACGCGCGACTCCCTGGCAAACTCCGCCTGTCTGCCGGTCAGCCTGTCACTGAATCGCGTGCCCACAGCGATTATGACGTCGGCCTTCACCAGAGCGCGGTTTGCCGCGGCCTTGCCGTGCATCCCCATCATGCCCATGTAGTTCGGATGGTCGCCCGGGATCGTCCCTTTTCCCAACAGAGAGGTGGCTACGGGTATCTGGAGCTTCTCGGAGAAATTCTTGAGCTGTTCGTACGCGCCCGAGACGTTGACTCCATTTCCTGCTATTATCACCGGGCGTTTGGCGCCGCAGATCAACTCGGCAGCTTCACTCAGCCTCGACAGGTCCTCTGGCGGCTTGGCGTTGTAACCCGGTAGATTGGTCCGGCAGGCCGGCATGTATCTCCCGCTGGCCTTTTGAACATCGACGGGAAGATCGAGGATGACCGGGCCGGGCCTTCCAGTCGACGCGATGAACAGGGCGTCGCGCACCATTTGAGGGATGTCCTCGGGAGCTCTCGCCTGAGCGCCGTGCTTTACGATAGGCATCGATATTCCGAGTATAAACGCCTCCTGGAATGCGTCGGTGCCTATCGCCGCGGTGGAGACCTGGCCGGTGATCGCGAGCATGGGAGATGAATCCATCTGCGCGGTCGCTATCCCCGTAACAAGGTTAGTCGCTCCCGGTCCTGACGTCGCGAAACAGACCCCAACGCCTCCCCCCGCGCGGGAAAAGCCATCCGCCGCATGGGCTGCCGCCTGTTCATGCCTGACGAGCACATGCTTCACAGGCGAATCATACACCGCGTCATACAGAGGAATAACCGTGCCGCCGGGCAGACCGAAGACGGTATGCGCGCCCTCATCCTCCAGCGATTTCATCAAAATTTGCGCTCCAGTCAGTTCCATAACGCCACTCCCTTTATCGTTAACAGCATCGTGAGGAGATGTTCCTCACGATGCCAAAACAGCTAGATATTCTTTATTATCGCTTCTCCGATCTGCCTGCAGGTAAAATTGCCCCCGAATTCTATCGGAAGATCCTGCCCGCGAGATCCTTCAAGGTATTTCGACACCGCGCGCTCGACCCTGCCGGCGGACCCGTCCAGTCCCAAATGGCGCAGCATGAGCGCGCCGGACAGCACCGCCGCTATGGGATTGGCCCTGCCGGTCCCGGCTATGTCCGGCGCGGAGCCGTGAACGGGTTCGAACATCGAAAGCCCGTCCCCGATGTTTCCGCCCGCGGCTGTTCCCATCCCCCCAGCCAGTCCTGCCTGGAGGTCGCTCACTATGTCTCCGAAGAGATTGGGGCACAGAAGGACTCCATACGCCGCTGGGTCGCGAACTAGATGGTAGCAGAGCGCGTCTACGTTTGCCATGTTACATTTGATTTCGGGAAATTCGCGGTCTGCCGTCTTTCTCGCGATCTCCTCGAAGAATCCGTACAGGGCCGGCACGGCATTGGACTTCGACACGACAGTTATGACGCTCTCTCCGCGTCTTCTGGCCATCTGGCAGGCGTGCCTGGTTATGCGCTCCACCCCGAACTCGGTGTTCAACGCGGTCTGCGCGGCGAACGCCATGCTTGGCGATATCTCAAGCGAGAGCCTTCCGGTCAGGGAGTATCCGCCGCGCTTCAAGTCCATGGGCGCATCCAGGCGTCCATCTTCGGATACGCGGCCGAGGCCCATGTAAAGATCCTCCGTGTTCTCCCTGATCACAACGGAGTCTATCTTCCGCCCGTTCAAGGGAACGGGCGTCGGTACGTTCGGAAGCGACATAGCGGGCCGCAGGTTGATATATTGGTCGAACTCGAATCTCAGCCTGAGCAGTATGCCCTGCTCCAAGATGCCTGGCTTGACCGCGGGATCGCCGATCGCTCCCAGCATCATGGCCGAATGGGCTCTCATCTCATTCAAGGCCGAATCCGGGAGAATCTCGTTCGTCCTCAGGTAATGCGAAGCGCCGAACGGGTACTCCGTCCATTTGAGCGATACGCCATCCGCGGAGGCCGCTGCTTCCGCCACGCGCCGGGCCTCCGAGATGACCTCGGGGCCTATGCCGTCCCCCGCGACAACGGCGATGCTGAATTTTTTATCCTCGGAACAGCTCATGAGGCACTCTCCAATCTCTTGCGTACATACGGAACGAGCCCCCCCGCGGAAAAGAGGCTTTGAAGAAACTCCGGTATGGGGTTTGAGGCGAACTCGCGTCCGTTCGTAATGTTCAAGACACGGCCGGTCTGAAGATCGGCCTCGATCCTGTCGCCCTTCGATACCGCGCTGGAGAGAGCGGCCTCGGGACACTCCAATATCGGCAGGCCGATGTTGATCGCGTTGCGGAAGAATATTCTGCCGAACGAACCCGCTATGACGCAGGAGATACCAGACGCCATTATGGCTATCGGCGCGTGTTCCCTGCTTGATCCACAGCCGAAGTTGTTCCCGGCCACTATTATATCCCCCTGCGCGACGCCGTCAGCGAACGCCGAGTCTATATCCTCCATGCAGTGCGGCGCGAGTCTCTCCGGATCGCTGGTATTGAGATAACGCGCTGGTATTATTACATCCGTGTTGACGTTCTCGCCGTAAACCCACGCTCTCCCGGCAAGTATTTTCTTGCTGCTGCCGCTCATATCAATCTGCCTCCCATCCGCGGGCTCCGCGACACCGATCAGATGTATTTTATTTTATAAGGCCCTTCCCGCTTGTCCATTCGGCCTAAGGTACGATCAGGAGTCCAGCTCCCGGGGATCAGCCACCCGGCCCAAAACCGCGCTGGCCGCCGCGACCATCGGGCCGGCTAGCACAATCTCGCTCTCCGGATGGCCCATGCGTCCGACAAAGTTGCGGTTGCTCGTCGAGACGGCGCGCTCTCCTTTTGCGAGTATCCCGAGGTGCCCCCCCATGCAGGGCCCGCACGTCGGAGTGCAGACCGACGCGCCAGCATCCGTGAAGACCCTTATCAGGCCCAGGTCGAGCGCTCTGTTGTATACCTCATACGACGCTGGGATGACCATGAGCCTCACATTGTCGTGTACGCGCCTGCCCTTCAGGATAGATGCCGCCTTCTCGATATCGCTGATCCTGCCGTTCGTGCAGCTCCCGATGAATACCTGGTCGATCTCCATCTTCGAGCACTCCCTGGCCGTTATGGAGTTGCCCGGGAGATGCGGCAGCGCCACTGTGGGCTCGATCTTCGATACGTCGATCTCCACGACCCTCTCGTATCTGGCGTCACCGTCAGGGTATGCCGGCGTGAAATCCCGCCTGGCCCGCGCCCTCGCGTAGGCCAGGGTCGTCTCGTCCGGCACGAAGATTCCGCACTTACCCCCAGCCTCTATCGCCATGTTCGACATGGTGAACCTGTCATCCTGCGGGATTTCGGCAACAGCGTCTCCGTGAAATTCGAGCGACCTGTAGCGGGCGCCCTCGACTCCGATCATTCCGATCAGGTGTATTATGAGGTCCTTCCCGCCTATCCACTTCGACGGATGTCCGGAGAGGACGACTTTTATCGTCTCCGGAACTCGGAGCCATGTCTCTCCGAGGGCCCAGATGCCGGCGATGTCCGTCTGGCCCATTCCAGTCCCGAGCGCGCCGACCGCTCCGTATGTGCAGGTATGGCTGTCCCCTCCGACTACTATCTCGCCGGGCACCACAAGCCCCTGTTCTGGGAGAAACGCGTGTTCGACCCCGACTCTGCCCACCTCCCAGTAGAGCATACCCTGCTCCCTGGCAAACAGACGCGCGATCTTCGCCTGCCCGGCGGACGCTATGTCCTTGTTGGGAGTGAAGTGGTCCGGCAGTATGGCGCATCTGTCCGGGTCAAAGACGCGGACTCCGCCCATCCTTTTGAACTCTTCTATCGCTGGCGGGCCGGTTATGTCGTTCGCGAAGGCGAAATCGACTTTAACCTGACATATCGCTCCAGCGGAGACCCGATCGGTGGTACGAGACGCTATTATCGCCTCCGCAATCGTGCGCCCCATCTCAAATCGTCACCTCTCTGGCGGCCGCGGTAGTGTAGAGGCGGTTGACAGCCTCCAAGTAAGCCCTTATCGTCGCCTCGATTATATCGGTGCTCGCCCCTCTGCCCTGAGCCCTTATGTCCTTGTACCTGAGTATGACATGCGCCTCGCCCTGCGCGTCGGCCTGCTCACTCGTCGCCCTTATCCTGAACTCGGTGAGCTCAGGCTTGAAGCTCAGGATCTTCAAAATAGCCTTGTACGACGCGTCGACCGGGCCGTTTCCAACCGCAGCCTCCGTCAATTCCTGGTCTTTGTGCGAAAGGGTTATCGACGCGGTCGGCTTTCCGCCGGACCCAACGGTGACGGCGTAGTCCCTCAGCTCGTACTGCCGCTCTGGGGTCGCGTGGATTATACGATCCAGCAGAAACGCCTCGATGTCGCCGTCCGACACCTCTTTCTTTTTGTCGCAGAGCGTTTTGAAGTACTCGAAAGCCTCAGCGAGCTGCTCGACTGTGAGCTGATATCCCAGTTGTTCAATCCTCTCCCCGAACGCGTGCCTGCCCGAGTGCTTTCCAAGATGGAGGTCCGTTCCCGGCGAGCCCACGCTCTCTGGCGTCATTATCTCGTAAGTTGCCCTGTTGCAGAGCATGCCGTGCTGGTGGATCCCAGCCTCGTGCGCGAACGCGTTGACTCCGACGACGGCCTTGTTCGGCTGAACCATAACGCCGGTCAGGTTCGAGACCAGCCTGCTGACGCTGTAAAACCTCGTGGTGTCGATCCTCGTGTCAGCGCCGAAGTGATCCGATCTCGTGCGGAGACTCATCACTATCTCCTCCATAGAGGCGTTTCCGGCCCTCTCCCCAAGGCCGTTTATCGTGCACTCGACCTGCCTGGCTCCAGATTTGACGGCGGCGAGCGTATTGGCTACGGAGAGGCCGAGATCGTTGTGGCAGTGCACCGACCAGATTACATCGTCCCGCGCGACCTTTTTGATGATGTTCCCGCAGAACTCCCCGAACTCGTTCGGCATGGCGTAACCGACGGTGTCGGGAATGTTCAGCGTCATGGCTCCACAGTCGGCGGCAAGCGAGTAGACTTCGACGAGAAAGCCGATGTCGGACCTGCTCGCGTCCTCGGCGGAGAATTCCACGTCGTCCGTGATGCCGCGCGCGAGTCTTACCGCGCTCTCGACCTCTCTAAGCACCTCCTTAGGATTCATCTTCAGCTTGTACTCCATGTGAATAGCGCTGGTCGCGATGAACGTATGAATGCGCGGACGCGCCGCGCCGCGAAGCGCCTCCCCCGCTGCCGTTATGTCCGGCTCGGTCGTGCGGGCCAGGCCCGCTATCACAGGTGTCCGCACCTCGGCGGCAACCTGCCGCACCGCGTCGAAATCGCCGGGGGACGCAGCCGGGAATCCAGCCTCGATAACATCGACCCGCAACCTTTCGAGATGGCGGGCTATCTGCACCTTCTCTCCCGTATTGAGATTGATGCGCGCAGCCTGTTCCCCGTCTCTCAGCGTGGTATCAAACACGCGTACAATACTGCCGCCATCCATCTCAATACTCCGGGGCTTCTTTCTTATCCAGCCACGGCATCATTGCCCTGAGATCCCTGCCAACCGTCTCGATAAGCTGATGACGTTCGGTCTTTACCCACTTCTTCATCTTGGGACGTCCGGATTTGTTCTCAAGTATCCACTCCTTGGCGAACGAACCGTCCTGAATGTTTGAAAGGAGCTGTTTCATGGTCTTGCGGGCGTGTTCGTCGATCACCAGCTTGCCGGCCACGCTGTCCCCGTACTTTGCCGTATCGCTTACGGAGTATCTCATCCAGGAGAATCCGCCTTCGAAGATAAGGTCGATTATCAGTTTCATCTCATGGAGGCATTCGAAGTACGCGATCTCAGGCTGATAGCCGGCCTCGACCAGGGTTTCGAACCCGGCCTTTATCAGCTCTGTTATGCCGCCGCACAGGACAGCCTGCTCACCGAACAGATCCGACTCGGTCTCCTCTCCGAACGTAGTCTCTATCATGCCTGACCTGCCTCCGCCTATGCCGGATCCATAGGCCAGCGCGGTTTCCATAGCGCGGCCCGACGCATCCTGATAAACAGCCACAAGAACCGGAACGCCCTTGCCCTCGGCGTACATGCGGCGGACGATGTGCCCAGGTCCCTTGGGCGCGATCATAAATACGTCGTTCGTCTTTGACGGCACGACCTGACCGAAGTGGACCGCAAACCCGTGCGCGAACGCCAGAGCCGCGTCAGGCTTCATGTTCGGAGCGACCAGTTCGTTGTATATGTCGGCCTGAAGATGATCTGGCATCAAGAACATGATGATGTCCGCCCGCTTTGCCGCGTCCCCCACATTTAAGACCTCGAATCCGTCGGCCAGGGCCGTCTTCTTCGACTTGCTGCCCTCGTACAACCCGATGATAACCGATACGCCGGAATCCCTCAGGTTCTGCGCGTGAGCGTGCCCCTGGCTTCCATAGCCGAGAACGGCCACGGTCTTTCCGCTCAAAACCTTCAAGTTTGCGTCTTTGTCATAGTAAACATGTGCCATCCTGCAAAACACTCCTCTCAGAATTCGGGCGGCGAACGCCCGTTCAAACCTCAATAATTCCATCTCCGCGCTCATACCGCGCGGCTTTGCGGAGGCCTCATG
>JAIRWR010000114.1 GCA_031268885.1 Synergistaceae bacterium
AGCACAGCCGCGCTGCCGTCCAGGAGCTTCTTCTTGTTGAACTGGGTGGTGTTGCCTATGCGGGTGACTTCCTCACGGAGCTGGTCGATCTCGAGCTGGATATAGCTGCGGTCTTCCTGGGTGAGGGTGTCGTTGGCGGCCTGTACGGACAACTCCCTCATGCGCTGAAGGATGGAGTGAGTCTCGCTGAGCGCTCCCTCCGCCGTCTGGATCATGGAGATGCCGTCCTGCGCGTTGGCCGCCGCGCGGTCCAAACCGCGCGTCTGCGCGCGCATCTTCTCCGAAATGGCCAACCCTGCCGCGTCATCAGCGGCTGAATTAATACGAAGCCCTGTAGAGAGTTTATTGACAACCTTCTGAAGTGAATTGGTAGTGGATGTTACCGCGTTATAAGCCTGAAGTGCTGGAATGTTATGGTTTACAACCATAGACATGATACAAAAACCTCCTTGTTTTGTATGGGACTGCGGCTTCCGTGCCGCTCCCCTATGACTCCGCCAGATCATCCATGTTCCACCGGAGTTTTTATTTAGCTACCCTCTTGTGCGCAAGTTTTACGTCTTCGCCCAGACACACGACACTTCCATGTGCCACTTATCCACAAATTGCTTCAAAACCACCTTCCTCTCCTGTGTTTTGCGTGTCCGGCTTTAACGCTCTGTTAAATCCTAAAATACGGTTTGCCTCCAACTCAGCGCCCCGCACCAAAAAAGCCATAACCTGAAGTGATTTATATCACCGTCCGTCAGTTCTGTCAATAGTGTTTTTTTTGCCCCTGAAATCTCCGCCCTGACCGGTCAAAGTATGCCCTACACGCGGTAATAATGGGCTTTTACGGGAATTAGTAAGACTGGCGTCACCCTTGAAGCAGCAGGTGGTTGACAAACTGCCTGGCGGTTCTTCCCGTAAACCCTCCTCTTTCAATCTCCCAGCGGAGGGCAAGCCTTTCCATCTCGCCGTCATCCATCGATACGCCACTTCGCGCGGCAATCGACCTCACTATATCCATGTATTCGTCCTTGCTTACCGAACCGTACCATATCGACAGGCCAAACCTGTCAGCCAGCGACAGCTTTTCCCGCATGGTGTCTCCGCCATGAACGTCGTCGCTGGCTGATTTTCTGTCCGACCAGACCTCGCGGATTATGTTTCTCCTGTTGGAAGTGGCGTATATCAGGGTGTTAGCCGGTTTGGGCTCAAGTCCACCCTCAATCAGGGCTTTCAGGTGTTTGTACTCCACCTCGAACTCCTCGAATGAAAGATCGTCCATAAAGATGATAAAACGGTAATTGCGAAATCTGATGATGTCCAGGATCTCCGGCAGGTCCGCGAGCTGATCCTTGTGGAGCTCTATCATCCGCAGCCCCTGCCTCACAAAGCCAGGCTCGTTCAGCAGCGCTCGGACGGACGAGGACTTTCCAGTGCCGCTGTCACCGAATAAGAGGACGTTGTTTGCCTCCTTTCCCCTGATGAACATATCGGTATTGATAAGCAATTCGGCCTTTTGGGATTCGTAGCCGACGAGGTCCTTCAGCCCCTTACTGTCCAGGCCGGCTAGCGGCTCGAGGGTTCTCTGCCGGGACCATCTGAAGGCCTTGTAGAGGGCGAACAGCCCAGAACCGTTTGCCGCGTAAAAGCCGACAATCGACCTGTACATCTCCTCGGACGTCCTTGCCATGCATAAGGCCCCGGCTGTCTCAGAGAGCGCGTGGACGGTCTCCTCGTCTATTCCGCCTCGCGAGGAGCCCGACGGGACATAGTTCTTCATCACCCTGAGATTCTCGTATATGTCTTCTTTGTCTATGAGTTTGCGAGTGGCCCACACTGTCCTGTGCAGATCCCATAGCTCCCGGGCCGCCAGAGACGCAATCGAGCCGGTGGGCTCGGATCCAAACTCCGACAAGTGCCCGATTGTATTCTCGTCCTCGGCAATCCACATCACAAACATGATCTCCCACAGATCGCCGCTCAGCGAGTGGAGTTCGGCAACCGCTACCATGTCGGAGGCAATGTCGTGCAGTTGAGGGATTACCTCGTTTCGAAGCAACGAAGGCGACAAAAGCGCCTTCTTCATCCTCGCGAAAATATTATGCTCAGTTATATTTCTAAAAAACACGTGAGAACAACTCCGTTCATCGTAACTTCTCCAGCCGGCTTGCGGCGCACTATAAATCAGCCTTCCTTAATTATTATACCAGCATCGGCCCATGACACAGGCAAACTTTAACTACCTCGCCGGAAGGCGCCGTGCCGATAATACAATCCTAGGAATCGCGCATGAACACGTTGAAAGGCTGATCTGACGTTGTGGTCCAAAAGGACAAAAGACCAACAGAGTGCCGGTTAAATAACAAGACGGCTCTCATTCGGTTTCGTTCCGTCTGGTGATGGCTTGCCATCGTGGAGGCTGATCTCAGATCAGCGTAAATGCCGCCTCCGCGGTCACCCTACGGACTCCAGCCTATTTGCTATGGCCTCATACTCCAGGTTGTCGAGCTGTCCCCTGAGCCAGACGATCAAGTCGGCGTCGCGTTCGTACTCGTACCGTTCGAGTTCCGTCAATGCGTCCTCCATCTCGTCCGCGAGAAACTTTCTGCTCGCTCCCAGCATCTTCTTCAGCAATCCCTCATCCGGCGACCGTTTTACGGGTTTTTCGGCGTCTCGCTCCCGAATGTCAGCCAGCAGTTCGTTCAAATCGGCCAGGAGCTTCTCGGTGTTTTTTACCAGCGACGCGTTGTTCGCGCTCACCATCTCGAAATCTCCGCACTTGGCGGCATGTTCCAAGATCTCGGCCTCCCTGGCAATCGTCATCGCGAAAATTCCGTAACTCGCCCCTTTCAGCCCGTGCACATTCACAGCGTAGTCCCTTAGTGTCTTCAGCGTCACATTCTTCAGCTTGTCGAGCAGGGCAGGGATGTGAACGCAATAAGCGTTTATGATTTCAATATAGGATTCCTCGTCATAAAAGCGTTTCTTATATGCCGAAATGTCTATGCCTTCGACGTACCGGCCATTTAGAAGGTTGGATCTTGAGACGCCGACGTCCTCCGCCTGACGGCGCTTCTCCCTTGGAATCCAGCTCGCCATCACTTCGCTCAGTCTAGCGGGCTCAATCGGCTTTGTAAGGTAGTCGTTAAAGCCATTTTCGAGGAACATCTCCCTCATCCCGGTCATCGCGTTTGCGGTAAAGGCGATGAGCGGGATGTCAGAGGAGTGCTCGCCTGGCAGCAGGCGAATGGCGGCGGCGGTCTCTATCCCGTCCATGTCGGGCATCATATGATCTATTAGCACGAGATCGTAACGATGCTTCCGCATCAGTTCGAGCGCATCCGAACCAGAACAGCAACAGTCGATCTTCATCTTGTAAGGCGACAGAAGTCCGCTCACGACCTTCAAATTTGTCGGGATATCATCGACGATCAAGATCCTCGCGGTCGGGGCCGTGAAACCTATGTTGACGACGCAACGCTCGCAGGATCCTTCGCGCGAAGCGCCCCCATTCATCATATCCGCTATCGCGGCGCTGTACGTCGGCATCGCTATGGACGGAACATCGTCGGCGGCTGGAGTCCCGTCGGGTTCAGTCAGTATGAAAAAATTGACATCAGAGGCCGGTCTTCTCGCGAGGTCTTTGATCTTCTTGTAGAACCGTGATGATACAAAGGCAAACCGATAGACTCCCGTCTCCAGCTTCGCGCGAAACTCCTCCTCGCCCTCCGCGACAGTGCATAGAACGCCCAGATTATCCAGTGACCGAACGATCGAATCAGCGCAGATCCGCAACTGCTCATACAACAGAACGCTCTTCTCCGGAGCGTTGCTGACAACGGCAAAGGGAGCGCCATCCGCGACATCCTGAGGTATGATCGCGGTAAACGTGCTGCCCACCCCATACACGCTATCGGCTTCGATCCTTCCGCCCATCAGCCGGCAGATATTCTGCGCCAGGGAGAGCCCGAGGCCGACCCCCTCCAACATTCTGCCCTTGTAGGTGTCTATCTTGGTGAAGTCTATGAAGAGCTTCTCCATATTCTCCTCGCTGATGCCTATTCCGGTGTCGGACACCGCAAAACGCAGGACAGAGCTGTCTGTGCCCTCCATTCCGCCATCCACCGAAAACGAGATGTGGCCTGACTTAGTATACTTCGCGGCGTTGATCAGCAGGTTTAAAAGAACCTGCCTGATTCGGAACTCGTCGCCCACGAGTTTACGGGGGAGAGAGCTGTCTACGTACACGACAAATTGAATCGGTTTTTCCACTATCCACAAGCGGACGATGCTGATTACGTCATTAACAAGAGAGGATAAAGCATACTCCGAGGGAACTATCTCCAGATTGCCGGATTCGATCTTCGAGAAATCAAGGATATCGTTGATGATGGTGAGCAAGCTGCTTCCCGCCTGCTTGATCCCCATAGCGTCCTCCCTCGCGCTCTGCGGCAGGTCCTTACGGAGCAACAGCTCAGCCATTCCCATAATGGCGTTTAACGGGGTTCGTATCTCATGGCTCATGCGCGAGAGAAAGTCGGACTTCACGCGAGCGTATCGCTCAGCGAGCTCCCTCGCGCGCTCCGCCTCGCGCTTCGCCCGTGTTATCTCGGTCGTGTCGTAAAAGAGGAGCATCGACCCCTCAATGGTTCCCGCTCCCTCGAACATCGGGATAACTTGGATCAAGTAGTGCCTGACATTCTTCCGCGATCCGAAATCAATGTCGTAATCTATTTCGACAGATCGTTTCTCCTCAATCGCTATCACGAACATATTGTCGATAAGCGAGAGAAACTCCTCATCCACTATGGGAGCGAGCAGTTCACGATAGGATTTCCCGTTAATCATGCCAAACGCCGATACCTCGGCGCTTTGCAGATATGAATTACTGGAAAGTACTAAATGTCCCTGGCTGTCGAAGAACAGAATGATATCGGGGCTGTTCGCGAGGAGCAGGTTCATGTACTTTTCCAATCTGCACTTTTCCGCCGAGATGACCTTGCTCAGGTTGTCCCTCGCCTCGAAGTTTATTCTGTTTCGCTCGTTCGCGTTTCTCTCATGATAAAGCTCCCGCACCAATCTTTTGTTTTCGATGCGCAGCTTCTTGTTTTCTTTTGTCAGACCTTCAATATCCTGCGTCAATAATACCTCTGGCACTAGGCTCACTTCCCGATAACCGTCTCTCGCAAGTATTTCTGCCGCTAAAGGGTACAAATCACAAGCGTATCGTTATGATTTCTGTTCGTCATCGACTTCGCCGCGCCTTCTCTCGGGTAGACCGGACACAGTTCTCCTCCGGAGTAGGAGAAGAGGTAAGGAACTCCTCTTCCATCCAAAAAACGCCTCGCCTGCTCAATCTCCCCATCGGGGTTGTAACCCAGATAAAAATACCTCCCAATACAAGAGCATATAAGGGCGCAGTTAAACTCTCCGGAGGCGGCGACAGCCTCAAGCGTGGCCACCGCGGTGGCGATCACCTCTTTTTCGTCCAGAAAACCGATCGACAGAGTGGCGCCGACGGGGATATCTCCCCCGCACACCGCGTAGCCCTCGGGCGTCTGCGCGTAGACCGCCCGCACGACAGGAATAGCGCCGTCATTATAATCGACGATCAACGGGAAGGAGTTGATGCCTATGATCGTTCCATCCTTATCTTTCTTGAGGCCAAGGGATTGCAAAAAATCCGCCACCGGCTTGTCATTGACCGTCTGAAGATGATTTCCCTTCGACGCCGTTACGACGCCCTTTTCCCTGTAAATTTTGCCTGGCAGGACAGAACTTCTGAAAAATCTTGGAGTGATGTTGCCCGAAACGAGGACAAACGCGTAACGGTCCGCATACGCGCTGCCGTCACAGATGACCTGCGACTCGTGATAGTCGCTGTTGTGATCGACAGCCAGCATCCCGAAGTTCGGGACGCCTCCGGAGATCCTAGTGAACACGTCAACATAAAAATCGCTGCTCACGTTCATCAGTAATGGGACAAAACTGAGCATCAGAGACGGCTGACAACCGAGTCCGGCCCGAGCGGCCTCATAAGCCTCAGAGAGCGAGTCCTCGTTCTCTGAAGAGATCGGCTCGGTCAAGCCTATCTGGAACGAAACGTCGTCACCGGTCAATACGACGAGGGTCAACAGCATATTGCCCTTCGATCCTGGCACGGCGTTGCTGAGAGTTGTACTCCCGATGACCTTGAAGGGCAACGCGTCACATAATGCGCTCAAAACGCCCGATTCGATAAAATCGCTGTAACACGTCACGATACCTATGCTGTTACCGCGCAGATCTCCTTCGAGCTTCAACTGTTCTAAGATCTCAGAGACCGCCGCATCGACATCATCTATCTCGCTTGTGTACGCTGCCATCGCCTTTATAATGGCTACTCCCCCTCTCGCTTCAGTATATGCGCGATTTGAAAAAGACTATCTGGATAAAGCCTGATCTCTTACGGCAACCCGCGTTCAAACGAAAGTTAATGTCCAACCAAAGATGACCTTGCGGGAGATCGGTCATGCCCCCCTATGCCATGTGTGGTTCCTTCTCAAAGCGGAGCTCCGACAGTCCGTCCCCAGACGCTCCGAGTTTCGGATCGACCGGGCTGGCGGCCAGCGAAACATGATCTCCCGACGACAGGGCTCCCTCTAATATCATGTCGGCCAGTCTGTCCTCGACCATCTTCTGGATGGCTCTGCGAAGAGGCCTGGCGCCGTATTTAGGGTCGAAGCCCCTGGCCAGGAGAAGCTCGCGCGCCTCTTCTTTGATGGAGAGCTCGACGTCCTGATCCGCGGCGCGCTTGATCACGTCACGGAGCATCACCTCTGTAATGCGCAGCAGCTCGGGTTTGTCGAGCGGCTTGAATACGATTATGTCGTCGATCCTATTTAAGAACTCGGGCCGGAAGATCCTCTTCACCGAGTCCATAATGGACCCCTTCATGCGCTTCCAGTCGAGATCCGATCCGTCCGCCGCGCTCTGATCCAATCCAAAGCCCAGAGATTGTCCCTTAACTATATTTTCGGCTCCAACGTTGCTTGTCATTATTATCACCGAATTTTTAAAGTCCACCTTGTGACCTTGAGCATCCGTCACCTGTCCGTCCTCAAGGATCTGCAGAAGCAGGTTGAACAGATCGGGGTGAGCCTTCTCTATCTCGTCGAAGAGTATTACGGAGTAAGGCTTGCGGCGCACCATCTCGGTCATCTTTCCGCCGTTTTCGTAGCCGACGTAGCCGGGCGGCGCTCCTATGAGCTTTGCGACCTCGTGCCGTTCCATGTACTCGCTCATATCAAAGCGCAGGAGCGCGTCCTCGTTGCCGAACAGGAACTCCGCCAGCGAGCGCGCCAGCTCCGTCTTGCCGACTCCGGTCGGGCCGAGGAAGAGAAAGCTTCCCACAGGACGCTTCGAGTCCTTCATTCCGCTGCGCGCCCTTCGAATCGCGCGCGACACAACGCCGATGGCCTCGTCCTGACCGATCATGCGGTGGTGGATCTCCTCCTCCATCCGCATCAGCCTCTTTGCCTCCGCCTCCGTCATCTGCACGACGGGGATACCTGTCCATTCGGCCACGACGTAGGCTATATCGTTCATGGTGACGGACGGGGTTATCGCGTTCCTCTGCTTCTGCCATGCCTTGCGATACTCCTCCATCCCCTCTATCATCCGGCGCTCGTCGTCCCGGAGCCTGGCCGCGAGTTCGAACTCCTGGGCGGCTACGGACGATTCCTTCTCCTTGCGCAGGTCGGACAGCCTGCGCTCCATCTCCTTGAGCTCCTCTGGCGCCTCCATCGCGTCCAGGCGAACCCTCGCCGCCGCCTCGTCTATCAGGTCTATGGCCTTGTCCGGCAGATACCTGCCGGATATGTATCTGC
>JAIRWR010000121.1 GCA_031268885.1 Synergistaceae bacterium
TCGAGAGCCCTGTCCACCCTCGCTCTGATCTCTTCCTGGGGCAGTCTGAGGTTTTCGGGGCCGAACGCCACATCTTCCTCCACTATACTCGCCACAATCTGATCGTCTGGATTCTGAAAGACCAACGCTACGTTCTTTCGGACCTCCTCTGGGTTCCCGGGAGCGGCAATGTCGGCGCCCATCACAAAACAAGCGCCCCGCGTCGGTATCAGCAGGGCGTTGCAGATTTTAGCAAGCGTTGACTTTCCTGATCCGTTCGCCCCAACGAGGGCCACCCATTCGCCTGGTCCTATATCGAGATCGACCTCGTCCACCGCGGGGGCTGTGACTCCAGGATAAGAGTAAACCACCCCCCGCATGGAGATTATAGGGGCAATCCGCATATTCAGTGAAACTATTCTATCAGCTGGATTACCGCCATTGGTGACGCGTCGCCGACCCTGTTCCCCATTTTGACTATCCGAGTGTAACCGCCTCTTCTCTCGGTAAAGCGTGGAGCCAGAACATTGAATAAGACCGTGACTGCCTCCTTGTGCGGCATCCTCGATATCACAAGCCGGCGATCGGCAAGGGTACCAGACTTTGCCTTCGTTATCAGCTTCTCGGCCACGCGTCTGAGTTCTTTGGCCCGCGTCACCGTCGTTACGATGCTTCCCTTTACAAACAGACTCGCGGCAAGATTCCCCAGCATCGCGCGCCTGTGAGAACCAAAGCGCCCTAGGCGCCTGAGATTCATCCGATGGTTCATAAAGATATCGCCCCCTTTACTCTTTCGCTAAAAAATCCCACTTACTTGTAAATATGCTCATCATCCCCGTCTTCATCCACATCACCGGAGAGAGTGAGGTCGAATTTCGTGAGCTTCTCCTCTATCTCCTTGAGCGAAATCTTACCGAGGTTTCTTATCTTCAGCAGATCAGATCTCGAGCGGGAGACGAGTTCTCCTATGTAGTGGACTCCACCGCGCATCAGGCAGTTTTCGCTTCTCACGGAGAGATCGAGATCGCGAACCGGCCTTGCGTATGCCGGATTATCCCCTAGTTTCATGAAGTTCTTCACGCTTACATCGCCAGCCTGTCCCTTCTCGGCGAAACGTGCCGCGTCCCCGCTCTTATGATCGGGCGGCAACTCGGAATCATACGGAGACATCGCGGATGCTATGCTGAGGAAATAATCTCTGAGTATGCAGGATGCCTGATGTACCGCATCCTCCGGACTGACGACTCCATTCGTCCAGATCTCCAAGATCAACCTGTCGTAGTCGGTCCTCTGTCCGAGGCGCTTATCCTGTACTTCGTATTTCACCCTCTTTGCAGGTGAAAATATCGCGTCGACCATGAGAGCATCGACCGGCAGGTATCCCGGTCTGGGACGATCGAGCTGAGCGTAGCCTGTACCCTCCTCTATGTATAACTCCATCGCAAGTTTCGCACCGGCCTCGAGATGACATATCAGCGCGTTGGGATCCGGAAATTCTATCTCGCTGTCAGGCTGTATGTCGGCGGCTGTGACCACCTTTGGTCCTTCGGAGTCGAGGCGAAGAACCCTGTACTCTGACGAAAATGACCTTACAGGGACATGCTTTATATTCATGAGAAGCTCAATCATATCCTCTTTAACGCCGGGCACTGTGGTGAATTCGTGCAAAACACCGTCCACTCGGACAGCCGTTATGGCAGCGCCGGATATAGAGGAGAGAAGAACTCTCCTCAAGGAGTTCCCCAATGTGACCCCATACCCCCGCTCAAGGGGTTCTATGACAATCCTTCCATAGGAAGAGTTGCTCTCCTCGACTATGATATCGTATCGGGCATGCTCCAAAGAGTTCCCCCACCTTTCAATGTACACACGAGCGCAAACTTGAATATCCGACGAAGCAATAGCTATACGCGGCGCCTCTTTGGCGGACGACAGCCGTTGTGAGGTATAGGAGTGGCATCCTGAATTATATTCACCTGCAAACCCGCGGCCTGAAGGGAGCGGATTGCCGATTCGCGTCCGGGGCCCGGACCCTTGACAACGACGTCGATCTCAACGACTCCATGATCCTGCGCAAGTTTCGCCGCCTGTGCCGCCGACATCTGAGCCGCATACGGCGTCGACTTCCTGGTCCCCTTGAAACCTACATTCCCGCCGGATGCCCATGACAGAGCGTTACCCTGCTTGTCGGTGAGGGTGACGATAGTGTTGTTAAACGTAGAGTATATATGAGCGATGCCATAGCTAACATGTTTCTTTTCCTTTCTCTTGCCCCTTCGCTGAACTCGTTTTGCCACTTGATTATTCCTCCTTCGTCATAGAAAGGATCACTTGGTGACCTTTTTCTTTCCGGCAACGGTGCGCTTGGGGCCTTTCCGGGTACGCGCGTTCGTCTTTGTATGCTGTCCCCTGACCGGCAGACCGAGGCGATGCCTCAAACCGCGATAACATCCTATATCCATAAGCCGTTTTATATTCATGCTTACCTCACGGCGAAGGTCGCCCTCTACCTTGTAATTGTTCTCCAACTCGGCCCTGAGTCTCTGCGCCTCGTCATCCGTCAGGTTCTTCACCCTCGTGTCCGGATTTATATTGGTCGCGGCCAGAATCTTCTTCGATGTCGGGAGCCCTATTCCAAAGATGTAGGTGAGACCGATCTCTATTCTCTTTTCCCTCGGCAGGTCGACCCCTGCGATACGTGCCATAGACCTTACCTCCTCGCGCCCTGGCGCTGCTTGTGTCTGGGATTTCTGCTGCAGATGACTCTGACAACTCCATGCCTCTTTATTATCCTGCAATACTCACAAACCGTTTTTACCGACGGCCTTACTTTCATTGTGCCAACATCCTCCTTGTTACCATATTGGAATGTTCTTGTTTTCAAGAAATCATTTATATCTGTATACTATTCTGCCGCGGGTGAGGTCGTACGGAGTCAGCTGTATTAAGACCCTGTCTCCTGGAAGTATGCGAATGAAGTGCATCCTCATCTTACCCGACACATGGGCCAGAACTTTGTGTCCGTTCTCCAGCTCCACTCTGAACATAGCGTTTGGCAACGGTTCGATTACTTTGCCCTTGACCTCAATGACGTCATCTTTTGCCATGCGAACTAACCATCCTCCTCCGTTTAAGGAAAAACTGCGAAGTCTCTACCTCCCGCCACGAGCGATCACTTCACACAGCCATCCGTCGTCGAGAGCCTTTCCCCTTTCAAGCCGCCGCGTAACCTCGCCGAGAATTACACCAGTCCGCTCGATGTGCCGGGCGTTCTTTTTTTTTGGTTTTCCGGCTTTGATTCGCCTTCCGTCAGCAATCAGGATCCTAGCATCATTATCAGTGCCCGCGATTCCAATCGTAACAAAAACGGAACCGGCATATCTGCCCTGCTTTACTACAACCAGACTGCCAGGGGGAAATAGGGAGCATACGTCACAGCTCATTCCCATGGCGTCAGGATCATGACACCATCCTCCGTAACCAGGAGGGTGTGTTCAAAGTGGGCGGCGTCCGAACCATCCTTGGTTAGCACAGTCCAACCGTTTGAAGCGGACTTCACTGGCTCATCTCCGCTTACTACCATCGGTTCGATGCAGAAGGTGAGTCCCTGTCTCAGTGTTATCCCACTTCCAGCCTTGCCGTAATTCGGGACCTGAGGAGCCTCGTGCATCTTTTTCCCTATGCCATGGCCAGCATATTCTCTCACGACGCCACAACCCCGGCTCAAGATCCACTCTTCTATGGCATGGCCAATATCTCCCAATGTACGTCCGGGCTTGACATGAGATATGCCTATGTACAGGGCCTCCCTAGTCGTTTCAATCAGTTTCGCCCTCATGGGGGAGACAGAATCACCCACAGCGAACGTACAAGCCGCGTCTCCGTGATACCCTGAGTAGATTGCGCCGACGTCCACGCTGACAATATCCCCCTCCGCTAGTATCCGGTATTTATCCGGGATGCCGTGAACCACCTCGTCGTTTATCGAAACACAGATCGATCCCGGAAAAGGAGAACGCGTACCCTGTGTTTTATAACCCTTGAACGACGCGGTCGCGGACTCTCTGGAGATAAGATCGGAAGCGGCATCGTCCAAGGACATAGTGTCTATCCCCGGACGGATAATATCCCTCATGAGCTTCAATACGTCGGCTACCACCGCGCCAGCCCGTTTCATCTTCTCTATCTCGTCCGGTTTTTTCAGTGTAACCATTACATGATGACCTTCGGAGATTCAATGGACGTTAAAACAGCGTCAGTTGGGCCGGCCGCATCCACCCTGCGCAGCAGTCTTCTCTTTTCATAGTACTCCACAAGCTGGGATGTCTCAGCATGATATACGGCCAACCTCTCCCTGATAACCGATTCCATGTCGTCACCGCGCTGGATCACGCTGCCTCCGCACGAATCGCAAATACCCTCTTTCTCCGCTGGATGGCCGGCGACATGGTAAATAGCCCCGCAGTTCGAGCATACCCTGCGGCCCCCAAGTCTCCCAACAACGTCATCATCCGATATCTCAAGGAGGACGACCGTGTCGAGACACAACCCCATCTCTTTCAGGAGGACGCCCAACTCCTCGGCCTGGGCGACAGTTCGGGGATATCCATCCAGGATGAATCCCGATCCCGCGTCATCCTCCCTGAGGCGTTCCCTCATCATGTTAATGATCGTATCGTCAGGGACCAACCGTCCGGCATCCATATATCTCTTTGCCGCGAGACCAAGACGCGTGCATGACTTCACGTTTTCACGCAATATGTCTCCGGTCGAGATATGGGCTAAACCAAATCTCTTCTTGATAGCCGCCGCCTGCGTTCCCTTGCCAGCTCCCGGCGGACCTAACAGGACCATGCGCATAGGTTCTCTCTCCTTCAAAACTCCCTCGCGCGCCAGCTCAAAGCTAGAGGAGTCCTCCGCTCTTGCTTCGGCGTTTTAGGATGCCCTCGTAATGACGCATCAGCATCTGTCCCTCGACCTGGTGAATCGTGTCGAGGGCGACTCCGACGACGATGAGTATTGCCGTGCCTCCGAAATAAAAAGTGTTTATCCTCATGACCCCCGACATAAAAGTCGGAACAAGGGCAACTATGGCCAACGCAATCGCCCCTCCGAGAGTGATTCGGTTCATAACGCGTTCTATGTAATCGGAAGTGGGCCTGCCAGGCCTGATACCCAAGATGAATCCTCCGTACTTCTTCATATTGTTCGAAAGGTCGGTTGGGTTGAAGACGACAGCAGTGTAGAAATACGAGAAGAACACGATGAGAATTACGTAAAACAGCATATATACCGGACTTGACGGCGAAAACGCCCACTTTACCGACGCCGCGAGATTTCCCGTGAAAAAGTTTGCTATGGTGTATGGAAAGAGCAGCACGGAAGACGCGAATATGATCGGTATGACCCCCGACGTGTTCACCTTGAGGGGTATGAACGTACTCTGTCCTCCATAGACCTTGTTTCCAACCATGCGCTTCGCGTACTGCACCGGGAGCCTTCTCTGTCCCTCCTGCAGATATATACACCCAGCTATTACGAAAATCATCACCGCGACAGCAACTAACAGACTTACGGGGTTCATCTCCCTGAGGCCAACGAGCTTGACCGTCTCCACAATGGCCTCCGGCAGACGAGCTACTATTCCGGCATAGATCAGGAGAGATATTCCGTTGCCGATGCCGTGATCCGACATGACCTCGCCAAGCCACATTACTACGATAGAGCCGGTTGTGACCGTCACGACTACAACCAGCATATCAAGCCAGCCTCCAGAGAATATCTGGAGGTTTCTGAGCCATGTAGTCATCCCGATAGCCTGAATGAGCGCGAAGATAATGGTGCCGTATCTCGTATACTGGGTGATCTTCTTTCGTCCCTCCTCGCCCTCCTTCTGCATCTTTTCGAGAGCGGGGAAGATGACAACCAGAAGCTGCATCACTATACTGGAGTTTATATACGGCGCGACTCCGAGCGCAAACACGCTGAAACGGCGAAGAGCGCCGCCGGCGAAGAGATCCAGAAATCCAAAGATGCCTCCTCCTTCGAAGAGCCTCGACATCGCCTCCGAATCTATTCCAGGTGTCGGTATATGCGCTCCCAGTCTGTAGATAAAAAGAGCCGCTATCACAAACAGAATGCGCCTTTTAAGATCCGGCAGTCGAAAGGCATCCCGAAACCCGTCTATCACGCTAGATCACCTCTGCCTTTCCGCCGGCCGTCTCAATTTTATTTTTTGCGGATGAACTGAAGGCATTTGCCATTACCGTCAGCTTTCTGGTCAAATCTCCTTCGCCGAGAATTTTGACAGGTAAATTCAGGCTTGAGATGAGCCGCTTTGAGTGAAGCTCCTCCAGTGTAATTACAGCGCCATCATCGAAGCGATCCCCCAGATCTCCGATGTTCACAATCTGGTAGTTAGTCGCGTGCCTGAAGTTACTGAAGCCTCTCTTGGGTATCCTTCTGGAGAGAGGCATCTGCCCTCCTTCGAAGTGTGGACTTACGCTGCGGCCCGCTCTCGCTTTCTGGCCCTTATGGCCTTTTCCGGCGGTCTTGCCCTGCCCGCTTCCCACCCCCATGCCCAGTCTCTTCGACTTGCGTCTCGAACCGGGCGATGGGGAAAGATCCTGAAGATTCATTCCTTATCGCCTCCAGTCTCGTCTGAACTGAGTTCGACCAGATGGCCGACGTGCCTTATCATGCCTCGAATCTGAGGCGTATCCTCATGAACAACCGTCCCGTTTAGTTTGTGCAGACCAAGTGCCCTTATCGTTCTAGCCTGTATGTCCGGACGTCCTATTGCGCTCTTCTTCCATTTAATCACTAACTTGGACATTGTAAGACCTCTCGCTTTCCTCAAGCACCAGCCGATGCCCGGTTTTCCCTGCCGCGAAGCCTGCGGACCTCTTCGGGCGTTCGCAAGCCGCAGACTGCCTTGAACGTGGCGTATGCGACGTTGATGGGATTCGACGTACGGCCTATGACCTTCGTAAGCACATCACGCACTCCGCCGAGTTCCATAATCGCTCTGACGACCGCGCCAGCGATTACGCCGGTACCCGGCGCCGCCGGGCGGATTAAGACCGACGCCGCGCCGAATTTACCCTGAATCGGATGAGGTATCGTATTTCCGACCTTCTTGAGATCCACCATGTTCTTCTTGGCATGATCAATTCCCTTGCGCACGGCTTCGGAAATTTCTCTCGCCTTGCCCATGCCTATTCCGACTTGATCCACTCCATCCCCCACGACCACGAGGACGGAAAAACGAAATCTTTTGCCGCCCTTGACGACCTTGCTGACTCTGTTTATTGACACAACGCGCTCACTGAGCTCGATGCCCTTGCTGCTGTAATTTTTCGTCTGTTGATTCTGGATTGCCAACGTCTTCCCTCCCTAGAACTGTAAACCGGCTTCGCGCGCGGCATCCGCTAGCGCTTTCACTCGACCGAGAAAAATGTGGCCGCCCCTGTCGAACACAACAGTTTTGATTCCGCTGGCCAAAGCCCGTTCCGCAATGAGCTTTCCAACGCTCTTCGCGGCTTCCTGACCGTTGCCGGCCGAAAGTGAGTCCTGAAGGGATTTATCCAGGGACGATGCCGAAGCTAACGTCCTTCCCGCCTCATCGTCGATAATTTGAGCGTATATATGTTTCAGGCTGCGAAACACCGAGAGACGCGGACACTCGCGAGTGCCCGCGATACGTTTGCGCAGGCGGCGATGACGATGTATGCGCATCTCGTTGCGGCTGCGAATCCTGATCACATTTCATCACCTCGCATATTATTTACCGCCGGCCTTTCCGGCCTTGCGAATTACATATTCGCCAGAGTAACGGATGCCCTTGCCCTTGTACGGCTCCGGCGGACGATATTCCCTGATGTTTGCCGCGACTTGACCCACGAGCTGTTTGTCGATGCCCCGGACGATTATCTTGGTGGGCCCATCAACGGCAAGTTCTATGCCCTCGGGAGGGAATACCTCTACAGGATGAGAGAAACCCAGCGACATCACGAGGTTCTTTCCCTGCATCTGCGCCCTGTAACCCACTCCGATTATTTCGAGCGTCCTCTCAAAACCATTCGTAACGCCGGTGATCAAGTTGTTTAGAATCGCCCTTGTCATTCCATGGGCCGCTTTTACGCTCTTGTCATCGTTAGAGCGGCGGACGACGATATTTCCGTCGGCGATGGAGACCGATATTTCCGGAGCGACTGGCATCTTCATCGTGCCCTTCGATCCCTTGACTGTGATCTCTCTGCCATCTACGTTGACGTCAACACCTTTAGGCAGAGGGATGGCCTTGCGGCCTATGCGTGACATAATATCCGCCCTCCCCTACCAGACGTAGCACATGACTTCGCCGCCGAGTCCGCGCTTGCGGGCTTCCGCGTCGGTCATGAGTCCGTTCGAAGTCGAAATTAACGCTATTCCAAGACCGCCCATCACCCTTGGCACATCTTCCTTGTGAACATATATACGGCGCCCTGGTTTGCTTATGCGCCGCAACCCTTGTATTACCCTTTCCCGCCCCGCTCCATAGCTCATATACACTCGAAGTGTCTGCGACGGAAATTTAGGGTCCGTAACCGTTTTATAATTGCGAATATAACCCTCATCCTTCAAAATACGGGCTATTTCGAGCCTCAACCTGCTCATAGGCATATCTACCATTTCGTGATATACAGTATTCGCGTTTCGAATGCGAGTCAGCATATCGGCAACAGGATCCGTAACATGCATCCCCATTGATCCTCCTTTCATTGCCCTACCAGCTTGACTTGACAACGCCTGGGATCTTCCCCTCTCGAGCCAGGCCCCTGAAGCAGCAACGGCACATGTTGAACATCCGCATGTACCCCCTAGGACGGCCACAGAGGGGACACCTATTGTAGCGTCTTACCTTGAATTTTGGCTCAGCCTGAGCCTTATTCCGCAAACTTTTGCGCGCCATAATATAAAAAGTCCCTCCTACCTGGCAAAAGGCAACCCGAGTTCGGAGAGGAGCGCAAAAGCCTCCTCATCCGTGCCGGCGCTTGTCACGAATGTAATATTCATGCCGCGCATACGGATGACCTTATCGTATTCGATCTCGGGAAACAGAAGCTGTTCCCTAAGCCCGAGGTTATAGTTCCCTCTCCCGTCAAAACCGCGCCTGGCCACTCCCTGGAAGTCCTTGATCCGAGGCAGCGCCACACTGATGAGTCTGTCCGCGAACTCCCACATTCTCACGGATCTCAGCGTCACGCAACACGCCACCGGCATGCCTGCCCGCACCTTGAAACCGGCGACTGAATTCTTGGCCCGCTTCATCATCGGCTTCTGGCCTGTGATTATCGAAAGCTCCGACATGGACGCATCCATGTATTTTATATCCTGTTTGGCTTCGTTTACGCCAATATTGATAACTACCTTAACAAGTCCCGGAAGCTCCATCGGACTCTTGTAGCTGAACTGTGATTTGAGCCTCGGAGCTACTTCTCTCTTGTACTTCTCAAGGAGACGTGGGATCATCTTCGCCTCTCCCTCCTATGCTTTGTCGACAATCTCGCCGCATTTTTTGCATACGCGCACCTTCGCGCCGCTGTCGAGAAACGCTCTCCCAACCCGCGTGGGTCTGCCGCACGACGGGCAGACAAGCATGGCTTTATCCGAGTGGATTGGAGCCTCCATCTTGAGTCGGCCACCTCTTGGGTTTTTCTGCGTGGGCCGCGCGCTCTTCGTGACAACGTTGACATTTTCAACGACTATCAGTTCCCTCGCGATGTCCCTGCGCAAGACCTTACCCTCTCTGCCCTTGTCCTTGCCGGAGATTATATAGACGCGATCGCCCTTACGTAAACGCATTTTAGCCATTGCACGAGTCCTCCTCAAACAACTTCCGGAGCGAGGGAGACGATTCTCATGTAGCGCTTCTCCCTCAGTTCCCTGGCTACGGGACCGAAGATGCGAGTACCCTTGGGATCTCCGTTGTTGTCTATCAGCACAGCGGCATTGTCGTCAAATCGCACGTAGGATCCATCCCTGCGGCGGACCTCCTTTTTCGTGCGCACGATAACCGCCCGAATGACGTCGCCCTTGCTGACGTTGCTGTTCGGTATGGCCTCCTTGACAGAAGCG
>JAIRWR010000025.1 GCA_031268885.1 Synergistaceae bacterium
GGCCGATCTCTGGTTTGCCGAAAAGATGGTCAAGCTGGGCGCGCGGACAAAGGTTCCTCCCACAGTGAATCCCGGATTCTGCCTGTCCTATTTTAAGAGCCGCGGGATGGTGACCGACGAAGAAGCGGATCACATGAGCCGCACTCACGAAGCGTACAAGGCGCTCGGTTGCAGGCTTACGTACAACTGCACGCCTTACATGGACACCAACATTCCTTTTCCCAACGAAATAATCGCCTTTTCCGAGTCCAGCGCGACCCCGTATGTGAACTCCGTGTGGGGGGCGAGGAGCAACCGCGAATCCGCGCAGTCGGCCCTGTGCGCCGCCATCACCGGAGTCGTTCCGGTATACGGCCTTCTCCTCGACGAGAACCGCAAGGGAGATATCCTGGTGGAGGTCAAGGCGAAGATGAAGGATAACTTCTCCTACAATCTGCTCGGCTACATGGGCAAGAAGATAGGCCCCGGCATCCCCGTGTTCGTGGGGCTTGGGAGCTACGTATCGCCGGAGTCTCACCGCAATCTGGGCGCGGAACTGAACACATCGGGAGCTTACGCCATGTACCACATAGTCGGCGTGACGCCCGAAGCCCCAACCCTGGAGGCCGCGTTCGGCGGAAAGGAGCCCAAGCGCAGGGTCGTGATAACCGACGACGACTTCGCGCGAGTGCTGGAGACCGAGATATCGGACCCCGGCAACCGCAAGATAGACTTCGCCCTCTTCGGGTGCCCGCACACCAGCCTAAACGAGGTCAGCCGCATCGCGAGCCTCGTGGATGGCAAGCGCCTGGCCGTGCCTCTGTGGATCATGACATCGGCGCTCACAAAGTCCAGCGCCGAGAAGATGGGGCTCCTCGACACACTTCGGGCGGCCGGCGGCGAGGTTGTGGAGGATACGTGCTCGGACCAGCCGTGCTGGCATCTGTACAAGAACAAGGTTGGCGTCACCGATTCCCCGAAATGCGCGTACTATCCCAGAAAGAGGGGACTCGAATTTGTTATCCGCGATCTCGAGACCTGTATAGACGCCGCGCTGAAAGGAGCTGTCGAATGATGAGCGAGAAGGTTTTTTCCTGCCACAAGATTTCGGAAGGAGTGGGAGAGGGAGAGGTCATCATCTCGAAGGACGAGATAATGTTCTACCTTGTGAGGCCGGAGACCGGAGAGGTATTTGAGAAGGCTCATGATATAGAGGGAGAGAGCGTCGCGAAAAAAGCGCTGATATTCCCTGGAGGAAAGGGCAGTTCCGTGGTTCAGAGCGATGGATTGTATCAGCTCATGATGCGCAAGAACCAGCCTGTCGCCATGATCATTCAGAACGCCGAGACCGTGCTGGTCGCCAGCGCTATCATCATGGAAATTCCCATGGTCGACAAGGTTGATCCCGATTTTTACAAAACTGTGAAGAATGGAGACCGCATCCGCGTTGACGCTAACAACGGGACGATAACTATTTTAGACTGAGAGGGCCGATTAATACCGACCGGCTACGGAGGTATACGCCATGCCAATATTGCTTGAAGAAGACGCGCGCTCTCCCCTTCCTCGGATGCACAGGGTAAGACAGGCGTTCGAACGGCCGAGACTGGAGGACATAAAAGGGCGCGTTGCGGAGGAGATGAGCCGCGGCGATATTCGCGGCAGGATAAAACCTGGAGCGAGGGTGGCTGTGGGAGTCGGCAGCCGCGGCATAAAAAACCTGGACGTCATAGTCAGGGCCCTGCTTGACCAGATTAAGGACGCCGGCGGCTGTCCGTTTATCGTCGCGGCAATGGGCAGTCACGGCGGCGGAACGCCCGAAGGGCAGCGCGAGGTGCTCAGCTCCTACGGCATCACCGAGGACAAGATGGGAGTTGCGATCGAGACATCCGTTGACGTGACTCACATAGGCAAGACCGCCAGGGGGATCGACATCTACTTTGACAGAACCGCGCTCAGCGCTGACTTGGTTGTGCCTGTAAACCGGGTCAAGCTTCACACGGACTTTGTCGCCGACATCCAGAGCGGACTCTGCAAGATGCTGGTAATCGGCTTCGGAAATCACACCGGCTGCTCCGCGGTGCACGAGGATGAATTCGACACCTTCGGGGACACCCTGCTGGAGGGGGCGGAGATGATACTCGGCGCGGCAGACATCGCCTTCGGAGTGGCAATTGTCGAGAACGCCTGCGACGAGACGGCTATGATTGAGGCTATACCAGCCGAGAGGCTGATCGAGCGCGAAAAGGAGATCGTCAGGATCGCCAGGAAAAACATGCCTACCCTCATGATACCGGACATTGACGTCCTGGTGGTTCAGGAGATCGGCAAAAATATCTCGGGCGCCGGATACGATCCGAACATTCTGGGCAAGAGCTTTTTGCTTCATGAATTCGTGCTGCCTGTTCCAAATATCAAGCGCATGGTCCTGCTGGATGTCACGGATGAGTCTCACGGCAACGCTATCGGCATGGGGATGTTTGATGTCATAACGCGCAAAGTGTTTGAGAAACTGGACCTTGAACAGATCTACGCAAACGCCATAGCGGTGAAGTGCCCCGAGGACGCCAAAATCCCAATCATCGCGGAGTCTGAGGATGAAGCTATTCGAATAGCCATTCAGGTCATAAGGGGCATCGACAGAGACAGCCTTAAAATCGTCAGGATAAAAAACACGCTTGAGCTCGAAACCATAGAGGTCTCGGATTCACTGGTCGAATACGTGAACGGCAACGACAGGCTTTCGCTCATCCGGCAGTGACCGGACTGGAGGAATCCGCCTCCGGCACGGATTTGACTATATCTATCACTTATGATAAGGTGAAATCTGAGTATATAAAGCACCTTGCGATTAATTCAATATATATTTTTGTAACCGAGAGTGGTGAGCAACTCACGACAACATGTGTTCTTTTAGTTTAAAAACATGTGACTGCTGAGGCAGATCATTGGAGGACGTCAGAGGAGGGACGCGGATGGCTCTCTTAGATACAAAGGATGTTTCGATCAACTTTGGCGGACTGTGGGCCGTGAAGGACGTCGATTTTTCGATCGGCACGGATGAGATTGTTGGCCTGATAGGGCCGAACGGCTCCGGAAAGACCACATTTCTCAATATAATAAGCGGCCTGTACCGTGCCACGAACGGCGCGGTGACGCTTCGCGGAGAGGATATCACAAGCCTGCGCCCATTTGAAATCTTTCAGAGAGGCATTGCGCGCACATATCAATCAAGCCGGCTGTGCTGGGATCTGAGCGTCGCTGACAACATTCTGATGGGACTTTACACGAAGCACAAGGTAGGTTTTGCCGATATCATATTCCGCCCTAAAAAGGCCGACAACGAGATCTATGAATTTCTTCAGGAGTGCATGGATATGCTGAGCTATTTCAATCCGTCGCTCTTCAAGCTGCGTTACGACCTGACCAAGAATATCCCGCACATCGACCGGAGGCGCATCGAGATCTGCCGCGCCCTGGTGGGCCATCCGACCGTTCTGCTGCTTGACGAGCCAACCGCTGGGCTGAACGACGAGGAGACTATGCAGATGATGATGGACATTCACAAGATCAAGAGAAAGATCAAGGATATCTGCATCATCATCATAGAACACGACATGAAGGTGATGGAACGAGTCCCGGAGCGCATCGTGGTGTTCAACGCGGGGCGAAAGATAGCGGAGGGCATCTACGGGGATATTGTTAAGGACCACGACGTGATCAACGCTTACCTGGGGGGCGCCGCGGTATGAGTGACGCTGTCGCGAACGTACTGGAAGTAAGCGAGCTGGATACCAGCTACGGCCGTATTCCCATGTTGCGCGGCGTCAGCCTAAATGTCCCAAAAGGTCAGGTCTGTTGTGTTCTGGGCGCCAACGGCGCTGGCAAGACGACGCTGGTCAAAGCGGTCCTGAACATGGTCAAGGCGGACAAGGGAACCATGAGACTGGAAGGAAAGAGTATGGACTCGTGGCCGACACATAAGAGGGTTGAGTCAGGCATTGCCATATCCGCCGCGGCGGTTGGCACCTTCCACAAGATGACCGTTGAGGACAATCTGAAAATGGGCGCTTATTACATAGACGAATCGCTCCTTAGGGAGAGGCTTGTGGAGATATACCAGTCATTTCCAGTGTTGCGCGAGCGCCTGAAACAGAGGGCAGGTACGCTGTCCGGCGGCGAGCGCACAATGCTCGCTATCGCGAGGGCCGTAGTCAACAAGCCTAAGCTGCTGATCTTGGACGAACCTTCACTTGGACTGGCTCCCATCATGGTCGAGGAGGTATTCGAGATCATACGCCGTCTGCGGGCGACACAGATGAGTATTCTGCTGGTGGAACAAAATGCCGTGAAGGCGTTGTCCGTGGCAAGCAGCGGATACGTCATTCAAAAAGGCGCCATTGTGTTTTCCGGAACGGCGGACGCGCTCGGGAAGAGCGAATTTGTTGAAAATCCAGTGATGTAACGCGGGCTGGTGGTATAAGCTGTGCCCCCTTGGCGAACGGCAGGGCAAGGCGGGAGAGTGTTTATCCAAAGGAGGGAGAAGTGAGGTGAGGCCAAGGAAAACATCGCATGCCCACTTTATCCGGGTTGGTTCATCAAGCGCGTTATTCTAACCGTGTGGAAGAGGAGGAAGAGAAAGATGTCTGGAAGATCTAAGCTGTTGTGCGCGTTTTTGTTCTCTCTGCTTGCGGCCGGCATGTTTATCGGAGGTTTCTGTGCCGAGGCCGCCGAGCCAGTCGTCAAAATTGGGTTCTTAGGGCCAATAACAGGATCTGACGCCGCCGAGGGCGCCGCCGCGAGGAATGCCTTCATGCTGGCGATCAGCGAAGCTAACAAGTCAGGCGAATTTCCATTCAAGATCGAAGTGAAAGAGGTTGACGATCAGAGCACCGAAAATGTGGCTGTCGCCGGCGCTCAGGAGATCGTGTCGGAGAGCGATATTGTAGCCGCGTCCGGTTTTTGGAATTCCGGACCAGCCGCCGCGTCCATCCCGGTCTTCAAGGAAGCCGAGATTCCGCTTCTGATCTGGGGCGCGATTCGGGAGTCGCTCACGAACGCGGAAAATGTCCCTTATATCACGCGTTCCGCTCCGACCGACAAGCAGGAGAACATACCTCTGGCGGTGAAGGTTCTGGACGAGATGGGCTATAAGGATTGGTTTATTGTCTCCGATGTCGGTTCTTACGGCGACGGCAACTTTAATGCCTTCAAGGCGGAACTTGCGGCGCGCAACATCACTCCCATGGGCGAGGAGCGGGTCCCGGAGGATACTACCGATCTGAACGCTGTTGTGCAGAAGATCAAGGCGAGCGGGGCCAAGGCGGTATACTGCGGCAGCACTGTTGCCATCGGTTCGCAGCTCAAGCGTCAGCTCTTCGAGGGAGGAGTCACTGGCATCCTATACTGTGGAATCTCCGGCATGAAGACCGAGGACTTCCTCAAGATCGGAGCGGAGTCAGCTGAGGGTACCCTGGTCGTCAGCCCAGGCGTAATCCTCGAAGATACCACAGAGGGCAATAATTTTATCAAGCTCTACAATTCACAGGGCTACTCCGAACCGATCGGCGCATTTACGCCCTATGCTTACGAGGCGGCGCTGATTTTGATCAACTCCCTGCGCGCCTGTGGAGAGAAGCCGACCGCGGAAGCCATGACGAAAGCTATATTAAGCGGCAAGACCACGGGCATCATGGGCACAACGACGTTCAACAGCATCGGGCAGACCGAAAATGTAGCGGCTTACCTGAATGTTGTACAGGATGGAGCATGGATTCCTCTGGAAAAATCTGAATACAAAGAGGGCGGCAAGCGCGCGTTCGGGGGGAAATAGCTAAAAGAAGCGATGAATTAGTCTCGTAGTTCCGGTAGGGTCTCCTGTTTTCACCGACACAGGGTGAAAACAGGAGACATAAAGAGATAGCGCGGGAAACGAGTTCCGTTACTGGCACAGGCAGTGCGCGCGGATTTTCACCGCGTTTTTTGTGGATCGGCGGATGAAGGGAGGACGGCATTTTATGGATATGTTTTTTGGATTGGCGGTCAGCGCGATCCTTCTCGGATGTACATATACCCTGGTGGCAATCGGTTTTTCGCTCTTTTTTGGAGTGATGGACGTGGTGGTCTTCTGCTGCGGAGACATAGCCATCTTTGGATCCTTTGCCATCATGGGAGCTTATGTTGCGTCGCAGAGCGCCGGGTTATTCGGCATACTTCCCTTCTGGGTTTGCGTCATACTGCTGATTTTGATCGGGGCGGTCTTTTGTGCCGCGTGGGGATTGATCACTCACCAGTTCTCTATCAAACCGTTTCGGAACAGCTCCGAATTGATGCCGCTGTTGAGCACAATCGCCATGGGCACGGTCATCAAAGAGGTTTTGGGGCTGTTGTTCAAGCCAGCCGTAAACACCATATCTACCGCGTTTGGCGGCGAGTCCGCCGTAACGGTGGTCAGCGGCCGCAACCCACAGGGGTTTCCGCCGCTGCTTCTGCCGGGCGGGACCACCAACGCTCGTTATCTGATCATCATCGCCATTACCGCGGCAATTCTCCTTCTGCTGTTTCTGTTTTTGAACAAGACAAAGATGGGGATGTCCATGCAGGCGATATCGCAGAACAAAGAGTTATCCCTCATGACGGGGATCAACGTATCGCGCGTGATTATAATTACCTTTCTGATCGGTGGCGTCATGCTCGCGATAAGCGGTTTTCTTGTCGGCAGCTATCAAAAGCTCATGTCCTTCGACGACGGCGCTATGTACGGCGCGAAGGGATTCTCCGCGGCGGTCGTCGGGGGATTGCGGAATACATGGGGCGCTGTGGTCGGAGGAATGCTTCTGGCCTTTGTGGAAGTGTTCGTCTCAGGCTACATCCCAAGGGGGACGGCATATTCCAGTATAATGGCCTTCGTTGTCGTCGTGATCTTCATAGTCTTCAAGCCGGATGGCATCATCGGCGACAAGTCGGTTGAAAAAGTATGAGGGCTGACTGGAGAAGAGAAATGACAGATCTTAACCGATCCCCCGACTCTTCCGGATCTCAAGTAGTCCGGATGCCCGAAAAAATCCTGACTATCGCCTGTAATCTCCTTGTGTTCACATTGGCGTTCCTGATGCTGCGCCTGCCGTATAAGTTCAGTCTGACGCTCGTGGCGCTGGTGATCGTAGCGTTGCTGTATATAGAGAGGAGCGGCGCGATAAACGCGGTCTTCTCGCTTTATATTCGCAACAAAAAGCTGGCCGCTCTGTCGGCAATAATTTTCATGCTTGCGATACCGGTATT
Organism: Synergistaceae bacterium; assembly: GCA_031268885.1. GTDB lineage: Bacteria > Synergistota > Synergistia > Synergistales > Synergistaceae > JAIRWR01. Next base: position 7,261 of record JAIRWR010000025.1, read on the forward strand.
GTTGGCCAGATTTCGCTACCAGTCACACATAGCCGTCATGTCGGTCATCTACGCGATGGTCTGCCTCGGCGTCAACTTTCAGATGGGCTCGGCAAATATGGTGAACTTTGCGCCTGCCGCGTTCATGGGTATTGGCGCGTACTCGATGGGCGTTGTCACCGTCAAGCTCGGCGTCAGCCCGTGGTTCGGATTGCTCGCGTCCATAATTCTATGCGCCGCGGCGGGTCTTCTGATCGGGCTGCCGACTCTGCGAACGAAGGGCTATTATCTCTCGCTTGTTACCATGGCGCTGCAGCTGGCATTCACGCAATTAATAAAAAACATCCCCTACATCGGCGGGCCGAATGGCCTGAGCGGAGTAAAGGCTCTTAACATTGGCGGGTTTTCTCTCTATAAATCGTACACGTTTTTCGGCGCAAAGCTGGCGCCGCACTTCTTTTACTTGATATTCTGCCTGCTGACGCTCACAGTGCTGTACTATGTCGCCGTTCGCGTGTCGATCTCCAGATACGGTCTCGCGCTGAACAATATCGCGCAGGATGAAATAGCGGCAAACTGCCTTGGCGTCAACGTCTCGCGCTATAAGCTGTTTGCGTTTCTGATCGGAGCGGTATTCTGCGGCATCGGCGGCGCGCTTTACGCTAGCCTGACGTCGTTTGTCGGTCCTAACGACTTTACCTTCGCACGGTCGCTGATCTTCATCTGCATGGTCATCCTCGGCGGGATGGACAATCCGGCCGGGGTGCTGGTGGGAGCGTTTCTGTTGACCGTCATAACCGAAAAACTGCGGGACTTTTCCGATTACGCGCAGTTAATCTATGCGCTGCTGCTGGTGATTATCCTCGTAGTCAGGCCCTCCGGCCTAATCCCTAAACGCGTCCGCAACTACTGCGCGCTCTTTGGCCGGGAACTTCTCCCCTCGCCGCAGCAACAGGATGCGGAGAATAAATCTTCGTAAAGTCGGACTGGTTTTTACTCTGCGGGGGCAGTTCGCGCGACGTTTTCTTCCGGTGTTTTGAGCACAAATAGGAGGAGGAGAGCAAGTGATCTATAAGATTATCGAACAAGACGCGTTCAAGAGTCGCGTTAAAAAATTGCTGACCGATTTTGTGGGGATTTATACAAGCACTGGAACAAAACGGGAGAAGTCTGTGGACTCCTTCTACCGCTCGTGGTTTGACTCGATTGATTATTTCAAGTCACATGACGGCGATTTCGGGTTCTTCGAGATACCGGGAGATCCCTTAGGAAGGACGATCCCGTGGTGCCTTCTAAAAGGCTCCGGAAGCCGTACCGCGGTACTTCTGCATCATTATGACGTAGTTGACACGGATGACTATGAGGCGCTGCGGGAACTCGCCACCTGTCCCGACGCGCTCATGTCAGCACTCCGCCAGGGCAAGGTAAAGCTGAACAGTGAGGCGGAGGATGACCTGAGCAGCGGGGAGTGGCTCTTTGGACGAGGAACGGCCGACATGAAGGGCGGGGCGGCGATCCAGATGGCCCTCGTGGAGGTTTACGCGGCCATAGCGGAAGAGAGAGAGCTCGATGGCAGCATCGTTCTGCTCGGCCTTCCGGACGAGGAGAACCTGTCTTCCGGCGGCAGGGGAGCGCCGCTCATACTTAAAAGATTGAAGGACCGGCACGGTCTGGACTACGCTATCGCGCTGAACTCGGAGCCAACAGACAGAAGACTCGGCCCGGACAGCCCAAAGCTGCACGTCAGCTCCATCGGTAAGGTGCTGCCGTTGATATACGCCCGAGGCGTCCTTGCGCACGTGGGAAGGCTTTACGACGGGCTCAACCCGATAAAGATCATGGCGGAGGTCGTCCGCAGGCTCGACGCCAACCCCCGGTTTATCGACGAGGAGAATGAGGTCGTCTCCACCGCCGGGACTTTCTTATACCTCAAGGACGGCAAGAATGTCTATGATGTATCGCTTCCGATATCGGCCACGGGCCTCATGAACGTGCTGCTTCTCAAGAACACGGCTAAGGGGATCATCGGCATAATCCGCGAGGAGTGCGCCGAGGCGTTTGATACCGTTGTCGCGGATCAGCAGAGGAGTTATGACGCTTACATGAAGGCTCAGGGCAAGGAGAGCCGAGCGCTTTCGTGGAAGACTAACGTCAAGCTCTACTCTGATCTGTACAGGGAGGCGATTCGCGACAGAGGAGAGGATTTCACGCGCGGTCTGGGAGATTTGATCTCCGGCATGAAGGAGAAGATCACGAATGGCGAGATGAATATGATAGAGGCATCGCGTTCCGTGGTCGAATATACGCTGCTCTGCGTAAACGACAGATCGCCGGTCATAGTGATAGCTCTCGCGCCGCCATATTATCCCCACGTATCGAACGCCATGCTCGGGGTCTCCGCGGATAGGGCCGACGAAGTTTGCGGCAGCGTGATCGATGCCGCCAGGGATAAATTCGGAGACAACTATGTCAGGCACTGTGCGACGGGAATGTCGGACTTCAGCTATTTCCTGCTGAACCCAGGCGACTCGGATGTAAATTACATAAAGGACAACATGCTGCTCTGGGGAGACGTATACTCAATCCCGTTCGAAGAGATGGAGGATATCTCCATGCCGATTTTAAACATTGGCCCATGGGGAAAGGGAATACACACCTTCGAGGAGAGAGTCTTCATTGACGACCTCTGCCGCCGTACTCCATACCTTCTGGCGCTTGCTATAGACAGAGCGCTCGAAGCCTGAGCGGAGGCATAAATCTATATAAATCTACATCGTCACCAAGTGAAAAAACAAAAATAACGTGTACCTTATATAACTGGAGAGTTCAAAGTTCTTACATTAAGAAGTTGAAAAGCCTTCTATCGATGTATATAATCCTTTAGTACACCACTACGAAAGGAGGTTGCCATCGGTAGAAGGCTTATAACAATTATACGATACCTACAAGCCGATGGCTATAGATAATATGTGGAATTTGATTAACTCCGCTGTGTTATCTCTCCATAGAGGTCACAGAAGTCCTTCATTTTTTATCTATTTTTTCGTTATCTTTACATGCTGGAGAGTTCAAAGTTCTCACATTAAGAAGTTGAAAAACCTTCTATCGATGTATATAGTCCTTTAGTACTCCACTACGAAAGGAGGTTGCCATCGGTAGAAGGCTTGTAACAATTATACGATACTTACAGGCCGATGGCTATAGACAACATGTGGAATTTGATAAACTCAGCGCTAATGGGCTTTCGTCGTTGCTTTAGCAGGAAAGCGGCGTTTCACAGCTTTGTCGTTATCGTTGTTGGGTTCATGTTGCGATCTGATCTTGCCGGCATCAGCAGTATTAT
>JAIRWR010000094.1 GCA_031268885.1 Synergistaceae bacterium
TATCACTCGGCGGTTCCGGCGCAGCGGCCTGTACTGCCGCCGCAGCAGCCGCCTGTGCCTCCATCCGCGCCCATACAGGAACCACGGTACACAATGCCTCCGGCTCCGGTAGCGTTACCGCCGCGGCCGGAACCGCAGTACATGGCGCCCACGGCTCCGATAGCGTTACCGCGGCAGCCAGAACAGCAGTACGCGGCGCCTCCAGCTCCGCCGGCTGTTGTGCCGGGGCAGCCGCAATATCACTCGGCGGTTCCGGCGCAGCGGCCTGTACTGCCGCCGCAGCAGCCGCCTGTGCCTCCATCCGCGCCCATACAGGAACCACGGTACACGGCGCCTCCGGCTCCGGTAGCATTACCGCCGCAACCGCCTGTTATGCCGCCGTTCACGCGGACGCCGGCACAACAGTATGCGGCAGAGCCCGTTCCGCCGCCGGTTTTGCCAATACAACCGCCCGTATCGGCGCCTTTACCGCCACAACCGTCTGTGCTTCCACCCGCGCTCATGCCGGAACCACAGTACGCGGCGTCACCGGTTCAGTTTCAGGTATTGCCACCGCAACCGCCTGTACCAGAGCCGCGGTACGCTGCGGCCGCGATACTGCCGCCGCAGCCGCCTGTACAGGCGCAAGCTCGGCAGGACAGGGACGTCTACGCGTCACAGATCGTGCTGCCCACGCCTCAGCCCGTGCCAACGCCAACACAGTACGCTGTGCCTTCAGCGCCGATTTCGCCTCCGCCGCCGCCTCAACTGACGGAGGATCGGTATGCGAACGGCGGCGGTATGCCGATGGAAGCCGATGTTCACATGCCGGTTGTCCGTCAGTTTTCACCCATTGACGAACCCGAACCGATCCCCATCGAGATGCTTCTCGGCGCCGGAGCGCTGCTTCAGCCGCCCGGGAACAGGGATGCGGGGTATGTGCCGGAGCGTGGCGGGATCCCAGTTCCTCCGGCGGATGACCCTGTCGATCAGTCCCCGCCGACGGAGACTGATCGGGCCACGGCGATATCGCAGGCGAGAGACGCTGGGCCGTCGAGATTGATATCGACGCTCGATGTCTCCGCTGGGGATATGGCGGCCGATCGCGAGAACGGCAGCATAGCCAAGGGATCGGGTGAGCGAATAGAGCTGGCGCCTCAGCCGCCTTCAAGGGGCGGCATTCATCAGATGCCGATGCCGCCGAGAGACGCTCCTCCAGCTCAGGAAAAACAACCGGCTCCGGCGAACGTGGATGTGCCCAAACCCGAGAAGAAGGCCAGGAAATTTGAGGTCAGCCTGCCGGAGGGGGAATTCCTTAAGATGTTTCCAGACGCGAGACCTGACTAGCTGGCTTCGTTAGTGGAGGCCACCTCGGTTATTGGCGCGTCTTTTAAGGATTGAAATCAGAGAGATGACACGGTTCGATGTTTAAGAGGGGAAAACACGCTTATTCTCCCAAGTACGCGCGTTTCATGAAGCGGTATGAGGGCGGGGCGCGGAAAAAGCGCGTCAAGCGTTCTTCTCATCTTATCCTGGACGAAAGAGGGGAAGCCATTGAGGTCTCCCCCGGAGTCTTTCTCCCCTCCAGGAGGGAGATTCGTTCTCGCGAAAAGAGGGGAGGGCGCCTGTTCGCGACCCTTCGTTTTATTGTATCCTTTCGGGCGCTTCGTGTTTTAATCGAGGGGATATATGTCGTTCGTAAGCGCATGAAGAGCGTAAAAAAAGCGCAGAAGGCAGCCCTTCTCGGATATATTCCACTCGGTATTTTCATAGGAGTCAGTCTGGTATCGCTGGGGCTCTATCCGTATATATGGGCGTGGGGTAATGTTTATGCTTTCACTAAGGTGTGCGGCGAGAGGATAGGGGAAGGAGCGTTGAGGAGGTTCGCGGCGACGGGTTTTTGTGTTCAGCTGTTAGTGCCAGTCGCGGCGGGCGCTTTTATGTGGGGCGCTGTCGCCGATTCTCCTTGGGCTTATGACTTTGCCTTGAAGACGTCCGCTTTTTTTGCCATAACGTATATGTTCTTTGTGGGGCCGATAAGGTGCTCGTGTTTCTTTGACCTCCGCTGGAATTTGCGAAGCGCGGTGGCCTCCTGGGATCGCAATTCCATGATGATAGACCGTACCATGACGTCATGGGCGAAACTCTTCTTTCTCGGCTCAACTTACATTCAATACCACATAAACAGGCTGATGGGTCTTGGTATGCCCGGCTTCGCGGATCCAGAGGAGATCGCGGCCGACTTCTCCCTGCTGGAGTGGGCAAGGGACTACGTCAGGGCGCGGAGTAAGGATATCCACGAAGAGGACGATTACTACGACGAGCCCGATGAATCCGGACTGGATGACGATGCCGCCGAGGATGGCGCGGATGGCTGAGATAGAGAGAGTCTGCGGTTCGTGCTCCTCCGTAATGCCGATGGGCTGGAATCGGAAGGAGTGTCCGGTTTGCGGCGGCCGCGTGAAGGTAAACATCAGACAGAAAAAACCTGCAAAGGTAAAGAGGTCCATAAAGAACTGGACTCGCGATAGGCCGCTCGCTCCAACCGCCCCTCAGAGCTCAGTCCTGGGACCGAGGTTTCTCTCCGCTTCACCGCTTCTGCTCTTTGTGCTGAATATTTTTACGCTGGGGCTCCGCTCCATATTCTGGGTGAATTATCATCTGCCAGCCCTTATCTCCATGACCAGCGGCCATGAGATGGTGCACAGGAGCACCCTGTGGATCTGGCTTGCCTCGTACGCGGCGTTCCTGCTATCTCTTGGAATGGTTGCGTGGGATCTGCTGTCAGCCGCCTTCGACCCGTCACTATTCTCCAGTGAACAGCTGCTTCTGGGCGCGATAGCGGCGTTCGTGGTCTCGCACCTGATTGGCAGACATCTGCTGCTCTGGATGAGGAACGTGATAATGGACACGCTCGATAAGAGTGAGCACGATGTAGTCAGGGTCAGGATGACCAGATTTGCCGGGTCGGAGTTGCTGCTCTGGTTTATTGGAGTGCCGTATATCCAGTTTCACATCAACAGAATGATAAAGAAAAAAGGATTGCAAGGCTATGGCGAGGTCAGGAGACTGCGCAGGGTTGAACAGTGGCTTGCTGCCGTGAGGGGGCCGGACGGCGAATTGCCCCCTCAAAAGCCGAAATCACGCTATTTGAAGAATTGAGTATGATGATTCATGACGTTGACTACGTTTCTGTTCACCTTCCTCTGGTAAATCTCCGAACTCGTCCCATAGTACCTCTCCATGGCGCTGTTCACCGACCCATAAGCCCTTATATATCTGGATAGAAGCAGGCAGCCGGCGGCAATCGCTTTTTCAGGGTCCGCCAGCGGATTCGCGCCCGGTGTCGGGGTGATTCCGTTTGCCTGGAGGAGGCGCTGATGCAGCTCCCACATCACCTGCATCACCCCAGAGGCGCCCTTCGAGCTCATCGCGTCTGGGTCAAACGTGCTCTCGACTTTGGCCACAGCGGTCGTAAGCGCGTAAGGAACCGCGTATTTCGCGCTGTAGTGGACAAGAGCCGCCGCTTCTCGCCACGCCGTCTTGGCGTCGATCTTCGAGTTAGATTTTCTTATGAAGACGGCCGTGCTGGCCACGATCTGCTGCGACGCGACCGGCATATATCTTATATGGGACAGGGCAGTGCCGGGATGCTGCTCTATCCATCTGTCGAAGCGCGAGGTCCGCAACCCCATCTCCCTGAGCGCCCGCTTGACGGAGATGTCATAGCCGACGTTGATCCCCCTTCTGATCTGGTTGAGCGACACGCTGCCCTTCTTGGGCGAAGGCGTCAGATACCTGGATTGAGCCAACAGAGCTATTCCGCTCTGCTCATGTGATATGTGAATAATCCGTGTTCTCACGATGCCCATTACGAAGAAGGGCAAAACGACGAAGGGTGTCGTTATTAGCGCGAATAAAATCAGCGTCTTCAAATGTTGTCTGAATAGAGCATAACCATCCATAGTCGATCTTACCCCCTCAAAAAGAGGCTCAGTCCGGCACTCCAGCCATTGCCTTCAAAGTACGGCTGGCCGAGCCTCGCGCGGCAGACAATTATTTAAAGTATTATATAGTATTATTATCGGTTTGCAAAACCTTTTTCCATCCCTAAATCTCCAATCCGTACAAAAATGTATGTCAAATAATCAAGGTTGTAACTGGATTAACGCGATTTGAACATCACGTAAAGCTGTTGAATTTATGAATTCACGCGGATATCCATATATCAGGGCGATATAGTTTGAGTGACCGAATATAGATCATCCCGATTGCGGATAGAACCGTTTTGCTTATAATAAAACCCGCGAGACTGGAGGGGGTTTTCGTTTATGAAGGTACGAGAGATTGTCAGGAGGATAGAGGAGCAACTGCCGCTATCATGGAGCGAGGAGTGGGACAACTCGGGGCTTTTGGTGGGCGACCCCGAATCATCAGCGGATAAGATCGCGGTCGCCCTGGACGCTACCGAACACAGCATCCTGCGGGCGATCGGCATGAACTGCGGGATGCTCGTGACGCACCACCCCGTCATATTCCGGTCGATTGACAGGGTCGTGCTCCCTTCCCCCGAGGCCCAGGCGATATCGGCTTCGCTGAAGGGCGGGACAGCGGTGTACTCGTCGCACACGAGCTGGGACTCATCCCCGGAGGGTGTCAATGTAATACTTTCAAATCTCCTTGGACTGAAGGACTTTTCACCGTTGCTCTATCCCCGCGGCGGAGCGTGGGGAATGGGTTCCATCGGCCGGCTGAGGAGGCCTGCGACGCTCTCCTCGCTCGCCCGCGCGGTGAGAGACGCGTGGGGGCTCTCATACCTTTCGGCCTACGGGGACGGCAGCGCGCCTTTAAACTTAGCGGCCCTCTGCGGAGGCGCTGGCGGAGATTTTTTACAAGCGGCGATAGATCGCGGCGCCGATGTTTATATCACGGCTGACGTGAGCTATCACTGCGTTATGCAGGCTCAAGCCGCTAACATAGCGCTCATAACCGTGAATCACGGCGAGATGGAGGCCGCGTCGCTGCCAGGGCTGCGCGATCTGCTGAAGGAGGCGACTGGGCTCGGCGTCGAACTCCTGGAGAACAGCAACTGGATTCCCTCCCTGATCGGCGCGGGCCGGAGAGGGCAGGGCAGACGCGCCAGAACCGCTTAACGCGTGTTATGACTTGATTTAACGAGCTTCACGCTCAAATTGGACATGTGAGCGGCAGCAATGCCACGCGGCGTCTCGTGCGTCCGCAGATAGAATTCTGCTATACTATGTCGTCTTTGTGGATTTTATCGCGTCTTGGAGGTGTGTTTCTGTATGGACAGAGTTTTCAGCGGGATGAGGCCGACCGGCCGCCTTCATCTCGGTCATATGGCCGGCGCTTTGACAAACTGGATCAGACTGCAGGAGGATCACGAGTGCTATTACTCGTTGGTCGATTGGCACGCGCTGATGTCGGACTACTCCGATCCCAGAAATTTGAGCGGCAATACGAGGGAGATACTGCTTGATTGGCTGGGCGTCGGCCTGGACCCGGAGAAGTGCGCCATATTCGTGCAGTCGCATGTGAGGGAGCATGTCGAGCTTCACATGGCCCTGTCCCTGATTACGCCACTCGGGTGGTTGGAGCGCAACCCCACATACAAGGAGCAGATACTGAATCTGCAAAACAAGGACCTCTCGACCTACGGTTTTTTGGGGTATCCAGTCCTGATGGCGTCCGACATCCTGCTGTATAAATCGCACAGGGTGCCAGTAGGGGAAGATCAGTCGGCGCATCTCGAACTATCGAGGGAGATAGCCAGAAGATTCAACCACCTCTACGGAGAGGGGCGGGAGATCTTTCCCGAACCGGAGACGCTCCTGACCAGCAATCCTAAGATTCCGGGCACTGATGGGCGCAAGATGAGCAAGTCATACGGAAACTCGCTCGACATAGCCGACGAGATCCAGGTGTTGGACAAAAAAATCCGAACCATGGTGACCGATCCCGCGCGAGAGCGCAGGACGGACCCAGGAGATCCGGAGAAGTGTCCTGTGTGGGATCTTCAGAAGTTCTTCAATCAGGACCGTTCCCAGATGGAAGAGATAGCGTCCGGGTGCGGAAGCGCGAGCATAGGGTGTGTGGACTGCAAAAAGGCGCTCATCGCGTGCGTCGCTGAGCGCATGGCGCCTGTGCACGACCGCAGGAGACGCTTCGAAGCGAGCGGTGACCTCAGCGATATTCTAGTGGACGGCGCGAAGCGTGCGAGAGCCTTTGCCGCGCGGACCATCTCAGAGGTTTACGCCGCGCTGAGGATGCCGAAGATCTGATCGGCCGCGCATAGAATCCGATTTGACGCCAGTGCCCGATCAGATGTCAGACGCCGCCGGTTTCCGCGTAACGCTCGGAGATTTCTCCGGCCCTCTTGACCTCTTCTGCGCGCTGGTGGAGAGCAGGGAGGTGGATGTCTCGTCCTTTAGGCTGACCGATGTGCTGTCACAGTATGTCGAATACCTGCTGGTCACAAAGCGGGCGACTCTCATGGAGATCGCCGAGTTCTTCTTCCTGGCTACGGGGCTGCTGATGCGCAAGGTACGCGCCCTCATGCCCGGAGCGCGCGAAGAGAGCCGCGAGGAGGATGTCTCCGAAGACGGGGAGGATACCTGGGAGGATGAGTCGCGGATCGAGACTGCCCTCAGGAGGTTCAGGCCTTACAGGACGGCGGCGGGAGCCCTCGCGGAGATGAAGGAGCGCAGGGAACGCTATTTTGTCCGTATCTCAGAAGAGTGCGGACCGCCATGGTATGACATAGGCGATCTGTATGGGCTGGCCACCCTCTGGTGGGGCCTGCTGAAGGAGCGCTCGCTCCGCAGATCGGTCCAGCCGGGGCAGGCGTTTATTGAAGAGATACCAGATGCCGCCCCGGAAGAGGTGCAAGTGGATGCGCGGATGGATGAGATATGCGCGATGATAGCGGAATCGGAGAAGATGAGCCTCAGTTCGCTGCTCCGTGGATTTGAGAGTGGGGGGCTTATTGTTACGCTGCTCGCGCTGCTTGAGCTGTCGAGGCTGGGGAGACTCTCTCTCTCGCAGAGAGATGTCTGGGGTGACATCGAGATTGCGGCAAGCGATTTTTGAGTACGACATGCTGATGAGGCAGATAGAAGCCCTGCTCTTCGTGTCGCCGCACCCGGTCTCCGAGGAGACGCTGGGGACGGTACTGGGACAGTCTTCCCAATCAGTCGGGAGAGCTATAGAGCGGCTCGGCGCGTGCTACGGCGTTGGGAGGGGGGTGGCTCTTCTCAATATAGCCGGAGGGTGGCAGATGGTCACCGCGCCGGACCTGGAATCGACGGTGGCGAGTTATCATGGGACGTTGGCGTCTCAGAGGGTGCGCCTGAGCAAGGCCGCTATAGAGACGCTCGCGGTAGTCGCTTACAACCAGCCTGTCACAAGGGGAGAGGTGGAGGAGATACGGACAGTTCGATGCGACCGGGTGATCGATACCTTGCTGAAACATGGGCTTGTCAGGGTCTCGGGCAGGAAGAAGAGCATGGGCAACCCTCTGCTCTACAGGACGACCGACAGATTTCTCGATCTCTTTGGGCTGGAGTCGATCTCGTCCCTGCCTACGCTTGAGGACCTGCAGGATACGTCTCCGGACAAGCCGCTCGATGACGCCGAGGACGGCGGGAGCTCCGGCGGCGATGAATGAGGAGCGGCATATTGAGTTTCCCCTGCGCCTCAACAGGTATCTGGCAATCTGCGGGGTTGCGGCGAGGCGCAAGGCTGAGGAGTTCATAACGTCCAAGAGAGTCTCCGTCGACGGCAGGATAGAGACGTCGGTTGGGCGTGTTCTGGAGGAGCCGGCTGACGTGCGGGTTGACGGCCGTGTTGTCGGTCCGGTCCGAAACGTCTATATCATCATGAACAAACCGGCCGGCATCCTCTCTGCCGCGAGCGACGCGAGGGAGAGCACGGTGATGGATCTTCTGCCGGACTTTTACAAGTATCTTGGCCTGTATCCCGTTGGAAGGCTGGATAAGCGCAGCGAGGGGCTTATCATTCTGACGAACGACGGGAGATTTGCCCGCGACCTGATTCACCCTTCCGGGTGTGTGGAACGGACGTACAGCGTAGAGTTAAAATATCCCCTCAACGCGAGGGAGTTGAAGGAGTGGAGGGATGGCGTCATCATGGACGGAAGACGGCTAAAACCTATTTCCGTTAGAGAGGAGGATTACCCCGCCTCCTTCAGACACTTCAGGGTAGTGCTTGGGGAGGGTATTAAGAGAGAGATAAGGCTGATGGCTAAGTCGCTTGGAAACAGTGTCGTAAGGCTGCGGAGGGTTGGGATCGGAAGGCTTTTTCTGGATAAGTTGCGGAATGGCGCTTTTTGCGAGTATAATTACAAGGATCTCTGTGACATGATAAAGCTCGGGGGCAAAGTATGATGTCGGTGTCATGTGGGAGATATGTTCTGTCTGTTCCAATTTGTTTTATATCTTGGGGGGGTATCCATGCAGGGATTAGATGAGCGCACAAGGGATCTTATACAGCGCCGCGTGCTGAAGCGGGTGAAGGACATCCCCTCCATGCCGCAGTTTGTAGTTGAGACCCTGAAAAAACTAGACGACCCCAAGAGCAATGCCAACGATGTGGGCTCCAGACTCTCAAAGGATGAAGGCTTGGTCGTCAGAGTGCTCAGGCTTGCTAACTCCGCGTATTACGGTCTCTCCAGGAGGATCACTGGCGTCTCTGAGGCCATATCGTTCCTCGGTTTCAAGACCGTAAAGAGCATAGTGCTCGCGGCCACGGTGTATAAATTTATGGACACGGCTTTTACCGGTTATTCCCTGGACAGGGGTCAGCTCTGGAGACATTCGCAGAGCGTCGCGGCGACTTCGAGATACCTGGCGGAGAAGCTCGGCTCGTGCGATCCGGAGGAGGCTTACATCGGCGGGCTTATGCACGACATAGGCAAGATAGTTCTGAACGATTATGTCCGTTTCGGGTACAGCATAATACTGAGGCTTGTCGAAGAGGACAATATTCCATTCTGTGATGCCGAGCGGCAGGTGCTGGGTTTTGATCACGCTCAGGTCGGAGGGCTGGTTATGGAGCAGTGGAACCTGCCAGAGAGTTATTCATACGTTACGACGTTTCATCACGCGCCGTGGGATCTTCCGTCGGAGTTCGACTCCTTTCAACCTGTTACGGACATCGTTCACGTCAGCAACGCCATCTGTTTGATGCTTGGAGTCGGCATAGGCGCGGATGGGATGCAGTACAACATATCGACAGAGAGTCTTGAGCGCCTCGGAATGGAGGGCAGCACAGAGCAGGTAATGGGCGAGTTCGTCGATATCCTCTCGTCGATGGAGGAAGAGATGATGACCGATGGGAAGTGACGCGAAATAATATGGCGCGGATGCCAGCCGGGAACTGCCGCGTAATAACTCTGGACGGACCGGCGGGAGCCGGAAAGAGCACGGTCGCGAGGGAGGTCTCCCGCAGGCTGGGGTTGCCCTTTCTCGATACTGGAGCTATATATAGGGCGATAACGTTGATCATGCTTGAGAAGAACATTCCCGCTGAGAATTCCCCGCGGCTGAGGGATGCGCTGCGGGGGTTTTTCATCTCCTTCGACGGGGGCAGGGTACTGGTCTGTGGTCAGGACGTGACGGAGGAGATACGGACTCCGGAGATAGATATGCATGTGTCCGCCTACTCCGCTCTGCCGGAGGTTCGATCCGCTCTTTTGGATATACAGAGATCTCAGTCGGCGGGAGGGCTCGTAGCTGAGGGGCGGGATATGGGGACTGTGGTGTTCCCGAACGCCTGCCTGAAGATATTTCTGACCGCCGCTCCGGCGTCGCGCGCGCGGAGAAGATATGACGAACGAGTGGCAAGGGGCGAGCCGGCTAATTACGGCGAGATCTTAGAAACCGTCAACAGGCGCGACCGGATGGATTCGGAGCGGGAGACCGCTCCCTTGAGACAGGCCCCGGACGCCATACTGCTTGATACGACAGACCTCTCGTTCGAACAGGTTGTAGAGCGAATCCTTGGGTACGCCGAAGGGGCGCGGCCGGGGGAATGAATCTCCTAAAAACAGTCTTTTATTACATTGTGTCGGGTTTTTTTCGGGTGTTCTTCACCCTTTACAACAGGCTGGAGGTCCGAGGGATCGAGAATATACCAGATGGCAGGCAGGTGATAGTGGCGTCGAACCACGCGAGCAACGCGGACCCGCTCATCATAGGAGGGGTATTTCCAGGCAGGCTCAGATACCTCGCGAAGGAGTCGCTCTTTCGCATCCCTCTGCTCGGCTTTTTCGTGAGCGTCCTGGGGGCGATACCTGTGGCGAGAGAGGACAGCCAGAGGGCGGGCGTGGTGATAAGGATCATGTTGGCGTTGCTGAAGGAAGGCCGGAGTATCTTGATATTTCCGGAGGGGACACGCAGTGAAGGCGGAGAGCTGAGGCGTCTTGAGGCTGGCGTAGCCATGATGTCCGTGAAATCAGGGGTTCCCGTCCTTCCGGCGTATATCGGCGGTTCTCACAAGGCGTGCCAGAAGGGGAGGTTCATCCCCCGGCCGGTCAAGATTACCGTGACGTTCTCGCGGCCGATATATCCCATCGAAGGACCGATAGGGGAGAGGGAGAAGCGCGGTCGGCTGATGGAGGAGATCGAGAGCGAATTGTCCGCGATGGGGCGCGCGGTGGCGCCTCGCGACTGATTTAGCGCGCGCGGATACTCGCTGCCGGAAGCGTTTTTTTGGAGTCGGGTTGCCGGTGAAACAGCGCTGGCGATTACGCGGGCCAGAGATAAAATTGAGTGAGGACGAAGTTGAAACCGAGTCCAGCGGCCTCCCTTGGAGTTGATAGAGCATGTTCGTGAGCATGACTGGTTTTGGCTCGGCGACGCTAACTAAGGAGTGGGGAAGTATCTCCCTGGAGCTGTCGAGCGTCAATCACAGGTATCAGGAGATCTCCGTCAGGCTGCCCAGGGAGCTGCTTTCGTGGGAGTCCTGGTTTCATCAGAGATTGCGGAGATCCTTCAGGCGAGGCAAGATTCTGGCAAGAGTGGAGACGCGATGGAACGCGGCGTCCTTGGCCATGTCGATCCACAGGGAAGTATTGGAGGGCTATTATAGGGACCTCTCCGAGATGCGCGAGTCTCTCGGGATTGGAGCTGAAATTCGCCTCGATTCGCTGTTGACTCTCCCTGGGGTAATGGATGTTCAGGAGAAGAGCTGCCTGACGGATGGGGGCGAGACGGAGGGGATACTGACCGAACTGCTCGAAAGCTGCGTCCGAAGCTGGAACAACATGAGGCATACGGAGGGCTGTCACCTGGAGGCCGATATAATGAAGAGCCTTGCCCTCCTGGAAGATCACGTGAACGCTGTATCGGAGATGTGGAAGGACGCGCGCGACGCGGCGTTTACCGCGATGACTGACAGGGTCAGGACAGTAGTGGATCTACTGGATCTGCCCGCTGTCGGCGAGTCGAGGTTTGCGCAGGAGGCGGTTCTCATTGCCGACCGTTGGGATATTTCGGAGGAGTTGGTGAGGATGAGGAGCCACGCGGCAAAGTTCAGGGAAGCCGGCTCTTCGTTGGAGCCGATGGGACGCAAGCTCGATTTTCTGCTCCAGGAGATGAATCGGGAGGTCAACACGATCAGTTCTAAGGCGCATGACTCGAACGCGCGCTGGAGGGCGGTAGAGATCAAGGTTGAACTGGAGCGGATTCGAGAGCAGATACAGAACCTGGAGTGAGATATCTTAAAATGGGCTGCAGGCTTGTGCATATAGGTTTTGGAAATATGGTCGTGGCAGAGAGGGTTGTGGCTATAATAAACCCGTCTAGCGCTCCGATAAGGCGTATGCGCGAAGAGGCTCGCGAAGCGGGTCTGCTAGTGGACGCCACCCAAGGGAGGAAGACGAGGGCCGTGCTTGTGATGGACAGCCGGCACGTTGTTATATCCGCGATTCAACCGGAGACGATCTCCGCGAGGTTTGAGGGGGCGTCGGGTGACGATATGCCGGAGGATGAGAGGTGATGTGCGCCTCAGCCAGGGGCGATGGCATCCTCTTTATAATCTCCGGCCCGGCCGGGGTGGGTAAGGGGACGCTGAGGAAAGCCCTATTCGAAGAGTTTCCAGACCTCGTCTACTCGATATCTTGCACCACTAGGCCGTTCCGTAAGGGAGAAGAAGAGGGTGTTGACTACTGTTTCATGTCGGAGGAGCGCTTTTTCGCCCTTGTTGACGAGGGCGCATTCCTGGAGTGGGCCGAGGTGCACGGCAACCTTTACGGCACCAAGAGAACGGATGTTGAGGAGTGCCTCGTCCGCGGCGATGATATGGTGCTCGAAATAGATGTTAAGGGAAGTCTCAACGTCAAGAGACAGATTCCGGAGGCTGTGAGGATATTTATAACGGTGTCGTCGCCTGAGGTGCTCTATGAAAGGCTGGAGGTCAGGGGCACTGAGACAGCCGAACAGATGAGGCTCCGTCTTAAAAACGCGGGAGACGAGATATCCTGTTCCAGAGAGTTCGAGCACGTCATCGTAAATGACTGCCTGGATGTCGCGGCACAGGAACTCCTGGATTTGGTCAGGTATTATAGGTCGAAGAAACGTCCCAGGGAGGAAACTTGATGATTTATACCGATCTCGAAAAGATATTCAGCACGACTGACATAGAGAATAAATACGCGCTCGCCATGATAGTATCGGCGCGCGCGCGTCAGCTTAGCGAACAGAAGGGGAGGCTGCTCGGAGGCGAGGGGAGCGAACGCTGTATCTCCTATGCCATCGAGGAGATCAGCGGCGATAATCCGGCGCCCCTTCAGCCGGAACCCGTGCCGGAGACGCGGGATCAGCCGCGGAGTCTCCAAGAGGACGCGGATGATGACTCCAAAGTGGGCGAGGAATAAGAGGGTACTGCTGGGGGTAAGCGGGGGGATAGCCGCGTATAAAACCTGCGAACTCGTCAGAATGTGGATGAAGTCCGGCTGCGAAGTCGAGACGATTCTGACCGACGCGGCGGCGGCACTCGTCTCTCCCCTGACGCTGTCAACCCTTTCAAAGCGCAGAGTCTGGCGGAACGCTGACTTGCTCTCCGACGAGTCGGGTTGGAGGATACCGCATATCTCGCTGACCGACTGGGCGGATGTTATGGTGATCGCCCCCTGCACCGCCAACGCGCTTAGGATGGCGGCGACCGGCGATTCAAGCACTCTCCTCGGGGCAGCCATGCTCGCCTGTAGCGTGCCCATGGTCTTCTTCCCAGCCATGAACTCGCGCATGTGGGCAAACCCGGCCACCAAGAGAAACGCGAGGACGCTTGAGGAGTTTGGGCACAAGATAGTCGATCCTGACTCCGGTCCGCTCGCCTGCGGGTATGATGGGAAGGGCCGTCTTCCGTCCGTCGGCGTCATCTTGGATGAGACGTGGGCCGCGCTCTGTCCCCTGCGGGACTTCGCCGGCAGAAAGGTTCTGATCACAGCCGGCCCCACCCGCGAGTATATCGATCCCGTCAGGTTTATATCGAGCCCGAGCAGCGGCAGGATGGGCTATGCCCTCGCGGCGGAGGCCAGGTGCCGCGGAGCGGACGTCGTCCTGGTCTCTGGCCCCTCCAGCGAGAGAGTCCCCTCCGGCGTAAGGCCGGTTCCGGTCACGAGCGCCGTCGAGATGAAGGACGCCTGCCTGAGGGAACTCTCAGGCTCGGACGTGATCATAAAGGCCGCCGCCGTAGGGGACTACAGGGCGAAAGATCGAGCGGGCCAGAAGATAAAGCGGGAGAAGTCAGAATTCCTGACCGTAGAGCTGGAGAGAAACCCTGATATCGCGCGTGAGATCTCGATCCGCAAGTCTCCCGCTCAGATACTGGTCGGATTTGCGGCCGAGACGGAGAGCGTGAGCGAGAACGCTCTCAAAAAGATCGAGAGCAAGGGGCTCGACATGATCGTCGCGAACGACGTGTCAAAGGACGGCACCGGTTTCGCGGTCGCCACTAACAGCGTAACTGTGTACTTTTCGGGGGAGCGCGGAGGACCGAGGCCCGAGTCATTTTCAGGAAGCAAGCGAGACGTAGCCTCCGGAATCCTGGACGCGGTATCCGGACTCCTGATGTGACCAAAAGGACACGCCCGGTGATACATTCACGCCTATGACATCAGATCAGTTTTTTTCGGAATGAGCGCGAGGAGCGCATGAGCAGGGTCCCGCTTTCACTGGCCTTGGCCGGTCCGTGGTGGACGCTCCTCTCGTATATGGGACCCGATTGTCCGGTTGGAACGAGGGTCCTGGTCCCTGTGGGAAACGGCGCGAGGGTCGGCCTCGTAGCCGCTGTCGGCGATGACGCCCTGACAGGCGGCTACGGCGGAGAGCTTCGTGACGTTATTCGAGTGATAGACGAGACCCCGATTTTAAGCCGCGAGTTCATCTCCCTTCTGCGGTGGTTCAGTGACACATACCTATGCGGTCTGGGGACAGCGATGAAAGCGCTGCTCCCAGCCTCTTTCCTAAAGGGAGAGCCGCTCATCTCACCGTCGCCGGACGACCCGCCGGAGGCCCTCCTTGCCAGCCAGCCCCGAGGCAGTAGCCGGACGGCTGAATCCGGACATGAGGACGTCTCGTTCGTGTATGAGCCGACCGACTCCGCCCGCTTTGAAAGGTATGCCGGGATGATAGCGGATGGCAGGCCGACGTTGATATCCTTTCCCGTGTACTCAGCGGCTGTGAGATTCGAAGAGTACCTCTCCGCCTCACGCGTGGCCGAGGGAGATCACGCCGGCGCGATTCTCCGCTATCCGAGGAGCGGCGCGCGCGCCGAGTGGCGGGCGTGGAGCCGCCTGACGCGCGGAGCGGGGGTTCGAATTGTCATCGGGGCGCAGAGCTCCGCGATGGCTCCGCTGCGAGGAGTATCCCGTATTATCGTTGAGGACGAGAGCAACAATATCTGGCGGACCGTGCGCCATCCTGTATATAACGTTCGCAGCCTCATGGCAAAGCGCGCTCTTCTGGAGGGCGCTTCATTTGTGCTCGGGGGCAGGATGCCGTCGCCGAGGGCCTATATGCGCGCGGCGGGCGGCGACCCTCAGGATGCGCTGACAACCGGCGCGGCGAGAAGAGTTGTCATGGTCGATATGAAATTGGCGTACTCCCCCGAGGTGCGCGGGATGCTCGACTCCCTGGCGGTGAGCGAACCGCTCGTGAGGGAGACTGATTCCGCCCTGGAGCGCGGCGCGTGGGCGATATGGATTCTGGACAGAAAGGGCTATGCCGGTGAGATAGTATGCTCCGAATGCGGCGCGTCGATCCGATGCGGCAGATGCGGCGGCACGATGAGGCTGGAGGCGTCGGCCAGCCGGACGTCGTGCGTCTCCTGCGGAACGCGCGGGCCGATTCCAGGCGTCTGTCCCAACTGTTCGGGTACGCTGCTCTCGGCCAAGAGGCCGGGGCTCGAGGCTCTCCTCGGTCTGGCCAAATCGGCGGTGACATCGCCGGCTCCGGTCATCCCCTTCGGCGATGACGGGGACGAGATACGCGATTCGGCGCGGGAGCGTGGGCCAGGGCTTGTCCTCGGAACGAGGGCCGCGCTCTCGCTCTGTGACGGCATGAACGTCGGGATGATCGGGTGGATCGACGCCGACGGCGAGGCCAGATCGCAGGAGCACGGAGCGCGCGCAAGGGCATTCGGGCTGGTGTGGGAGTCTCTCTGGCGAGGCTTGTCTCCCGAGGGGAGGACGGTCCTGCTTCAGACCCGGCGGCCGGGGTTGGAGTGGCAGAGGGGGCTGCGCGGTCCACGTCCCGATTGGAGAAGGTTCTGGCGCGATGAGTTGAGGGAGAGGGAGGACTTCGGTATGCCTCCGTTCTTATCGCTCATCAAGATCGAGGCGGCGGCGAACAGAGCCAGTGAAATCGCGAATATCCTGGAGGGCGAGGGGTTCGAGTTCTGGATGTCGGACGAGCCGGATTCGAAGAGGCCGGTCGTCTGGATCAGGACGAAAAAAATATCCGCGCTTCGAAAGAAGATAGAACCCTTCTTTCATATAAGGCAGGCCAGCCGCGGGTATCCGTCCGTGACAGTCTGGCACGAATAGCGCCGTCCGCCGATGAGACGCCGGTCTCTCTCCTTCAAGGCACGTCTCTTCCTCGTGTCCATCCTCATTCTTCTGACGCGGAACGAATCATGCGCGATCACCAGGGCGGAGGCGCTGGATGCCCTCTTCTCCGAGCTTGGATACGTGGAGATGAACAACCCCGCGCCGCCGGAGGATGTCTCCAGGACTCACCCCTTCGCCGGCGTGATAGGTTCGTCAGCGCGACGCGGACTCATCCCGCGGAGCGCATTCTCTCCGGATGAGACGATAGACCGGAGGGGCGCTGTAGAACTCGCTCTCTCGATGATCGGCTGGAGGTTTGAGACGCTGCTCAGTAAGTCGCTTGATCTCTCTCCTGACGCCGAAGGTTCTCTGGACTACATCTTCCGCCTAGCGTCCGAGATGAGTCCGCCCGCCCCTAAGAGACTGCTCTCCGACGGGGCGGCCCCTCTCTCGGCTGAGGATAAGACCTCGCTCCTGGCATGGATCCGAAACTGTAAGGACGGCGTTATATGGAAAAAGACCGTTTCGTTCAAGGACGCTGATCTGACGATCTATAGGCAGGGGGTGGCGTTACCGAACGTATCGTACTCCTCTTTTGGAGGCGGCGCTGTCGGCCCCGGATCGGGAGGCCCCCTTTACATCGCTGCCCTGTCGGCGAGTCCGGCCAGCATGGCTGCCAGGATAACCTTTGCGGGGACGGCCGGGAAGGATATGGCCCCGCTCTCAGAGATGGTCCGCGCCGACGGCGCGGCGGGCGGCGTAAACGGCGGCTTCTTCTCGAAAGACCATCCGGTAGGCGCAACGCTCTTCAAAGGGATGCATACCGGCAGACCTATAAAGGGGCGTCCGGCGGTCGGTTGGAATAACGAGGGGAGATTTATGGCCTTCGGCGACGGAAGCGCCCGCGTCGGCATTCGAACGCCTGTCCGCTTCATCCCATTCAAGAACTTCAACACCGCGCCGTCTGAGAACGAAAACTCGCTCTTCACGCCCGGCGCGATCGGAACGCTCCCCGAAATAGCGGCGGACGCGGCCCGGATAACCGTCAGAGACGGAGTCGTCGCCGAGCGCGCGGAATCTCCGTCTGACTGCCGCGCAATCCCAGCGGACAGTCTCCTCATTGTGGCGCGCGGCAGATCG
>JAIRWR010000011.1 GCA_031268885.1 Synergistaceae bacterium
GGGTATTGTTCCGTTCGGAGTCCGTAGCGGCAGCGTGGAGATATCTGTCGTTTCTGTCTGGCGCGAACGGTTGGTTGGATGGGCCGGCCAAGCTCTACCTGCGGGGTGGTATGCCGATATTCATCTCTGGAGTAATTTTCTCGATGCCTGTCGCAGCGTGGCTTGAAAAAAACGCCGCGCATACGCGAGGTTGGCTGAAGGACGCAGCGATTTCAGTATCACTCATAATAGTTTTCGCGCTGTCGCTCCTGGCTTGCATAAGTAACTCATACAACCCATTCATTTATTTCAATTTTTAGGAGGATGAGACTATGGGGCATAAAATGAGCTTTCATCGCGCGTCTGTTTATATCGTCGTAGGGACTCTGTTTGCCTTCACGTTTTCGGTGATGTTAGTGTTTATTTGCGGAAGAATTGAAGCAAGACACCCAAACCTTCGCAACTACGCGACGAATTATGTTTTAAATTTGGCTGACAAAAGCACTTTTTTTGATAACGACTCAGCCCATAAAAGCGTAATAATTAATTGGTCTGAGCGGTATCCTTTTGCCGGGGCTGAATATGAAAACCTTCCCCACACTACATCAACATTCGAGAACGTAGTCAAGTTTGCAAAAAAAATCCAGAACAGTGCCTTGAGTCATACACAGGAATCTTTGATTTTTCGTCATAAGTATGTCGAGGCAGTTGCAACAATGGAAAAGATTATGGGTATTAGCGCTATGAAAAAAAAGACACCATCCTCATATGCCATATTGGATGGTGACTATCTGGCGGAGTATGATGAACGTATCGATATCTCGGCTCATGCGAGAGCATTGTCGGATTTTCAACGGTTTTTACAGGGTGAAAATATCGACTTTCTTTATGTTCAGGCACCGGACAAGGTTTGCAAAAGCGACGATATAGCCAACACGCGTGATTTTGCGAACCAAAACGCCGACGATCTGCTATGTGCTTTGGAGCGTTCGCGTACTCCATATCTTGATTTGAGGGATGAGATACACAAAGGAGGACTCGTCCATCACGACTTATTTTTCAAAACCGATCATCACTGGAAACCGGAGACAGGATTATGGGCGACAAAAATCATCGCAGAGGGATTGAATGATTCTTTCGGATTCAACATCGATACATCTTTATATGATCCAGGCCGGTATGACTATAAGGTTTACGATGGCAATTTAGGTTCCATAGGTAGACGCGCGACACTGGCAGTCGCACGTCAGGAACCTTTTACATGTATCTTTCCAAAGTTCGAAGTGGATCTTACCATACAAATCCCCTCCCGTAACCTTGATAAACGTGGCGACTTCACTGTGATTTACTACGAAGATTACTGGAAATATGTGTTACAAGAAGAGAATGCCTATCTCAAAGACTACTATAATGTTTATTTATACATGGAAAATCCTACTGTTTCTGTACAAAACAACAGCTTGGGATACGATGAAAAGAGGGTTTTGATGATAAGTGATTCTTTTAACCGGGTAGTAGCGCCTTTTCTTACGTTAAGTGTCAGTCAAATCGATATTTTAGCTCTAAACCGTTTTACAGGAAGCGTTAAGTCATTTATTGAACAAAACCGACCAGATGTAGTGATTGTAATGTACTGTCCAAGGTGGATTGCCAGAAATAAGAGTATTGACTACAAATCGCACACGTCTTTTTTTGATTTTAGGTAGTTATGCCTGTCTGAAATCAGTGGGTTGAATGGAGTTAAAATAGTCGGAGCGAGCGTTTGCGAGCACTCTGCATGGGTATTGATTCCTGCGGGACAAGGATTGCCATGCGCTAAGGAATTGTTAAAAAATAACTTGATTGTTTACTCTGAATGGAAGCTGTATTTTGTCTCCAAATCAGCAATCGTATCTTTTTTGTAAGAGATAGAATAGGTCAAGTTATTATCTTACAGTTCCTAAACGGCTCTATTGTCAGCAGGCTCAACGCTGTTGTCAAGTATCCCAACCTGTGGTTTCAGGGTATGCGCGTGAACACGGCCGGGGCACAGGCCGGCGGCTCATGTTGACACTGGAGCTTGAAGTTGCTAATATTGACTCTCATTTGAATGTAGATTTGTATAGTCTCTCTCACGCGAATAGGGGAAGAGGTTGGTCTGTTTAAAACAAACATGAGTCTTTTGAAAATTCGTATCATCTTTGCCGCGCTTGCCATCATGTTCGTAATGACGGCAGATGTTGGTTTTGTCAAAGATCAGCCGCTGTTTGAGTTCGACCTTCATGGAGAGGCAGAGGCGCCGCTGAGTTCGCGAGTCCATTGGATAAAGCTGGCGGACGCGTTTGACGGCCTCGGCAATGTGTTATTCTCAAACGCTTCAAACACAATGCGGAACGAGTCGAACTACGCCTGCAGGACGGCGCGAAGCCCATTCTCCGACATCGGCGGCATAATATCGAAGAAGCTCCTAACCGTAGTACGCGACGCTCAGGCGAACGCATACAAGAAGTACAATCAGGAGTATCTGGTGTCGATAACGGAAGGCGGCAAAGATACGATCAATGTACCTTCACACCTGAAAGAATGGGACGATGCGATTGATCATCTTCTCCCCGAAATAGTCTGACGGTAAAGAGCTGAATTTAATGTCGGGCGCCTGAAGGGTACAGATTCAAATACCGACAAGGCAGGCGCCTCCAAACGGCTGGATGTCGTTCTGACGTTATAATCAGCGTCTCCCGAAAACACCCCAAAATTTTCACAACTATGCCAACCTGTGTCCGAACCGGAGTTAATGCCGGTGCTGAGTGCCCATAAACACTCGCTAATACTGTGAAAGAGGGCGTCGATATGTCGAACATAGCGGGTTTTATAATCGCGATTGCGGTTGTATTTGTCACTTGTATTCTGCTCAAAAAATTTTCGAAATGAGGGTTAATATAATGACTGACAATGATATTTTTAAAAAAACTCTCGAAGAGGGGGAGTCCATAAGATGGAGCGGTTTCGCCATGCCATATAGACTCTTGGACGAAGCCCATAAAAAGCAGACCCTCACATCCTGGATATGGGCTCTGGCTCTGGGAATAGTTTTGATTGGCGGATATATCTGGATGTGCTTCTCCCGGGATGTCGAATTAAAGATGGGAGTAGTGATCATCTGTGCCGCAATCTCGTTGGTTATAGCCTGGAGTCCCGTATCGGACAAAAAGAATATAAAAAAATTGCGTTACGCGATCACTGACAGACGAGCGATAACAGTCTATTCGGAGGGTGACAAGACCTTTAGCGTCGCGCTCTCGGACATCGACGCGGCGAGGCTGGAACGCGCCGGCAACGAGACGAGCCATCTCAGACTGGGCTCCTCCACGTTCGGCGCGTCGCTCAAGAAGTTGCTGGCCATAGCCCTCAACGGCGATTATGAGACGAAGGATAGCGAAAAAATTTACAAAGGGCTTATATTTTACAATATAAGCGCAAGCGATGGGAAAAAGGTATGCGATCTGTTAAAGTCGGCAGAGAAAACGATCGAGTCCGTCTGAAATAACTGTTGCCAGTTTTTATCCAAAAAACATCCGGTATTGTCACATGCGGATGCCGGATGTTTTATTAAGTTGACAACAGCCATCCACGATGGCAAGCCATCACCAGACGGAACGAAACTCAGCGATCTTGAGCTGATTTTCATAATAGTGCCTATCAATCAGGCAAAAACACGGTTTGGATTCTGCATACACCACATTCGACAGTAACCCGTCTTCAGTATATACTCCCTAAAAATAAACCTTTTAAGGGAGCGTGAATAAGATGTCGTGGTTAAAAAATAGAAGTATCAATGAAAAATTGGGAATTCTGGCTACAATCCCATTAATATTATTGATAACCCTCACTATATTTAATTCGCACGCGTTCAAAAGAATCGCGCACAGTTTTGAACACACCTATGAAAACTACGGCGTCCCTTCGAAGCTCGTAAACGTGTTGATTGCTAATTCCCAGGCCAATATGAAAAATCTCATGACAATAGTGGCGACTGATGATCAGGTCAGAATAAAAACTATAAATGACGACATATCAATACGCCGTAATGAGAATGATAAAATTTTTGGAGAACTGAGACGGGTTGAAATGGGCGATAAGGGGAGGGAAATTCTAAATAATATTGATTCCCTTTCCACGAAGATACGGGAGACACAAGATAAAATAGCACGGCTTGGCGCGCAAACACGCGCTTCTGATGACGCTATGGATCCGTATTTTAATGAATTCGAACCAGTGGGCAATGAGTACAACGATTATCTCGTTCAGTTGGCGAAATATCTGGATACTGAAGACGATAGAGCTCATAGAGGAGCGATGGAGTATTCCAAGGTAACTGTTTACACTGGCGTAATCGTAGCGGCAATCGCCATTATGATCACGGTTGTGCTGAGTTTCGTAATAGCCCGTTTCATTACTCGCCCAATCAACATCATGAAGGAAAATATCTCTAAATTCGCGGCAGGGGATCTGAGCATCTATTACGAAGTAACAGGAAGAGACGCGATTTCACAGATGGGAATCGAGATACTAAAGATGTCCGACACCCTGCGTGGGGTTGTGGAAACAGTCAAGTCAGCCGGTATAGAGATCTCAGATTCGGCCCAGGATTTCTCCTCGATGGCAGAGGAGACGAACGCTTCGGTGGAGGAGTTCAGGGCACATGTAGATGAGATGAATGTTAACCTGAACGGACTAGCCTCGGCGGGCGAGGGGATCAACACCTCCGTGGGGGAAGTCGCGATCGGGGCGCAGACTACCGCTGAGAAGGGTACGGATATAGCGCGCAAGGTAGATAACGCCATGAGCGCGGGCGATAACGGGATGAACGCGGTGCGTAGCGTGGTTGAAGGAATCGAAAGAGTCGCTGGGAGTTCTGCCGCATCCACATCCGCTATCCTGGAACTGGGCAACAGGGCCAGACAGATTCAGAGTTTTGTAACCCAAATAGGCAGCATAGCCGATCAGACAAACCTGTTGGCGTTGAACGCCGCGATAGAGGCAGCGCGCGCCGGCGACGCGGGCCGGGGTTTCGCGGTGGTGGCTGAGGAAGTTCGCAAGCTGGCCGAGGACAGTAACGTGGCCGCTAAGAATATTGCCGATCTTGCTTCTCAAATAACATCCGACCTCAACAAGATCGTAGTCTTCGCCCAGGAGAACACTTCCGATTCCAACAAAGTCAAAGAACTATCGGCGGAGACGGAGGCCGCAATCGGAAATATGATCTCGTACCTGCGTGACATAGCCGCTTCTACACAGGATCTGGCAGCTGTGGCGCAGGAACAGGCGGCTTCGAGCGAAGAGATAGCGGAGACCATTCATGGAATGTCCGCTAGGGTAAATGACACTGCCAACGCCAGCGAAAATATAAGGGCGGGTATTGTAGAAGTCTCTGCCGCATCCGAAAAGGTGGCCGAGGGCTCGGAATCGCTCTCGGGGCTTTCCGCTAATCTGCTGAAGGAACTCGCGTTCTTCAGAGTGGATAACGGCGCCGACTTGAGAATCAAAGGCAAGAAAGCCCTGGTATCCAGGTAGATGCGCGGTTGGCGACGCAATAGGCCTCAAATCGCGGGTCAGGGTACTTGATAATGGCGCTAAACATGGTGAGAGTCCGATTCAAGCAAGATCGGACTCTCACACGTTATCTGTCAAACTGGCATAGCGGCCTCAAGGAGCGGCCGGATGCCTACAGCGGCCAGAACAGGGGAATCAGCGTCACGAACATTATGTAGGACATGAGCTGGATAGGCCAGCCGGCTTTTACGTAGTCGACAAAGCTGTAGTTGCCAGGACCGAATACTATCGTGTTCGGGGGCGTGGCAATCGGCGTGAGGAAGCAGCAGGATGCCGACAGCGCGATCCCCATCGCCAGAGGCATTGGGTTTATCCCGGTCTGAATAGCGAGAGGAATGGCCAGCGGACCCATCAGCGCCGCGGTCGCGGTGTTGGACATGAAGTTGGTCAGCAGGGCTGTGATCAGGCACACCACGGCGAGGATGGCAATCGGGCTGCTCACCTTGGCGACAATCGTCTGAGCTACCAGTTTGGCCGCGCCTGACTCGGCCATCGCCGTGCTCATCGAAAGCATGCCGGCGAAGAGCCATATCGTCTGCCAGTCCACCGCGTTGTACGCCTCCTTCATCGTCAGGCAGCCCGAGATGACCACAAGACAGACGCCGAACATCGCGGCGACGTGAAGCGGCATGATCTCAGTGACCATGATCGCGACGACGAATATGAAGATGGCGACTGAGTAAAACATCTTTTCGGTACGGCGTTTGGCCTTTGACGCCGCGAGCGAGGCCGAAGCCTCCGCGTCCTCGACATCCAGCTTCGACTTCTCCCGCTTTGATGTGTCGATGAGCAGACGATGCCCAATCAGCGCGTAATACAGTACTCCCATGAGTAACAGGAGGATGCCCATCTTGCCGAACTCGAAGAAACCGAAAGCCCGAATCGTCAATCCCTCCGGGGCAGTCTCGGCCGCCGACTTCAACATAGCGTTCACTATCCCATTGGGGGGAGTTCCTATCAGCGTTATAGTGCCGCCCAGCGACGACGCGAAGGCCGCCGGGATCAGCAATTTACTGGGCGCTATCTTCGAGGAACGGCACATGGCTATGACCATGGGCATTGTCACGGCAACGGTGCCGGTGTTCGAGAGCACCGAGGACATCGCGCCTATCACTACTATCGTAAGCAGCAGCAGCTTCATCTCGTTTCCACCGGAGAGCCTCATCGTCATCTCCCCGACCTTGTCGGCGAAACCGGTCTTGAATATGGACTCGCCCACTATGAACATTGCCATGAAGAGAATGACTGTGGTGTCGCCCCAGTTGGCAAACGCCGGACCCGCCTTTATGACGCCGGTCATGGTCAGCGCCACGGGGACCAGCACGGCCGTGACAGGCAGAGGGATAATCTCTGTGAAAAACAGCACGGCGGCCGCAAACAGAATGCCAAGGGTGATATACGCCTTCATGACGTCGATCCCCCCTTCGGCGGCTTCGGCAGCGAACGCCGCAGCGGGCAGGATTGCCAGAAAAACCGCGCACAGAAGGAAAAGATATTTTTTCTTCATAACTTGTCACCTCCATAGAGACTTCATGATGATTTGAACTCGGAACAACATAATGCATACGCCACTTGATGTATACCATTATTCAATGAATCAGTCATTAGTAAATATACGTTTTTTGTTCTTAATTATACGCACATATACGGCTACAGTCAAACTAAGTTGACGCACCGCCGGGCTTCATAAACATTCGCTTAGGTTCTTTTAACTTCAGGGCCTGATTTCAGACCGGCATAGCAGCGATGTTAATGCACAATACGGGCGAGCCTCCGCGCGAATAGGGGGAGATTTTTTTCCTTAAATCGATATCACAATAGTATTGACAATTGGGGCCACAAGATATTATTATAGATTAGCTTCCGATTTTACGTTTCAGTTTCACTAAGCAATTAAACCCAAATGCATGGGGTAATGTCTGTCCTTTTGTATGTGAATTTTTTCGCAGATAAGAGGGAATAGTATTTTTTTGACTAAAAATCAATGAATGCTATAACCGCGGCGCGGTCGTGGTTATGGTTTGAAGTTGGCGGTACGCACCATGAAAAATCAATAATCGGCAGTTATCGTTAAATATGAACTCCGCTTGTTATTTGCGGTAGGAGTCGAATCCTGAGGATCATCGGTATGTGCAAGAAGAATTCGGATTTAACATTACGGGAGGGTATGCTATGAATCTGGCCAAGCTAGGCGGCGACATAATTTTCTTCGGAGAAGACGCGGTAGGCGCGCTTTCAACTGAACTTGCGTCAACGAAAAAACGAGCTTTTATCGTAATGACCGGTAATATCCTCGACGAGCTTGGGCTTCTGAAGCCGGTAACCGACGCCCTGGAAAAGGGCGGCTTCACGTGGGAGAAATTCACCGACATCGAAGAAGATGCCACGTTCACATCCATCAAGAAGGGCATCGAGGCAATGAAGAAATTCGAGCCGGACTGGATCATCGGCTTTGGCGGCGGCTCAGCGATGGATGCGGCCAAGACCATGTGGATCTTTTACGAGAACCCAGAGGTAAGCGAGTTAGCCGAGGTCGCGGCGCCAAAGACATTCGCGAAGCTGAGGGAGAAAGCAAAGCTCTGCTGCATACCGACATCGGCAGGCACCGGAAGCGAGGTAACTCGCTTAGCGGTCGTAAAAGATGTCGATAAACTGCAGAAATTCGTGATAGTGTGCAGAAAGGGCAGAATGATTCCGGATGTGGCTATCCTCGATCCCCAGTTCTCCCTGACTATGCCAAAGGGCCTGACCTCATCGACCGGAATCGACGCGATAACTCACGCGATCGAATCGTACACGAGCACCACGACGAATCCATACTCCGAGGGCCCGGCGATGGCGGGACTCAAACTGGCGTTCGAATACCTGCCAACGGCTTACGAGAACGGAAAAGACCCTGTTGCCAGAGAGAAGATGCTGATCGCGGCGAACCTTGCGGGAATGGCGTTCGCAAACAGCCTCCTGGGAATCGTGCACAGCATCGCTCACTCATTCGGAGGGGAATTTGGGGTGCCTCACGGACTGGCAAACGCCATCACGTTGCCGTACATCATCGAATTCCACAAGTCAGACGAGAAGGTCTCGGAACGCTATCGTCAGCTGGCGAACCTGCTAGGGTCGAATTCGCTGCTCGAGTCGGTGAAGACGTTGAACGACAAGGTCGACATACCAAAGGGAATGAAAGATTTCATCCGGAAACGGCTGAAAGCGGATAACGATGAAGCGTTCGAAAAACATTGCGGCACGATCGTCGAAAAGGCGAAAAAGGACATAGCGACACTGGGAGCGCCGGTGAAGCCGACCGACGAACAGTGGGAAGAACTGGTCAAACTGGCCTACTACGGAAAGTAGACGACGATCCGGCCTGTCTGACGCAATCTCTTGAGAGTTGATGCCGATTAGATTTTTCATGGCGCGCGCACCGCTATAGGTCTTGGGGATTTGAGCGTCTCCAAGACTTTATTGAGTGGATGTCGTGCCGTGGGCATGTTCTGTTTAAAGGTTCATTAATGAAGGAAGGTGAGAACGGGTTGACAGAGGAGCGAGTCTTTGTGTTGGTGTTTTAACCAATTTATAGGAAGGAGATGTTTTCAATGGCAGAAAAACAAGATTTTGCCGGATACAGAGTCGCCATAGGGTGTTTTATAATAATGTTCGTTCATTCGGGGATGCTCACGACTATTGGGTTGTTTATCCCGATCTTCGCGAGGGAGTTTACCCTGGATCCCGGATTAGTCGTCCTTATTGTGAGCTTTGCCACGGGAGCCGCTTTCTTCGCCAATTTCGCGGTGCCCAAGGCTCTGTCCACGATTGGCGCAAAGAAGACGCTGTTTATCGCGACAAGCCTGTGCGCTTTGCACTATGTGGTGTTCTATCTCTCTAACGGACTTCTCATGCTATACGTGGCTGGGGCCATTGGGGGACTGGTGCTTGGCTTTGGGGCTCAAGCGTGTATGGCCGCGGTAATTTCGTCATGGTTCATCGAGAAGCGGGCCACGGTAATAGGGATGGTATTTGGAGGGTCCGCCTTCGGCTCGGCAGTCTGCCTGTTTTTAACCGGCAATCTGATCCAGCAGTTCGGATGGCGCAACGCTTACCTCGTAAACGCCGTAATCATTCTCGTGCTCGGTTTTGGCGCGAATATATTCTTCATAAGGACGCCTGAATCGATGGGACAGAAGGCTCTCGGCTGGGATAAACAGGGCGGGAGCGCGGCAACCCCAGGCGCCGCGGCGCAGCCCCTTGGCGTGGATCTGCCCACCGCGAGGGGAACCATGTCGTTCTGGCTCATCATGCTCGGGGTTTTGTTGAGCGGCATGTTGATCACTGGCTGGCAGTCGTTTGCTCCAGCGTTCTGGCAGTCAAGTGGAATTGAACAGATTCGGTCCTCTAACTACGCAAGTCTCTTCTCTCTGATCGGCGCGGCCGCGATGCTGTACTCGGGAGTCGTCGCCGACAAGTTCGGCAACAAAGTCTACCTCAGCTATCTGATAGCGGCCTTCATAGCCGGCACGATCCTTCTGATACAGTTCACCAATGTCAGCACCGCGATGTCGGTTGGGACAATCCTCATCTGCGGCCTCTCCTTCCCGCTGAGCTCCTCGGTTCCGGCCACAGTCACCACCGACTCGTTTGGAAGGGCCTTTTACACCCAGATAATGTCCTCGTTTACCGCTATGCTATACCTGGGCAAGTGTGTAGGTCCCGCCACTATGGGATATTTTCGGAGGAGCTTTGGTTTTGCGGGCGCGTACTGGGTTCTGATCGCGGCGGCGGCGGTGTCCCTCGTCATCCTCATAATCGCGGTGAATATCGCGCCCATGCGGAAATTACGCGCGGCTGCTCAGCAGAACGCCGGCGCTGTTGGCGCGAAAGCAAGTTAAAAGAATATCAATACTTGCCGATTGTATCGAAGCATAATGGCCAATACGGGGAGGGATGCCGTGCCACAGGGGTCTTATGCCATTTTTAGACTAACTCCGCGGCGGCCGTTCCATTCCGTATCATGGAACCGGCAGGCTGGAACAGGTTGAGTGAGTATGCTCTCCGGTTGATAGGGAGACATGGTAAAGCGAGTTTACGCTGTTTTTTCCGTATAAGAAAAATCGGTGGTATATCCGGATTAGATTTAGCAAGGATATAGAAGGGAGAAGATAAGTTATGGATAGCAAAGAGTACATTGACGGCTTGGTAAAAAAGGCAAAAGAGGCGGTCGACAAGCTTGAGAGCTACAATCAGGAGCAGGTTGACAAGTTAGTCCGCGCGGCTGGCAAGATCATCTACGATAACTCAGGGGATCTGTCGAATGAAGCGGTCGAGGAGACCCACTTCGGTTCAGCGGCCAACAAGGCCAAAAAACATGCCTCCATGCGCGAGTTTTGGAATTACATGAAGGGAAAGAAATCCGTCGGCGTCATCGATTACGACCCGGTGGGAAATGTGACGACCATCGCCAAGCCCAGAGGGGTTATCGCGTCTGTCGTGCCCAGCACCAACCCCACGACCACAGCCGCGTTCAATATCATGATCGGGCTCAAGGGACGCAACGCGATCATCGTGGCTCCGCACCCCAACGCGAAGAAGTGCACCAAGCACGTCGTTGACCTTATCAACGGCGAACTGAAGAAATTGGGAGCGCCCGATGGCCTCGTTCAGTGTATCGACGAACCCACCATCGAGGTCACCGGTCTGTTGATGCGCGCCGCGGATCTCATCGTCGCCACTGGCGGAGCGGGCATGGTCAAGGCGGCCTACTCCAGCGGAACGCCGGCATACGGGGTCGGCCAGGGCAACCTGCAGGTCATTCTGGATGAGGATTACAAGGAAATAGAAAAGATGGTTCTCAGCATCATCGGCAGCCGTACCTACGACTTCGGCGTGCTCTGCACCGGAGAACAGGTTCTGTACATCCCCAAGGCCCGCAAACAGGAAGTGCTGGACGCGTTCAAGGCAAAGGGCTGCTATGTGCTGGAGGATCCAGCGGCCGTCGATAAGATTCGTCCGATTATATTCCCCGACAACGGCCCGATCAACCGCGCCATAGTCGGCAAAACTCCCCACGAGGCCGGCAAGATTTTGGGCATTGACGTCCCAGAGAGCGCGCCGCTCCTGCTCTTCGAACTGAAAAAGTACGGCAAGGACGAGCCGCTCTGCAGGGAGATAATGTTCCCAGTCCTGCGATTTATCACATACGAAAAGTTTGAGGACGCGTGCGCAATGGGCAGGGCT
Organism: Synergistaceae bacterium; assembly: GCA_031268885.1. Classification (GTDB taxonomy): domain Bacteria; phylum Synergistota; class Synergistia; order Synergistales; family Synergistaceae; genus JAIRWR01. The sequence continues at coordinate 11,800 of JAIRWR010000011.1, forward strand.
AACCTGCTGATAGAGGGCGCCGGCCATACCTCGATCATCTACTCGACAAACAAGGACAGGATCATCTACTGCGGCGAGCAGCTGCCGGTAGGACGTCTGCTGGTAGAGCAGATTGGCGCCGCCAGCGCGGGAAACACGACGGCCAACGGGCTCCCGCCAACTCTGACCCTTGGCGGCGGAACATGGGGCGGAAATATGATCTCCGAAAACCTCGAGTTTGAGCAGATGTACAACGTCACAAAGGTGGCCGGAATAATCAAGGATGCCGTGCCCACCACAGATGAAGTGTGGGATTAATAGCATAATAAGCTGACAGGGGCGCGGATCGAAAAGATCCGCGCCTGATCGTTGATTTCAAGGGCAACTTCTGTAACGCTCACGGGTCTCCCGGTTATAGAAGTTGTCTGTTTTAAACTTCAAGCCCATCATTCATATTCCGCCAGCGGTCCCTCAAACGTCCTGATCTTCCCGCCGTTTATTATCAGAAGTCTGTCACCGACACTTCCGGCGAGCCTCATGTCGTGGGACGCTAGCACCAACGTTCCCTTCCAGGCCAGGAGAAGGGCTTCAAGAGCCTCAGTGGTATAAAGATCTATGTGATTTGTCGGTTCATCCAATATCAGCGTGTTCAAATTCGACGCGAATAGCGACGCGAAGACGACCTTTGCTCGCTCTCCCCCGGAGAGGTTGCCGCACCTCTTATGTACGTCGCCTCCCTTTATCCCGAGCCTCGCCAGAATTGTCCTGATCTCGTCTTCTGGGAGGTCGGACCCGCTTCTGACGTCTTCCAGTATGGAGCGGGAGAGATTCAGAGATTCATGTCTCTGACTGAAGTACCCAATCCTTGCGCCAGGCGCTATTCTTATCGGCGGTCTCCCTTGCGCTATCATGTCGAACAGCGTCGTCTTGCCGCTGCCGTTCGGTCCAAGCAGGATCGTTCGCTTAGCCGTCCTGACCTCGAAGCTCACGTCATTGAGGATTGTGCGGCCGTCAAACGCAACCGTAAGTCCCGATGCCCTTATCGCGAAGTCGGAGGCGATCCGTGAGGATACGCCGAGCGCCATCTTTATCTCTGGTAGATCCAGCGGACGCTCTTTTTTTTCGAGAGTCTCCGCGCGTTTAGATATTACTCCAGCCGTCGCTTTGAGCGCTCCTTGAGCCCTGAGTCCCTTCCCCGGATTAACGCGGGCCTCGCTTCGCGACATCCGGGATGGGGGCCTGCCGGCCCTTCCTGCCCGATCGCTCACTCTGCGAGCCGCATCCATCAGGCGTCTTCTCTCCCGTCTGAACTCATCATATTCAGACGAGGCAAGATCGCGCTCCCTCTGCCTCTGGACCAGCCACTCCGAGTAGTTTCCAGGGAAGACCCTCAGCGAGCCATTCTCCAACTCCCATATCTCGTTACACACATCATCGAGAAGACCTCTGTCGTGAGAGACCAGCACAAGAGCGCCATTGAACGACACGAGTAATCGCCGCAATCTGTCGATGCCCTCCATGTCGAGGTTAGTTGTAGGCTCGTCGGCGAATATGATATCCGGCTTCCGGGCCAGTGCCTCCGCTATGGCGGCCCTGGTGAGCTCTCCTCCGCTCGGACGCGCGGACAGCGTGGTTGCCAGAAACGACTCTCTCCCCCGCCCCGCGTCCTCAAGGACGTCCGAACTCCTGAGGGAATCCGGGTCCTGTTCCTGACGAATCATCGACGCAAATCCCCTCGTGTCTATACTCCCATCGTCAAGATCTATCTCCCCCATCAGAGCCGAGAGCAGCGTGCTCTTCCCCGCCCCATTGCTCCCAACGAGACCGATCCTCTCCCCGCGGTACAGCTCCACACGACCGATCTTAAATATAACCCTGTCTCCGTATGTCTTGCAGATGTTCACAGCCTTCAAAAGAAATGATGAACTCATAAAAAAACGCCTCCTGAACTCATGTCGTTCGGCGGCGTCTGTCTGCGCGTATAATACACATAATGTGTTTAATACATCAGATGAGGATAACAGCGAGAAGAACTCTACCGAACAAACAGGAAAGACACCCTCCGCAGTAAAAACAGCAGAGCCCGCGTCATAAAATATCCGGTATTCTGAAATCGCCAGTAAGACATCCTCAGATGATAACGTTTACCCGGCGACTCCTCAGCTCTTCATCTTCAACGGTCATACCTCACACAAAAGATTCAATTCAGCGCTGTCATATTATCCCATCGCGCGGCGCGCGTCAATAATCCCAGGCTCCCAGAATACGTTAAAAAGGCCCTGAGATCTCCCCCAGGGCCTTTTTAACGTTGAATTCTATGGGTCAGATGAGTTTTTTCTCCCGCAGATCCTTAATTTTGGCGTCGTCGTAGTCCAGGAGAGTCTTTAAGATGTTTTCAGTATCCTGCCCCATTGTCGGAGCGCCCCTCCAGACCTTGCCGGGCGTCTTGCTCATCTTTGGCACGATGCCAAACGCCTTTATCTTCCGGCCAAGTGTCTGATCCTCGTACTCTATTATGTCGTCGCGCCCCAGCCAGTGCGGATCCTCGACAACATCGGCAGCTGAGTTCACCCTCGCGCATCCGACCTTCGATCTGTTCATTATCTTTATGATCTCGTCACAGGTGTGCTCCTTGCAGAATTTCTGGAAGCTCTGATCGACGAACGTACCCTTCTCCGACTTGCACGCCTTCTCCGACGACGCGCACTCCTTGAAAGTGTACACTTCAGGATCCAGCCCAATTGCCGTTATGCTCCGCTTGTAGACCGCCGGCCCGAATGCCCCTATCGCAATGTAGCGGTCGTCCTTAGTTTCGAAGAGCCCGTACGGCTGAAATGCCGCGGCCTTCGTTCCGGAGCGCTGCCGCACCGTCTTGGCCTCGGTGTAGCTGACGATGGTATCTGACAGTATACGCCCCATCGCCTCGAATTGAGCGACGTCCACAATCTGCCCCTCTCCAGTCTCCTTAGCGTGGATATAGGCGGACAACGCCCCAAAGCAGGCGGTAAGCGCGGAGACGTAGTCGTTGGTCCACGGCTTCGTCAGCATCGGCAGGCGGTCGGAATCGCCGTTCAGCCACAGAAATCCGCTGTACGCCTGACCGATCATGTCGTAGGACGCGCGATCCGCAACCTCTGTGTCCCCTCCGAACTGAGGACGGCCGTAGCCGCTGATGTGAACTATCACAAGCTTTGGGTTGACCTTCAGCATCTCGTCGTCGCTTATTCCGTACTTGTCGAGCCAGACCATGTTCTCCATGAATATATCGCTCTGCTTAACCAATCCCATGAATATCTCCTTGATGTCGGGATTGCGAAGATCCAGCTCCATGGTGAGGCTCATCCTGTTGCGGGCGTCCTGCGCCCAGCTCGTGCTGACGATCTTGTCGCCCTCTTTGACGAACGGCGCGAGCCCGCGGAATGTGTCGCCAACGCCGGGACGCTCGATGTTTATTACCTCGGCGCCGAAATCCGCCATCATATTTGCCGCGTGAGGCATCGCTACGATGCTGCCGCTGCATAAAACCCGCACGCCCTTTAAAGGGCCAAACTCTGGGACTAGACTTTTCCCGCTCATATGCGTATCCTCCTTTATTTTTTGTAACCTTTCAGCGCTCCGGTAAGCTCCGTCATAAACTCGGCGGCGTCGCCGACGTAACCGTAGTGGGATATCCCGAAGATCGGCGCGTCCTCATTCTTGTTGACGGAGATGATCAGCTCGGAGTTTTGCATTCCGACCGTGTACTGCACGGCCCCCGATATGCCGAAATTGATGATGAGTTTCGGCTTGACGGTGGTTCCGCTCTGCCCGACCTGGTCATCGTGAGTGAATTGTCCAGAATCGGTGAGCGGACGCGTCACTCCCAGGGCGGCGCACAGCTCGCCCGCCAGTTGTCTTGCGGTTTCGACAGTCTCTTCGGCGCAAGCGCCCCTCCCAATACATACAAGCCTCTTTGCGTCCGCGATCGATGTCTCGCGGATATCTGCCGTACTTCTGCCGATCACCTGATAACTCTCATCATCGGGGAGATTGATCTCCTCTCGGACAACGGGTCCAGCCGCGTCTTCGATCCTCTCCATCGGAGAGAAGACTTTGGGCCTGACTGTAGCCATCTGCGGCTTTGTATTCGGACAGATAATCTGGCACATGATGTTATCGCCGTAGGAGGGCTTTGTCTGGATCAGAATACCGTTCTCATCCACGCCGAGATCGAGGCAGTCGGCTGTCAGGCCGGTCAGAAGCTTTGCTTGAAGCCTCGGGGCCAGATCTCTCCCCACTGTTGTCGCGCCGAAGAGGAGGATGGACGGATGGCGCTTTTCCACCAGAGTTCGAAGTGTCAGCGCGTAGGGGACTGGTCTGTAGTCCTTCAGGTTGGGGGATTCCACCTCTATGACTCCCTCCGCTCCGTAAGAGAACAACTCAGAGGGAATTTTTTCAATGTCGTCCCCGAGCAGAACAGCCATGACCGAGCCCCCGGTCTTTTTTCCAAGTTCCCTTGCCTTAGCCAGCAGTTCTGGAACGACTCCGGCCAGGCGGCCGTCTGTCTGTTCCGCGAAAACCCAGATATTCTCATTCTCGCTCATCGTTCATGTTCTCCTTCTTCATAGAACGCCAGCGTCGGACAGGATACCGGCCACCCTGCGGGCGGCCTCCTCAGCGCTTCCCTCGATCATCACAGTACCCCGGTCGGGCTTTGGAGGAGTGAAGACCGACGTCACAACTGTCCTGGAGCCCTTTATGCCTATTCTTTCAGGGTCGCATCCGAGATCTTGTTCGTTGTAAACGAGGATATCTCTTCTGGCCGCCTTCATTATTCGAATTGGAACGGCGTAACGCGGCGTGTTGATCTCGCCGGTCACGGTCACAACCGCCGGCAGCTTGACTCTGACTGTCTCGGCGCCCGCTGGGGAGAGCCGGTCGGCTGTCAGCCATCCATCGTCCTCAAGTTCCAGGCGCGTGACGAACGTCGCCTGGGGCAATCCGAGAAATTCGGCTGTGATCGGCCCAACCTGCCCGGTATCCGCGTCTACCGCGTGACGTCCGAAGAGAATCAGGTCGGCTCCCCCTATCTTTTCTATGCCCTTGCTCAGCGTATAGGCGGTCGCCAGGGTATCGGCGCCCCCAAGAGCGCGGGAACTCAACAGGATCGCGTCGTCACAGCCCATGGCGATAGCCTCTCTCAGCGACTCCTTATACTGGGGAGGTCCCATGCTGAGGGCTATGACGTTGCAGCCCGTCCTCTCCTTGATGCGAACCGCCTCCTCGACCGCGTTCTTGTCGTAGGGATTCATTATCCCTTCGACCGATTCGCGGACGAGGTTTTTAGTGACAGGGTCGATCTTGACGTCGTTCGTGGCGGGGACTTGTTTGACGCAGACAACTATCGTATTCAAGGATTTAGAGCCCTCCTACTTCGTCGCGAGTTCCGTCCTGCCGATCAGCATGAGCAGTACCTCGGTAGCTCCCTCGCCGATCTGCAGCAGCTTGGCGTCCCGGAGCAGCAGTTCCGGCAGGTATTCCCTGCTGTACCCGTAGCCTCCGTGAATTTGAATCGCCTCCAGCGCGCACTTGACCGAATGGTCTCCGGCAAACACCTTTACCATCGCGGCCTCTTTAGTGTGGCGCATTCCGGCAGCCTTCATCCTGGCGACGTCGAACGTCATGAGCTTGATAGCCTCGATTCCGATGGCCATCTCAGCGATCTTGAATTGAATCGCCTGGAGGTTGGCAATTGGCCCGCCAAATGCCTGGCGCTGGGCCGCGTACTCCTTCGACACTTTAAGGGCCGTCTCGGACAGACCGGCTCCGATAGCTCCGATGCTTATGCGCGCTCCGTCTAAAGCCATCATGGCGATCTTGAATCCGTCGCCCTCTCTGCCCAGAAGCGCGTCATGTCCCACCTTGCAGTCATCCAGGATGAGCTCCGTAGTCTGGGAACCCCTCATTCCCATCTTATCTTCTTTTTTGCCGACCTTTAGGCCAGGGTTTGATTCTTCCACGATAAACGCGGATATTCCCTTTGCGCCCTTCGTCTTGTCGGTCTTGGCGAGGATGACGTAGACTCCGGACACACCGCCGTTCGTACACCAGGCCTTCGTCCCGTTGAGAACATATCCGTCACCGGACTGTTCGGCGACGGTCTGGATTCCGGCCGCGTCAGAGCCGGCGCAGGGCTCAGTTAGGGAGAACGCGAATATGGTGTCAGTCGCGGCGCGGGCGAGGTATTTTTGCTTCTGTTCCTCGCTGCCGTGCGCGAGAATGGTGTCGGCGGCAAGCCAGTGTGCGTCCAGGGCAAGGGCGACGCTCGCGCTCGCCTTTGCGAGTTCGTAGATCGTAAGAGCGCTAGTTACGGCATCTCCGTCACCGCCCTTGTATTTCTCCGGGAAGTGTATTCCGAGGAATCCGTTCTCCTTCATCTTATCAAAGAGCTTATGAGGGAATCCTTCCCGATCCATCTCTTGGTTGAGCGGCGCGACCTCCTTCTCGGCAAACTCGCGGACCATCTTCTGGACCATCTTCTGTTCGGTGCTGAATTCGACAAACATAATACATGCCTCCTTAATTATTTGAGTTTGGACTACCTTGCCACAACTCCAAGGATTCAGAGCAATAATTCAAGAGAAATATTGGCACAACTTACAAGTACGAGAATTCATGCCAATCTGAAATCCGCGCCTGAAGTTAAAAAGGTTGAATCAAGCGCCTCCGGAAACTCGACATAGACATTAATTCCTGTTCAAATGCAGGTTAGTATCAATTAAATATGTTTTCTCGCGTAAGATGCTAAAACGCAAGATAAAAATCATAACCACCTGATAATATTATAACACAATAGCATTCAATCTTAATAGGCAATTGTTCTCTTGACTAGCTAGAGAGTCCAAAGCTCTAAAACTTCGCGTTATCTTCATGGGGTGGGGGGAGCGCGTTCAAAGACCAAGCCGCGCATTTAGGGGCGCGGCTTGGAGTATTACCTTATGTTACCTGTTGCTGGCTTTTAATTTACTATGATTTAGCCTCTCTTGCGAAGGGCTACTACCGCCGCTAGCGCGAACACTCCGAAGCCAGCGTCGCAACCGCTGCTGCCACCGCCGCCGACTCTGTTGTCGACGACTCTGGTGTCGTTCAGGACGTCAATATTCATGCCCGACTGCCTGTAACGGTTGATGCCTACACGGTATTCCACACTGGTGATTGTCGCGTCATCCGCTGTTACCGTGCCGGTCGCCCTTATGCGGGGAATTTCGGCTGTCGCGCCTCTTCCCTCAGCAAAAATTTCAGCGTCAGCATAGCTGATCGCAAACCCAGTACCCAGTATATTTATATCTTCCACCCTATTAATATCAGCAGGCGCCACATCGATTGGAATTAGAGTCACGAAATGGGTTATGCCTCTTTCATCGCTCGTCAGAGTCGTCTGCCAGTTCTTAGGGGTACGAGATCCTGTAAACTCAAGAGGATTTTCTTTCGCTCTGATTTTGACGACTACAAAGCGTTCTCTGCCGGCTAAGGTTACCGGTATACGCACGCCTGCCGTTGGGGTTATGTTATTCGCCACTCCATCTACTATAAACCTGCCGTCCGTAATAGAGACGGTGAAGGCGCCGTATCTTGACAGCAACGCTTTTGCCGCGGCTGAATCAACAGTAGTCCCCGCGGGAACCGTGCCTTCAACGCGAATAGTTCCATTCGTTTCTGTCGGCTTGCCAGTTACCTCCGCTACGGGGTCCGCGAGACCGGATACCACCAAGCTCAGCGTCTTGGGAACTGCTGGTTCGCCGACTATCGAAGCGACGGAAGCAATCGCCGTATTTACGGTGATGTCGTATGTGCCGACCGCTAGCGTGGTCGGCAGGCCGGAGATGACTATTCCCTGACTTGCCGGCGGGCCAACAACAAAACCGCCCAGATTGACTGTCAACTTATGATCGGTGGCGCCGTCGTTTAGCACCGCGGAGGTCTGAGATCTGTCAAGACCTGCCTCAGTTGCCACAGGGACGTTGATCACATGCGTCTTGAGCGCGGAGATATTAACCGTGAGCTGATTCGTCTCTGGATCGCCGATTACGGGCGTGAGGACGGTGCGGTCATTCTTGGCCACCAGGGCTATGCCACTGCTGACTTTAGCGCTGGTAAAACGCTCAACATTAAAATCAGGATGCGGAGCGCCGGTCTCATTTACCACACTAAATCCGCTTACGTCAAGTGAGGGCACATTATCCACCGCGAGCACCAAAAACTTGTCGCCCGTCTTGTATGAACCAGCGACATCAGCAACAATTCTGGTTGGACCGGTATTGTTAAGACGCCCATAAACTGTCAGATATGGGGTGGTCAGATTATCACTGTTGAGTTTGACTTTAAACGACACATTTCCTACGCTGAAACTGTCAGCGCTATCTGGCTCGTGCGTCTGGTTCGGATCGCCGAGTTCAAGAACTGCTCTCGCGTTGGCCAGATCGAGATCAATAAAGTCCGCCGCGCCGTCTTTCGCTATCTTCAAGATACCATCGTTTACAACTATCTTGTTTGAACTTGAAGTGGCGACTCTGCCGTTCAGTATCAGAGAACCCTCTCCGCTCTTTGTTATCTCAGCCTCCGTTTCAAGCTGGCCATTTAATTGAAGCGAACTATTCGCCGGGACATTTACTTCGAGGCCGGTGTTGGCGGAAATATCCACAGTGTTCGGCAGAGTAATGTCGCCGGAAGCGATGAGCGTGCTCTTACTGACAATTCCCAGCCTGCTGGTCCCCAACGCTGATGAATTAGCGATCCGTAACGTTGCCGCTGTGCCGCCAATTTTTGTCCCTACCGATCCGCCACTGTAAGTGTTGCTGCCGGTAAGGGTGAGTGTTGAAGCGACAGCGGGATGAAACGACAGACCTCCAGAGCCGTCGATGACTCCGCTGAAGACAGACGTTGACGCTGACGCGGGTTCTATTCTCAATTCTCTGTCTCTCTGAAGCGAGATGTCGCCACTGCCGCTCAGGGTTTCGATCACAGGGGCGCTACTGACGGTCAACTCGCCGGTCACAGTAACCTTGGGCTTAGTTGGGAACGGATTATTGGTAGTAGCAAGTTCAAGATCACCGGAGATAATCAGATCCCAGCCACCAGTGCTAGTACCAGTACCGAATGCCGCGTTTTCGGTGACTTTAACTTCACTCCACACTGGAATACCAATTCTTGCTGTTGGGTCACCAATAACTACGTTAGTTGTACCAGCAAAAGTAAGGTCCCCATCCAGGAGGAGTGTTCCTCCAGCGTTGACTGTTAAAGCGGCGTCATTACTCTTAACAAGTTTTGAGTTAGAGAGAACCAGCGTACCCGCGTTAACAGTAAATTTCGGCTCAGTTCCTTTATTAGGCGGATTCTGCGCGGTCAATTTTAATGTGCCAGTTCCACCCTTAGAGGAGTCGCCGGAGATAGGAATATCCACGGTAAGTGTCTTCCCGGCAGCGACCTCAACGATAGGAACATTCGAAATATACCCATCTCCACTGATTATAGCGTCCCCCTGAGCATTAATCCTGGAGCCCGTCCCAAAAGAGAGCTTACGTTCACCAACAAAAATTAATGATGAACCATCAAGAAGCTGTAGTTCCCACTTGACGTTACTACCAACATCAGGACTGACTACAACATTCGCGTTTCCTGGGATGACCGCTATATCATCGGTAACCTTACCTGGTACCGAACCAGCAGTTCCTCCAGTCCAGTTGTTAGTATTACCCCAATCACTATTAGCGCCCTTCCCTGTCCATGTATACGTCGCACCCGCAAACGCGCTGGCGCTGAATACAAGCTGCGTTATGACAAAGAGTGCTAAAACGGTCAGCTTCTTATTACTCATTCATGTATCTCCTTCCAAACTATGAGGGGCTCGAATATCCGTCAAGCCATCCCCAACCACTCCCGGGACAGACTCCCGGCGTTTTTCAATACGCGATTATGGAAAATCGCTATGAACCCCGCGCTGGCTGATGTGCGTCTACCACCCCCCAGCTTCTGTTTCTTTCAGCTGGACACCGCATCATAGCGGATTCTACAGAACCTCCGCTAAAACGCCAAACGCAACCTTCGCTTATTTTATTAGGTAAAATGCTCCAGACGACAAAAATTGACGCCGAAAGTCAACAACCTTGAGAGTTCAAAGTTCGTAAATATCATGCCGCGTTCGATAGGTCGGGATCGCCTCTTGAATCCATCCTGGAACGAATTATTTGCAGTATGCCCACATGAACCCAACGACAATAATGACAAAGTTGTGAAACGCCGCTTTCCTGCTAAAGCAACGACGAAAGCCC
>JAIRWR010000047.1 GCA_031268885.1 Synergistaceae bacterium
GCCGCCCTCTCATGGAGGACAGTGTCATGGTGCCTATCTTTATTGCCGCCGCTTGAGCGACAGCGAGTGGAATATTACACCTCTCCTCTCCATATGTCAAGACGTTGGAAATGTATATATGACAGACTTTTTACTGTTTTTAAGTATATATCCCAGACTCTGCTCACCCGTAAATATTTGGCGTAACCGGCTTCAGCCGCCGCAAGGCAGATGCTGCCGCGCTATGCCGAACCATCCTTCACAGAAATGAAAACAGCCATGAGACGCAAATCTCCATATCTCGGTCCGTCGCGTCTTGGCCGCGAGTCGCAGCCCATGAAGTAAATTTATCTAATGGAAGTGTGGCTGAGAGAAAGATATCGCGCAGAGCCGGAGTCGCCAGAGGCTCGTATGCGGTTTTGATGTGATAGCACCTGTCACACAACAGGCCAGTTCGAGTCCTAAAAACAACTCCTTCATAATCGGAGTAAATTTTCCTGCCGCATGACGAGCAGGAATCGAGGGATGGAGCAACTCCCCAGAGATTTCCCCACCTCCACGCAAATCTCACGCGGAGCAGAGTTGGATTGATGCCGCAAGCGAGATTTTTCATGCTTCCCCACAGAAGCGACAGCAGACTGTCGCTTTCGGCCCTATTTGGAAGTCTCGACGCGAGTTCTCCGCACCACGAGACGGCAGTAAACAGAGCACGCCGAGACCCGCGGACTTTCAGAAAGGCCTCGCGGACGTCCGCGCCTCGCAGATACAACCTTCTTGGGCTCTGATAGAGGTCAAAATCTCCCCACGCCAGAGGTTCAGTCCCTGCTCCGAACCTGTTTTTTGACCCGTCCGCCCCAGGAGCGTTTACCCAGATCGCCCCATACGATTTGAGAAACAAGAGCAGGTTCTGAGACTTGGCCGGAGCGTCTTTTCTACGCAAGACAACCCCACTGGCCCTGTGAGGACCCTGTGGGAACGCGTCTTCCGCGTCTAAGCGGGGAAGAACTCCCCCCTTCACCCGCGGCGATACCCCGCGCGCTCGATCCCGATCCTGGACTTTCTCCATCCAGGCTTCACCTTTACCCAAAGCTCCAAGGAGACGGGATACCCAAATCTCTTCTTCATCTCGATCCTTGCCGCGCCCCTGATCGCCTTGATCATCGCGCCCTTGTCTCCTATGAGGATGCCCTTTTGCCCTGGCCGCTCTACTATAATAACAGCCCTTATCTCGATGCTCGTCATCTCAGGGTACTCTTCCGGGTTTTTGAATTCCTCCACTACAACTGCCACGCTGTGAGGCACTTCATCCTCTGTCAGCCGAATGATCTTCTCCCTTATTATCTCCTCCGCCAGGAACCTCTCCGTAGTGTCCATGACGACATCCTCCGGGTAGATTCGCTCGCCCTCCGGCAGAAATCTAGCCATTTCGGACCTCAGTACGTCGAGATTTGTCCCTTTCACCGCTGAGACTGGAATGACAGAAGTAGACCTTGTCATCTCCTGAAGCAGGGCGACGCGTTTCCAGAAGACTTCCATGTTTCGGACCAAGTCTATCTTGTTCGGCACTAAGATGATAGGGCTTCGGCAGCCAGCGATCGAATCGAGGGGTTCTCCCCATACATGGTCAGGCTCCCGTGTGACGTCCACTACGAAACAGACGGCATCCACCGCGTCAACGGCCCCAGAAGCTTCCTTCATCATAAACTCCCCGAGCGCGTGTCTCGGTCTGTGGATGCCGGGCGTATCCACCAGAATTATCTGATACTCCCCGGTTGTAAGTATGCACCGGACTGCGTTGCGCGTAGTCTGCGGGCGGTCTGAAACAGCGGCGACCTTCTCGCGCAACAGCGCGTTAATAAGCGACGATTTACCGGCGTTCGGCATTCCGACGAGAGTTACGTAGCCAGAGCGGAATACCGCGTCAGACATTTTTATTATTCTCCATGTGCCATCTCCTCGCCAATTCCAACGCGCTCCACCCTTACCTGCAATATCCTGTGATCAACCACCTCGACTGCGTTTATCCTCCACGGGCCATAGATCACGGACTCGCCCTCTATTGGAAAATTCCCCTTCAACAAGAGGAGCATACCCGCAACGGTATCAACATCGTCGAACTCGAACGGATAGTCAAGCACTTCGGAGAGTTCATCCAGATTGACATATCCCTGCACCAGATACGATCCGTCGTTCTCCCTCGATATGTCAGGGATCTCGTCGTCATACTCGTCCTGTATATCGCCGACTATCTCCTCCAGGATGTCCTCAAGCGTCACAAGTCCGGCAGTGCCTCCATACTCATCCACAACTATGGAGATGTGGGTCTTCGACTTCTTCATCAATTCGAACGCCTCGTCCGTCTTTATTGTCTCCGGAAGAAACAGCGGCTCCCTCTGAAGTTCCGCGACCTTGACATTCAGCTTGCCGAGCGACAGGGGAGAGAGCAGATCCTTCACGTACAGCACCCCGGTTATCTTGTCGAGTTCGCGTTCGTAGATGGGAATGCGCGAGTGCCCGCTCTCCAGGAAGACACCAGACGCTCTCTCTACCGTGGTGTCGGACGGTATGGTGGTCATGTCGGTGCGAGCCACCATTATCTCAGAGACCCTGGTCTCCTCAAACGATATAACGCCGCTTATCATCCTGCGCTCGTCCTCCTCTATCACCCCCGACGCCTCGCTCGCATGCACCATTATCTCAAGATCTTCTCTCGTAACAAACGAACCGTATGTGTCCAGGCTCAAACCAAGAAGTCTTCCAACGAACCATACTATACGCTGCACAAGGTATATCACAGGGGCAAGGAAAAAAGTGAATGCCTTCAGCACCGGGAGCGAGCGGTATATCACAGACTCCTTGTGTGTAATCGCAATGTTCTTCGGAAGTATCTCGCAGAAGATGACGACAAGCGTGGCCATCACCGCAATGGCGATCAGAGGCCCGTAAGCGCTCCCGAAATGGAGCGTAAACATCGCGGTGGCTACAGAGCTTGCCGCGATATTGACCACATTATTTCCCACAAGCGTAACAGTGAGCGATTTCTGTATATTCTCAGCCAGCCACGCGAATCCTTTTTTTCTATCCGGATGAGTATTCTCCATAGCCTTTAACTTCATCTTCCCTGCCGCGGTTATCGCGGTCTCTGTCGTGCTGAAGTAGAACGACAACAAGAGCAATAACAACAGCAGGCCGATACTACCAGCCAAGTCAGAACTCACTGCCGCATCAATCCTCCCAATCTTCATCGGAGCGCCCGCTGAAATAACTATCCCGCAAACGCTCCTGGAGATCCCACATGGCGATCCTCCGTTCCTCCGTATCGTGGTCAAAGCCGACCAGATGCAAAATTCCATGAATCACGACAAGGACCATTTCGCCGTCGTAAGCGATCTTCCCAGAGCCAGCGTTATCCCTGACAAATTCAGGAGATACCACCACATCACCCAATGGGAGTTCTTCTCTCCATGGAGGAGGCGAAAACACCCCATCCTCCTCCCACAGGGGAAATGAAAGTACGTCGGTAGGTTCCGGGACATCCCGATACATGGAGTTCAAGTATTTTATATCAGTTTTCGAGACAAATGTCAGCGCAACACGCGCAACATCGCACACCATCAGATCTTTCGAGGCAAAGCAGGAGCCGATCTTCGACTCCAACGCTGGGATGTCCAGGCCAGACGAACCTTCGATCCCCTTGAAATCGGATACATCAATTTTAAGTATCAAAGATCGCTCCTGAACCCGGGGACGGTCTCACTCGCGCTTCCATCTCCCTCTCCTTGGGACGGATCCCCCTCTTCTGACGCCGTCGAAGAATCCGTGCCCTCTACAGCGGCTGTGACTTCAGCGATGCGAGCGTGATCGCCATTTCCGGCAGCGCTATCCGCAACCTCCTGGCTTTCGCCCGTCTCCACGCCGCGCGCCTCCGGTCTTTCACTTTCGACCGCGGCTATGGGCTTGACCTCCCTGGTGTGGTACATCGACACCAATACCTCCGCGAATGCCGTTTTGATCGCGCTGACATCCCGCATAGTGAGATCGACGTTGATAAATTGATCGGCTATTATCTTTGAATCGATGACGTTGCTGACCATCTTTCCGAGTTCAGGCTTCCCCACAAGCGGGCTTTTGAGTCCCTTTAGCGCGGCCTCTATCGAATCGGCCAGCATCAGAAGACCTGTCTCCCTGTGCTGCGGGATCGGCCCAGGGTAACAATAGTCGTTCCTATCTATTCTCTGACCGTCTCCTCCAGCCTCCTTGTCAGCTGCAACGGCTTTGTTGTAAAAGTAACTGAGGCACGTCTTTCCATGGTGTTCGGCGATGAAATCCTTTATCCCCTGGGGAAGTTTGTATTCATCCGCAAGTTTAAGGCCGTCGGATACGTGAGCTAAAATCATCCTGGCTGAGTCCTGTGGGGCAAGCCTGTCGTGAATATTGTCGCCGAAGGATTGGTTCTCGACAAAGTAATGAGGACGCTTGAGCTTTCCTATGTCGTGATAATAGGCGCCAGTCCTGACAAGTAACCCGTTCATGCCGAGCTTGTCCGCGACAGCTTCCGCCATGGTCGCCACTGTTATGGTATGGTGGTATGTCCCTGGAGCTTCAAGCTGAAGGCGTTTTAAGAGCGGCTCTGACGGATGGCTCATCTCCAGTAAGCGCAGTGGGGATATTATATCGAAGACCGACTCCCACAGGGGGAGAACCGCCACGACGAGGCTGCTCCAGAGCGCGGACATACCCAGGTAAACTCCGAGCATCTCCCAGCTCAGGGCCAGATCGAGGCCCCATCTCACAAACATAGACGTGAATGTCAGACATAATCCGAGGCTGAATATGTTCCTCCAGATCATGATACGGCTCGACGCATCCCTTATACAGAGGATACTCGCGCCGGATGCCACTCCGCATACTATAAAACCTACCGTTATGACAGATGTCATGCTCGGAAACGCGAGCAGGTATCCGATCAAACCACCGCCAAGAGTGACGTGAAACGCGAATGTTGCCGGCACCGTCATGAAGAGCCAGCCGGAGAGAGCGAGAAGGGAGAGCGAGTCTATGTCCCACGTCGCGAGCCATCGCTGTGTGATCCAGTCAATCACGAGAATGACCGCGATATACGTCAGTTCCTTATTGGTAAGCGGGTTCTCGTTTCTCTCGGCAAGCCATGTGAGCCAGTGGGACCACGCAAATGTAACGAGGACGACGAATATCAGCTGCTTCCATGGCAGCGCCGCATCGGGGTATCCTTGATTGCGAAGCACCTCCGCGATCGCCGGCGTTACGGTCTGTCCCTCCCGGACCACCACGCCACCCAGACGTATTTCGCGCACCACCGATGGAATCTTCTGACTGACTTCCTCGCGCAGTCTCCCGGTCATCTCTGGATCTTCCGTGACAGTTGGAGCTAGCAGCGTATCCAGCAGTTGAAACGCGATATTCTTCTCGGATTGAGGAATATCAATCGGCCTGAGGCTGTCCCATATAATTCCTGTCTGCTCGGTCCAGCTCACGGATTTGTCGTAATTCTTCTCCGCAACCTCTATAACAGTAGCGAGTATCCGCTCGCGAACGTCCATAGATACCTCGCCGAGTAAATCCACCACCCTCGGAGGGGCAAAGCTCAGCCCTCCGCTCTCCTTCAATTCTAATATGCGCTCACGAACAACCTGGGTCATCCTGTCATTTCTGACCCTGACGTTCACTATCTGATCAGCCGCCTGATTTCTCATCTCGCTTGTCGCGGATTTATCCACAAACCGCGCTGAACTCTGCGCAAGATAGGTCCTTGGAGAGGGAGAGCCGATTCTATAGCTCTCGTTTCTGTCTACAACAAACCAGCTCAAGAATGCTATGAGCCCCACGCTCAAGATCAGAACAATCCGAAATACACCGGAGTTTCCGACCCGCTTCCTCCTGCGGAATTCACCCGCGCCCCTGGATGTCAGATTCCGAATCCAGTTAAGAGACAAGTTTCTGCGAATCTTCGCCATGATGCTCGTACTCCTTGCGGCTTTCATAAGACTCGTAAGCCTTCACTATCTTCTGGACTATGTCATGCCTCACGACATCGTAACTGGTGAGCGCGCAGAACGCGATGCCCGGAACGCCCCGCAGTATGTCGCCTATTATCTTGAGCCCCGACTCCTTGTTGCCAGGCAGATCTATCTGAGTCACATCCCCGGTCAGAACGGCCTTCGAACCGAGCCCGAGCCGGGTGAGAAACATCTTCATCTGCTCTTTTGTGGTGTTCTGGGCTTCATCTAAGATTATAAAGCTGTTGTTGAGCGTACGCCCTCTCATATAAGCCAGCGGCGCTATCTCGATAATACCCTTCTCCACATAACGACCAAAACGGTCCGGGGGCAGCAAGTCATAAAACGCGTCATGGAGCGGTCTTATATAGGGCTGAACCTTCTCCGAGAGATCACCGGGGAGGTAGCCCAAGTGTTCCCCCGCCTCGACGACGGGACGCACCAGGACAATCCTACTAACCAGGGATGCCTTGAGCGCCGCTATAGCAACCGCGACCGCGAGATATGTCTTGCCGGTGCCCGCTGGACCTACGGCAAAGATGACGTCGTTACGTCCTATCGCGTCAACGTACTCCTTCTGACCAGCTGTGAACGGACGTATCTTCTGGCCCCTGTTGTTCAGGCAGATGACCGAGTCAAGCAGAGAGAGAACGTCAGGCCTGCGTCCCGACGCCAATACATCCAGCGCGCGCGTCACTTCCGTGCCGGAAGGATGTACTCCTCTGCCGCTCATCTCGGCAAGCTGACCGAGGAGGTCAGCGAGGTTGCCAGCAAGCACCGGATCGTCATTCGGTATATGAACCTCCGTGCCCCTGACGACTATTCGAAGTCCTAGGCGATCCTCAATTGCGGAGATAATTTCGTCGCCGGCGCCAAAGAGTTTGGACAGCAGATACTCAGATGGCAGTGACGTCACGACGGCGTTCACCGCTCTATGCCCTGACGACCTCCCTCACCTCAGGAACAGTGCCCCGGACCACGTTTTCGACAATGTTGCGAATCGTTGCCTGCGCGCCCGGGCATCCGCAGCAACCGCCTGTAAGCTGAACACTAAGGACCCCGTTCGCTTCGTCGAACCCGACCAGGTCGATCCCGCCTCCGTGAGATTCCAGCATCGGACGAATCTCCGCATCCACGACATCTTTGATCCTATCAATTATTTCAGGCATATCCATTATCCTCCCTGTTCAGTAACAATTAGATTTTACTCTCCGGCAACCGCTCTCTTGGCAGTTTGCCACATATCTTCGAGCTCTTCAAGCGACAGATCCTCCATTTTAACGTTTCTCTCGGCGGCCTGAGCTTCGACATTGCGAAAACGCGAGGAGAATTTCGAGTTAGCCGACTGAAGCGCGTTCTCGGGATTGATTCCCAAGTGTCTCGCTAAATTGACTACCGCGAAGAGAACGTCTCCAAGCTCCTCCTCGCTGGCGCCTAGATCCATTCGCCTGACCTCGGCTCCGAGTTCACCGAGTTCCTCCAGAACTTTATCCCTCACGGAACCGATGTCACTCTGCGGCCAGTCAAATCCCTTTCTGGCCGCCCGTTCCTGCATCCTGAGCGAACGCGGCAACGAGGGCATTCCCATAGGAATTCCGGCCATCGCCGAATCATCCTCGCCGCGCTCCGCGCGCTCCGACGCCTTTATGGCCTCCCAATTGCGGCTTACGTCGCCGGAGTCCCTGACTTTTACATCGCCGAACACATGCGGATGTCTTTTTATGAGCTTCGCGCAGATCGCCCTTGTAACATCGCCGATGTCGAACATCCCAAGTTCAGAGGCCACAGCGGCGACAAACACAACCTGCAAAAGAACGTCGCCGCACTCCTCACAGACATCCCTTGCCGCTCCGCCCTCAATAGCCTCCACCAATTCATAGGACTCTTCTATAATACACCTGCGCAGGCTGTCCAAAGTCTGTTCAGCATCCCACGGACATCCGTCCGGAGACCGCAGTCTCCGCAATATTCCCACTAAATCTCCGAATGTCTCGGCGCCCGGCTCGCTCAAACCGCTCTCACCTTCCTTACTCTGTTATTGTACCAGATATTACTGTATTTTTTTGACGGTCACACAGATTTGTAAATCTCACACAATCTTCCGATCACTCGGCTATCCCGCTTTGAGTTCGAGATACGACAGGAGGTTTCTCAGAGCGCTCTCTCCGCCGGGGCCCAGAAATCCATCGGATTTTCTGAACCACCCTTTAGGAGGAGCTGACTCTGCCAGAGGTCCCTTGGACTCTAACTGTACGACAGTCTCATCGCGGCGGAGAAATATCTTCAATATGCCCTTCTCGGGGCCAATTATCCTGATCCTGGAGACATCGAAGAGAAAACGCAGCGTCGCGGGCATGGCTCCAAATCTATCGACGGTCTCGGCCGCAAGTTCGTCCAGCACGGTCAGATCCTGAGTCCACAGTAATTTTCTATAGAGCGCGATCCTTATGCTGTCGTGCGGCAGATATTCGACCGGTATGGCGGATGGTATAGCGACCTCGACCTGCGTTCGTTCCCTGTAATCGCCCTTTGCTCTGAGTATCGCCTCCTCAAGGAGGTCACAGTATCGCTGAAAGCCTATCCTTCCGAGATTGCCGTGCTGGGCCCTGCCAACGAGTTCCCCGCCCCCGCGTATTTCGAGGTCACGCTTGGCAAGTTCGTATCCAGCTCCAAACTCTCCCAGTGCGGCTATGGCATCGAGTCGTTCCGACGCCTCCTTTGTCAGGGTGGAGTCATGCGGATATAAAAAGAGGGCGAAAGCCTGTTCATTTCTGCGCCCAACTCTCCCTCTGAGCTGATGCATCTGCGCGAGACCCAGTTCTTGCGCGTCGCTGACTATTAGAGTGTTTGCCCTCGGCATATCCAGCCCGCTCTCGACTATTGTCGTACAGACCATAATATCGATCTCACCGGAGACAAATTTTTCCATTGTGTCCATCAGGTCCTTCTCGGGCATCCTTCCGTGAGCTATCGATACGCGGAGCTTGGGAAAGAGACGTCTCATCATCATCGCCTCGCGCTCTATGGTCTGCACCCGGTTGTGGACATAAAACACCTGTCCGCCGCGTGAATACTCCCTTATCACTGCATTTCGGACGAACTCCTCTGACCAGGGACTAACCGCTGTTATTATAGGAAGGCGTCTTCCTGGCGGCGTCTCCAGAAGGGACAGGTCCCTCAAACCAGACAGCGACAGATGAAGCGAACGCGGAATGGGGGTTGCGGAGAGCATCAGAACGTCCACGGCCGGATACAGGTTTTTCAGGTGCTCCTTGTGCATTACGCCGAAACGATGCTCCTCATCCACTATGACCAGTCCGAGGTTCTTGAAGGATATCCCGCCGCTCAGCAGTCGGTGTGTGCCTATTAGCACATCGACCTTGCCGCCCGCGACATCTTCTAAGATCTTTTTCTGTTTCGATTGCGGTACGAATCGGGAGACAACCTCAACTCTGACGCCGAACGGATCGAACCGCGAGCTCCAGGTATCATAGTGCTGCTGAGAGAGAAGCGTGGTAGGCGCCATCAACGCGACCTGCCTGCCCTCGAACACGCACACAGCCGCGCCGCGAAGCGCAACCTCTGTCTTTCCGAAACCGACATCTCCCACCAGGAGGCGATCCATCGGCGTCGGACTCTTCATGTCGCGCACCACTTCATCAATCGCCCTGAGCTGATCCTTCGTCTCCTTGTAAGGGAAAGTGAGCTCGAACTCGGCTTCCTGTTCGATATCCCCAGTGAATGCGTGTCCGGCCGACATCTCGCGTTTTGCGTAGATTTCCACAAGATATCGGGCCGTCTCCTCGGCCTGTTCCTTTGCCCGCGCCGACATTTTTTTCCAGTGTCCTCCGCGAAGGCTGTCCGCGGCCGGCTCAACCCCTGGATATGTCGTATACTGAGAGATCCTGTTGAAGTGCATAACCGGGATCTTCAGCCTTCTACCCTCGGCGTACTCCAGCACTAGATACTCCTGCGTTCCATCCGGACCGTCGATCTGTTCTGAACCCATATACCTCGCGACTCCGTAATCCTCATGGATCACCCACTGTTCAGGCAGAAGCCGGTCGCGCCAATCAATTGGCAGAGCGCGCTCCACATGAGTGCCGGACACGGACAGTCCTGAAATTTCGATATCTCCTATTACCGCCACCCCGGCGCTGGCATCCACAAAGCCTTCCGATATTGAACCGCATACAGCCTCATATCCTCGGGACACGGCCCACTGCTTGGGGTGCTCCGCCTCGGACAGAACGCGGATGGATATGCCGCGAGACTCAAGGCCGGAGCAATATGACTCGAGGTCCTTTCTCCTGCCACGAAAATTCGGAAGGCCGATTATACCGGTTCTGCGTTCCGCTCTGGTCACGCTTGTGACGAATCTCAGCCGTGGAAAGAACGAGAGAAGCCCATTTACCCCATGCCAATCGGCCAGATCGCCTCCAATAGTGCCCAAGGAAGCGCCTTGCCGGACTCCGGCCGACATCCATGAGTAATTCTCCGCCGCGTTCTCCAAATCCGCCGGTTCGAAGAGCAATACGTGAAGGTCAGCGGGCAAAAAATCCCGCAGCTCCGTCTTCTTTCGAGATAAGAGCGCGTGCGCCTCGGCATGTGCCAGATTTCTGACGCTCCTCTGAGTATCCGTCACGAAGAATCTCATGCTCTCTATATCGTCATCGAAAAACTCGACTCTCGTTGGATGCGCGTCCTTCGGATCGAAGAAATCGACAATTCCGCCCCTGTACGTGAACTGACCGGGAGACCAGACAATATCGGTCTTCTCGTATCCTTTCCCGCCAAGCCACTCCAGAAGACGGGTCCTGCCTAATGAAGACCCCACATCGAGGACCAGGCGGTCCCCGCCCAGAGAGAACGGTCCCATCAGAGCGCCAGGTGTCGCGACGAGCATCCCGCCTCCCGAGACCCATCTGTGCATGACCTCGCCTCGTTCTGCCTTTTGGGCCTCCAGCATATGAAGATCATCAGCGCGCGACGCTATCGCTATCTCGGGAATTGCTGACGCGCTGGGCAGATCCGTGATCAATCTCATGGAGTCGGCATCGGACAGGAAATCCCGAACCATCCGTGAATTGGGCAGGACGACGAGCAGAGGCCGCCCAAACCCCCTGCAGATCCACGGCCTGGCAGCCCCGCCAACCGGCAGGTGTACAGCCGGGTTTCTTCTCCAGAATGACGCGTCAAACGACACAAGGCAGTCAGGCGGTCTGTCGCTCACTGCTTATCCTCCATCACAAATCCGCGTTGTAAAGCCATCCACGGCGCCGTCGCCGGCCCACTTGAGAAGACAGTCCCACGCGATACTCTCTATCTCGGGCCAGAGCTCCCTCTGCTCCTTTGGAAATTTTCCCAGAACCCAGTCTTGAAGATCCACGCAAAGCGGCGGCGCGCCGATCCCTATTCGCATCCGCGGGACGTCGAGCGTTCCAAGCGCCCCGAGTATCGAGGCCATTCCTTTCTGTCCGCCGGCTGACCCGGTAGTCCTGTATCTGAGCTTTCCAAAGGGAAGCGCGGCGTCGTCGAAAAACACCAACACATCTGACGGTGGAATGTCGAAATACCGAGCCGCCTCGACGACCGACTTTCCGCTCAGGTTCATGTATGTAAACGGCTTCAGGAATACCATCTTCACCCCGTCAGGCGTTTCCGCACGCCAAAAAGCCCCGCCGAACTTCATGCGGGGCACGTCGAGTCCTAATCTCCTGACAAAGGAATCAATTAAAAGCCAGCCTGCGTTATGCCTGCTCCACACATATTCGGGACCGGGATTCCCCAACCCCACTACCATCCTCAAAATAATTCCTCCATATTGACACGCAATAAAAAAACTACAGCCGCATAATTCTCCCCGGAAAGGAGATCCATTCCCGCCCCGGATATCAGAGAGTGAGCGTCTGTCGCGGAACAATTCATTCAATATTGACCGCGTCAAGTGCCAATAGACACTCGCTGACGATTATCGCGTTCACGCGCAACGGTCAGCGAAAGATGGTATCTTTCACTCTTCCTCCTTGCGCTTGCCCTTGCCGACAACCTCTACCTCGGTATTTTCCTCGCCGGACTCCTCCTTCGGGGTATCGGTCACAGACTTCGGCCGGGTTACCAACAGGACGATCTCATCAGGCGAGGAGAGGAGTTCAGCACTCTCCGGAAGTTCGAGATCCCGCAAAAATACCTCGCTGCCCATTCCCATCTTGGCCGCGTCGAGAACTATCTCCATCGGTATCTCGCGGGGCAGGACCACTATTTCGACGTCGCGGACCGGCTGCTCCAGCACGCCGCCCATCTTAACGCCAGCACATATATCCTTGTTCACCACGCGGATGGGTATGGCGACCTTGACCTTGTGCCCCTTTACAAGCTGATAGAGGTCCACGTGCAATATTTTCCTGCTGATAACGTGACGCTGGACATCCCTGAGCAGGGCCATCTCCACCCTGCCATCCGGCATTTCGAGATCAATCATGCTTGTCTCCCAGTTTGGGGAGTTCGCCACAACTGAGATATCCTTTTCGCCGACTGTCCCGACAACGCTGTCTTTATATTCCGGCCCGTAAAAAACGGCCGGGATGACGCCCTCCACGCGAAGTTTGCGGCAAACGCCCTTTCCCGTCGATTCGCGTTTTAAAAATCCTATCTTTGCCGCGTCTCTTGTTGACATCTATCTCTCCTCCTTAAAGTTTTTGCCTCGATCGTGTGGATGCGTATCCACTTAAGAAGGCCTCTTCATATCAGAGGCCTAAGTCGAAGATTTAATACCAATCCGCATTAAGACAGGGTTAAGAGCGGCTTGGCTTCATTCGCCATCCTGCTTTCGCTTGGGCTTTGGCTGGAATAGGAAGCTTATCGAGTGATCATGGTGGATTCTGCGTATGGCCTCCGCAAAGAGAGGAGCTATGGAGAGAGTCGCTATCTTCTGTATTCTCTTCTCTCCCAAGAGGGGAATTGTATCGGTAAAAACCATCTCTTCTATGGAAGAGGCGGCTATGCGCCCAATCGCGGAACCGGAGAGCACCCCGTGCACGGCGCACGCGTATACCTTCTCCGCGCCGTGTTCGATCATTGCGTTGGACGCGTTCACTATGCTGCCGGCGGTATCTATAATGTCATCTACGAGTATTGTTATCTTACCGTCAACTTTGCCTATGACATCCACGACTTCGCTCTGATTCGCGATATCATACGAACGGCGTTTGTCAACGATCGCAAGTTCCGCGTTCAGAAATTCCGCAAACTTTCGGGCTCTGACAACACCTCCGATATCTGGAGAGACGACCACCACCCGTTCTTCGCTCAGGGGAGTCTTCAAGATTCTCTTGAAATAGGAGGCCAACAGCGGGATTCCGGTCAGGTGATCGACCGGAATATCGAAGAAACCCTGAATCTGGCCAGCGTGAAGATCCGCCGTCACCATCCTGTCGGCGCCAGCATTTTGCAGCAGGTTTGCCACGAGTTTTGCCGTTATCGGCTCCCTGGCCTTGGCTTTGCGGTCTTGCCTGGCATACCCAAAGTACGGCAGGACGACGTTAATCCTGCCTGCGGAAGCTCGTCTCATCGCGTCAATCAAAATCAAGAGCTCCATGAGGTTCTCATTGACGGGTTGACACGTCGGCTGAATTATGAAGATATCGGCCCCGCGCACACTCTCTTGAAGAGAAAGCCCAACCTCACCGTCCGAAAAGCGAAATATCTTTCTCTCGGCCATCTGCACTCCCAGTGTACTACAGATCTCCTCGGCAAAAAATTCGTGCGCGCTGCCGGAAAAAATCTTCATATCCCTTGAAGAAGCCTCCATAAGAGTTATTCTCCTTTAATCGCGTTCTTCGCCCGATACGCCGGATATGTTCTTCCTCTCGTACCAGTTGTTGATATTTGTCTGGCGTGAACGCGCTATGGCCATTGCCCCAGCTGGAACATCCTTTGTTATTATAGATCCCGCCGCCGTGGATGCGTTGTCTCCTACGGTCACCGGAGCTATCAGCATGGTATCGCTTCCGATGAAACAATTCGACCCGATCCTCGTTATATGTTTATCATGACCATCGTAGTTACAGGTTATGGTTCCGGCCCCGATATTAGTCCCGCCGCCTATCTCGGCGTCCCCTATGTACGAGAGATGAGGCACCTTCGCGCCTTGAGCCACCGCGCTGTTTTTAATCTCGACAAACCGTCCTATCTTCACATTATCACCGAGAACCGCGTCGCCCCGGAGAACGGCGAATGGACCGACTGCGGCATTCTCCCCGATCTCCGAATCACTAATGACTGAAGGCCCACTTACGACGCTGTGCCCGCCGAGCTTTACGTTTCGGAGGGTTGAATGCGCGCCCACCCTCGAACCGTTGGACAGATACGACTTGCCCCATATTTGGACTCCCGGTTCCAGGAATACATCCTCCTCGAACTCGACCCTGGGGCCTATCCACGTCGAAGACGGATCGACGCACTTGAGCCCGCTCATCATCCGCGTCTCCATCATTCTCCTGTTAAGTTCACGCGACGTCTCCGCGAGATCAAGCGGCGTATTGACTCCGATCAGTTCCCTGTAATCGTCGCATATTATCACGTTTACGTCCCCTTCTGTCTCGCCGATTGTATGGATCGTATCGGGAAGGTAGTACTCGCCGAGTGCGTTCTTCCGCTTTACTTGACTTATGGCAACTGAAAGAGCCTTGCATGAGAATACATATACGCCGGCGTTTATTTCATTTATATCCCGCTCATCTTCAAGCGCGTCCTTGTCCTCCACGATCCGAACGCCGCCGTCCGCCAGCCGTACAACTCTGCCGTATCCCGTCGGATCCTCCACAACAGCGCTCAGAAATGTGCATTGAGGACTCTGCTTGAAATGTTTGGCAACAAGCCCGGAGATGGTCTCCGGCTTCACGAGCGGGACATCGCCGTACAGGACCATTACATTGTCAAAACCACTCCACCATTCTTTCGCGACCATCAGAGCGTGTCCAGTGCCAAGCTGTTCTCTCTGCCAAATTACATCGGCGTCCGGCCATTCATCCCTGATGTAGGACTCAACCATCTCGCCCATGTATCCGACTAGGACCGCTACGTTTCGCAGACCAGCATCCCTCACCGCTTTGAGGGGGTAGTAAACGACAGGCTCCTCAAGAAGAGGCTGCAGAACCTTAGGCTTTTCGCTGTGCATTCTGATCCCCTTGCCTGCGGCAAGTATCAACACACCAAGGGATTGCGAATCTATGCTCATAGTCACACAACACTCCCAACTGGGCGAGCTGACGCCCTCGACAACAGGCGAACACATAAATATCGGGAAGTCATCAGGCTTCCCCATCCGATCACTTTGGCTGGGGTGGATGGATTCGAACCATCGATGGCGGATCCAAAGTCCGCTGCCTTGCCGCTTGGCTACACCCCAAGAGCGGAGACATTATAGCGGGTTTATGTGAATATGCCAAGTATCGTAATTTTTTCAAATCCCCAATCCATTCAAAGATGGATGTCAAGGAGTCAAGGCTATAACTGGATTGACACGATTTTAGCATCGCGCCAAGCTGGTGAATTCACGAATTCCAGCGAATGCCCATTATTACCGCGTTTATAGAATATATTCTGACTATTCGGATTGAAGATTTGGAGGGCGCATGGCACTTGACGTATAAAAAAAACCATGTAGAATACGGAATGTTCGGCGTCTGATGTTATGGCTTCAGGGACAGGACAATGCCGGTGTAGCTCAGTTGGTAGAGCAGCTGACTTGTAATCAGCAGGTCGTCCGTTCGAATCGGATCGCCGGCTCCAGCGCAGCCGAGTGGTGGGATGGCCGAGTGGTCAAAGGCAACATACTGTAAATCTGTCGACGGGAGTCTACGTAGGTTCAAATCCTACTCCCACCACCATTTTATATAATATTGATTTTGCCGACTTAGCTCAGCAGGTAGAGCACATCCATGGTAAGGATGGGGTCTCCGGTTCGAGTCCGGAAGTCGGCTCCAGTTTTAGAGAAATCCATTTAATGGTAAGTTGGCAAGGTCTCTTTCACTCTGATAAAACGTTAAATTTAACGAGAGATCTATATTAAGTTTTAGAGAAAATTTTACCGGTTACGTTCCGGTATGGCCCGAAGGGGCGAATATCTCGCCGTCAGCCGGGGAGAATATTTAGGAGGAAAGAGAGATGGCAAAGGAGAAATTCGCGAGAAACAAGCCGCATCTGAACATCGGCACGATCGGGCACATAGACCACGGCAAGACGACGCTGACAGCGGCCATAACAAAGACGCTGGCGCGTCTTGG
>JAIRWR010000093.1 GCA_031268885.1 Synergistaceae bacterium
TCTCCTTCGTGGAGGCTGACGGATTCGCGATCATACAGGCTGGCGACGCGGAGGCCCTTGGAAGATGTCCGGGAGAGACGTATCACCTCTCATGGGATGGGCCGTCCGGCGATCTGGCGATCATCCTCAGCCGCGACGGATCGTGCCGCATAGGGGAGAGGCGTCTGTTTGACTTTGCGGAGACTGGCATGATAGGGACACACAACATGGAGAACGCGGCGATGTCAATGGCCTGTGTCGATCTTCTCGGTTGCGACGCCAACGCCGCGAGGAGGGGGCTGGGCGATTACGCGCCCCCTCCTCACAGGTGCAGCCTCGTTCTGTCGGTGGGAGGGGTAAGATACATCGACGACTCAAAGGGGACGAACATAGCCGCGTCGGTAACGGCGCTCGCCTCCATAGAGGGGAAAAAAATAGTTATCCTCGGAGGAAGGGGCAAGGGCGAGGATTACTCGCGGCTTGCCGTCCCCTTGAACGAGTTCGCGAAGTGGGCGATGCTCATGGGGGAAGCGTCGGCGGATATCGCGAGTGCCTTGAGTTCGGCCGGCTACAATAAATACACCGTGGTAAGCGGCATGGAGGAGGCCGTCGGGAAAGCCGCTGAGATGGCCGAGCCCGGAGACGTCGTTCTACTGTCGCCCGCCTGCACGAGCTGGGATATGTACAGGAACTACAATGAACGCGGTGATCATTTCGCTGATCTGGCTAGGAAATTGAATGAGAGAGTATGAGGATAGGATCTCCGAATCTGACGAGGACGAAGACGAGCCGACACCGAGGATTGATCCCTTGATCTGGCTGGTGCCGCTGTTACTGAGCAGCATAGGCATCCTTATGGTGACGTCCACCACCAGCCCGGTATCGTTCGAAGTGAGCGGAACACCCTTCGCCACCGGGCTGAGACAGCTCAAGTGGCTGGGCATCGGCCTGTGCTCCATGCTGTTCGTATTCAGGCTGCCGATTCGCGTCTGGTACAAGCTGGGCGGCGTGCTTTGGGGTATGTCACTCGTCATGGTGGCGTTAACCCTGATCCCAGGGGTGGGAGCGTCAGCCAGCGGGGCAAACCGCTGGCTGCGCGTATTGGGAGTGTCAATTCAGCCATCTGAGATAATGACCATCGCGGCGGTATTCGTCATCGCGAAGCTGGCGGTCAAAAACGAGATGAACCCCGGAAAGTGTTTTGTATGCGTGCTGACCTTGATGATCGCCTCCTGTGTACCGCTGATGTTTCAGCCAGACCTCGGTTATACGATACTTATCGTTTTGATCTGTATGGGGATGTTCGTAGAGCGCTTCGGCTGGAAGCTGCCGTTGCTGACCGGCGTGGTCGGCTCGATGATCCTGCCCGTCTTTATAATGATTAAGCCTTACAGATGGAGGAGGCTTCTGGCATGGTTTGACCCATGGCTCGACCCATCTGACAGGGGGTTTCAGCCAATACAGGGGCTCATTGCCTTTGCCAACGGCAGCGGCTGGGGATCGGGCCTGGGACACGGGCTTCAGAAGCTGAATTACCTGCCTGCCGCCGAGACGGACTATATATACGCGTCGATCGGGGAGGAGCTCGGGCTGGCCGGCACGCTCGGAGTTCTATTGCTGTGCGGTCTGTGGGCCGCCCGCTGCCGGATTCTTTACAATCATATGCCGGAGGGATTTGCCACATCCATAGTATGGGGCATTACTATAACCGTGGTCCTTCCGTTATTTATAAACGTCGCGGGTGTGACAAACCTGATGCCCCTTACCGGAATGCCGCTCCCATTCCTGAGCTATGGAGGGAGCGCCCTAGTGATGATGTGGGTGAGAATCGGCGTGATGCTCAGGATACACAAGGAATATCGCGAGGATTCATGATGCCGGGCAGGATGCTGCTGGTGGCTGGAGGAACGGGCGGTCATGTGCTTCCAGCCGTTGCGTTTGGACGCTGGGTGAGCGAGAATCATCCAAGCGTCGATGTCGGTTACATGTCGGGGACCAGGCCGATGGAGCTTGATATTTATCGCGCGTCATCAATTAAGCCGATGACCGTTAGCATGGAGGGATCCCCATTTGGAGCTCCGAGGGGCAGGAGGGTAAAGAGGTGGCTTGATCTCATCGGCGCGTTTCATCATGCCGGAGCGCTTATAAGAAACTTCGCGCCAGATATCTGCGTCATGTTCGGCGGTTACATCTCCGCTCCGGCTCTCGTCTACTCCAGGATCAAGGGGATAAGGAGCGTGATGCACGAACAGAACGCGAGTGCCGGAAGGGTGACCAGGCTGGCACGGACTCTTGGGGTTCCGGTCGCGTCTGGATGGGAGGTCTGCGCCCCTTTCGGGAGGTCGGATTTCACGTTTGTAGGGGTGCCGATTCGAGGCTTGCGAATCATGGACCGGGATGCCGCGTGGCGAAGCCTGGATCTGCCAGGCCGAGTTCCCGACGGCCCTATAGTCGTCGTGATGACTGGATCGCTCGGCAGCGTGCCGGTGAGGGATATTATCACGGCGCTCGCGCAAAGGGACGAGTTCCTGGATTGGACATTTCTGGTGAACGATTCGCGCGCGGCCACGCCGGCAAAGTATCTCGTAAATATGTTTCTCGTTCCGGCCAGGTGGGACATATCACCGGTCTACAGCGCGGCCGATATGTTGGTGGTCAGGGGCGGAGCGTCCACGCTCTCTGAGGTCAAGGCGACGCAGATTCCGGCTGTGGTGATACCATGGAGTGCGGCGGCCGGTGATCACCAGAGAAAGAACGCCATGCTGATGGACGATCCAGAGCGAGTGAGGGTTTGGGATGAAAATCGCGGCAGCATAGATGAACTGACTGGACTGTTGCGCGGCTTCGAACTTTTTCGCCCAGCGTCGGGGGATCAGATCACGGAAAAGATGTATAATCTGGCTGATGCTATTTGTGAAAGACTATGGAATTTCATGGCGTCAAACGGTATCGGTCTGTGCGCTTTGAAGGGAGACGATAACATTGGAGGTTAACGAAGCCTTCGCCGAAATAAAGACACCGATGAAAATACATCTTATGGGCATCGGAGGCGCGGGAATGAGCGGGCTCGCCATCTTGCTCAGTTCGATGGGGCATATCGTGAGCGGCTGCGACATGGAGGACTCGTTCTACCTGAAGAAAGTTCGTCAGGCCGGAGTTCAGGTGACGATGGGACACCACAGGGAACATATTGACGCCTATTCACCCAGCCTTATCATTCATACCAGCGCGATCCCGCAGGACCATCCGGAGCTCATAGACGCGCGCAAAAGAGGGATCAAGGTCGCGAGGAGAGCGGAGATCCTGAGCTTGATCTTCAACAGCAGAAAGGGTGTGGGCATCGCGGGCACGCATGGGAAGACGACGACATCGTCGATGATATCCCTTATCGCGGAGCGCGCTGAGTTGATGCCCACCGTCGCGATAGGCGGAGAGTTGTCCGACATAGGGTGCAACGCCAAACTCGGTAACGGCGAATTCATGGTGGCCGAACTTGACGAGAGCGACGGATCATTTGAGTTGTTCGCGCCAGAGGTGGCCATAATAACAAATATCGATTGGGATCATATAGATCACTATCCGTCCTACGGCGCGGTCATCGACGCGTTCTCTCGCTTCGCGGACGGCAAAAAACCCGGCGCTCCGCTAATCATCTGCGCCGAGGATCCTGGAGCCCAGAGGATGCTCTCCTTTGGCAACCATCCAGACGCGATCACTTACGGATGGGGATCGGGGTGGAGCTGGGGAGCCGGAGGCGTGCGGCATAATGCCGGGGGCGGGGTAGATTATACTGTGTTCAAGGGCGGAACTGCTATCGGCACTGTGAAGCTGAAGGTCTCGGGAGAGCATAACGTTTTAAACTCGCTCGCCGCCCTGGCGGCCGCCGATCTGATGGGGATCCCGTTCGAACCGGCGGCCGCCGCGCTCGAAACCTTCGGCGGCGCCAAAAGACGGCTCCAATTTGTGGGGGAGTTCGACGATATCCTGATCTACGACGACTACGGGCATCACCCGAGCGAGATACTGGCCACGATGTCGGCCATATCGAAGGCATGGCCAGACCGCAGCCTGAGCGTGGTCTTTCAGCCCCACAGATACACGAGGACCGAGGCGCTGTACAGGGACTTCGCGAGAGCGCTCAAGACAGCCAGCCGCGTCTACCTGCTGCCCATATACCCCGCGGATGAATCGCCCATATCCGGGGTATCATCGTTTCTGATAATGGATGAACTGACATCTCTGGGATTTGGTGACGCCGTGATGTGCGGCGATTTCAAAGAGGCCGCGGACCTCGTATGTGACAACGCGGAGAATGGAGACCTCGTTCTGACGCTTGGAGCCGGAAGTATCGAAACTCTGGGCAGGCAGATAATGAGCCGCTTACAGGAGAAGAGGGGTCATGGAGCCG
The DNA here is from genome assembly GCA_031268885.1 of Synergistaceae bacterium. Classification (GTDB taxonomy): domain Bacteria; phylum Synergistota; class Synergistia; order Synergistales; family Synergistaceae; genus JAIRWR01. The sequence continues at coordinate 4,388 of JAIRWR010000093.1, forward strand.
AATGTTCTGATGAGAAGGCCATTGTCGCATGACGAACTATTGAAGACGGGCGTCACGGTCACAGGCGCGGATCTAACGACACTGAAGATAGGCGGGGAGGTCAGAAGACTTCTCGAACCCCGTTCCGAACGCGGCCTAGTCTCCGTAATGCGCGGTTTGCGCTCCGAGGGGAGCGGGTTTCTTGTTATCGGCGGCGGATCAAACGTATTGATGTCCGATGACACGCTCGAAACTCCGCTCATACTTACGACAGGGGTGGACGGGACCAGCATCTGGGACGATGGAAGCGATATCTTCGTGTCGTGCGGCGCTGGAGTCCGATTGAGGGATGTCTTCGCGATGACGCTCAGGGATGGTCTGAGCGGTATGGAGTTTGCCGTTGGCATACCTGGGACGGTTGGCGGAGCTGTAATGGGCAACGCTGGAACTCCGCGGGGTGAGATAGGCTCTGTGGTTCACTCCGTTCGAACGGTAAGTTATGACGGCAGGGTGGTAGACTTCGATGGCGGAACGATTGAGTGGGGTTACAGGACGTGTGGCTTGCGGAACGAAGTGCCGATGGTCGTCTCGAACGTGGTGTTCAGGCTGCGAAGATCGACGAGGGAGTCCGTCCTCGAAGATGTCGCGAAGTCGGTCTTTGACCGCAAAAACCAGCCTTCGGGCAGGCTGACGGCGGGATGCGTCTTCAGGAACCCGCCGGGGGAGAGCGCGGGGAGGATGCTGGAACTCGCGGGGTGTAAGAGGCTGGCGATTGGCGGAGCGGCGGTATCGGAGATCCACGCCAACTTTATCGAAAATACCGGCGGGGCCACGGCGAGCGACTTCGCGAGCTTGGCGTTGCGCTGCCGGGAGAAAGTCATGGAGCGCTTTGGGGTGCGTCTGCGCTTCGAAATAACGGCCCTTGGCATCTCGCTGGACAATTAACGAAAGACAGTGTCATGAGAGTAAAACGAGTAAAACGCTGGAGACGAAGACTTCTGCTCCTGAGTCTCATGTTCGGGGCAGTGTTCTTCCTGGAGCAGAGATACGGCTGCATGAGGCTTAGGAATATAGAGATAACCCCGACGAGTTCCGTCTCAGATTCTGTGGTCTGGCGTGCCGTGCCGAAGGAGGCGGAGACTTTCTGGCCGGCTCTCCTGCTTCGGGGTAGGCGATTTACAAGGATGATCGAGAACTTCTATCCCGTGCGGCTCACCGTGAGACTGACGGGATGGGGGAGATACCGCGTCACGGTCGAACCGTTGGACGTCTTTCTCTCTGTGTCGTGGAACAAAAACATGTGGCTATTGTCCGCAAACGGGCGTATGTGGCTCGCAAAGCTGCAGGCGAATTCGAAGGTAAGGGGAATTGCCATCCCGCAAAGGCCCATCCTGGCCTGGGACGCGGGGTTGCCCCTGCCGATAGACCCGGAGAATCAGAGAGGCGACATATATCCCTCAAGCCTCCCTATGACAAGGATCAGGAAGTGGTATGACGCTCTGGAAGAGATGGGCTGGAACGATAAAATATACTGTCTCCGCGCCAAGAAGATTGACGGAAGGCCTGTGGTTCAGATTCTCCTCGGATCGGATGCTGGTATAACCGGAGAGCTGATAGTGAAGGATGACCCGAAGGATTGGGCATCATTCGCCGCGGCGTTCGAGGAGATATATCCAGGCCTCGGCGGCATACCATCCGGGCTGGTGGTCAACGCGACCTTTGCGGGCATGAGATTCACAACATTTGTGGACATGAAACGCACAGTTACCAGCATGGACGTCAGGTGACTTGTGTAAGTTATTTCTATGGATAGGGGGATCCCGCGTTGTTTAAGAAGACTTCAACTATGTCCGGTTACAGGGATCCGGAAGTTCTGGTGGGGTTGGACCTCGGTACCAGCAAGGTGACTGTGGTGGTTGCGGAGAGAGACGGGCCGAGCGGCGAAGCTCAGATAATCGGAGTCGGCCAGGCGCCTTCAGATGGGATCAGGAAAGGGTTGATCGTCCATCTTGACCAGGCGGTGCGCTCAGTGAGACAGGCGATTGGCGACGCGGAAAATATGGTTGGACTCAAACTTTCGGAGGCCACGGTCTCCTTCAGCGGCTGTGACGTTCAGAGCCTGAGGTCGAAGGGCATGATATCGCTCGGCAGATCCCCGCGCACTGTAATGCAACTCGACATCGCGCGCGTGATTGAGGCCGCCCAGGCGAACGTCACAGTTCCAAACAACCAGATAATACTCCACACCATCCCGGTGGAGTATTCTCTGGATGGCAACAGCGGAATCGACGACCCGCTCGGCATGACCGGGATGCGGCTCGACATTGATCTGGAGTCCGTCATAATCCCAAGCGCGACGGTGCAAAACGTTTTCAACTGCGTTGAAAAAGCGGGCATTACGGTGACCGGTTTCGTGATAAAACCCCTCGCGTCGGCCCTTGGCGCGATGACGCAAGATGAGAGCACGGCGGGGAGCGTCACAGTGGACATCGGCGGGGGAACCTGCGGCGTGGCCATATTCGCGGAAGGGCGCTCCAAGTCGCTTGCCGTCATTCCAGTCGGCGGCGATCACATAACGAATGATATCGCGTCCGTGCTTAAGATCCCTATGATCAAGGCCGAAGAGATAAAAAAAGAGGTTGACATCTACTCGGTTGACCATGAAGATCAGGATGATCTGCTGGAATTCGACCACATGGGAAAGAACTACTCCTACTCGCTGACAGAGCTGACAGAGATAATTCAGTGCCGGATCGAGGAGCTCTTCATGTCCCTTGTTCGGACGGAGATAGCTAATTCCGGGGTATCCATGCTCCCCGCGGGACTCATAATAACCGGAGGGGTCGCAAAGAGCGTCGGGATGGATAGATATCTCTCGAGAGTTTTGGATATACCGGTCCGGGTATCATCCCCTCTGGACGCCAACAGGATGCCACCTGGCAAAAACGGTCCGGAGTACACGTGCGCGGCGGGTATCATAAGGTACGCGCTGGAACAGGAGCGTGACCCGTATCGCTACATCGAACAGTCGATGGATTTTATAACGACGAAGCCGGTTTCCATACGCAAGCCGGATCCAGACCCAAAGCCTAAGAAAAAGCCATTCTTGGAGTATATAATAGATATCCTAAAAGAATTGTTTTACTGATGCGAGAGCTTCAAAAGGCGGTTTTTGCTTGCCCTCTCGACAGGAGGAGATATTATGCCGGAGATTTTCCAACTTGATACGCCAACCCGCTCAAACAGAGAGATAATAAAGGTAGTAGGAGTAGGCGGCGGAGGTAACAACGCGCTCAATCATATCATTCGCGGCGGCGTTGTGGGCGTCGATTTTATCGCTGCCAACACCGATCAAGCACACCTCGATCTCTCCGAGGCCTCGAACAAGATCATCCTCGGCAAGGATCTGACGAGAGGACTTGGCGCGGGCGCCGATCCGATGGTCGGACAGAAGGCTGCCCTGGAGTCGAGGGACGAGATAAGGGCGGCCCTCGACGGAGCTGATATGATATTCATCGCCGCTGGAATGGGGGGCGGAACCGGAACAGGCGCGTCACCCATCATAGCCAGCATAGCGAAGGAGACCGGCACCCTGGTTGTCGCGGTCGTGACAAGACCGTTCCAGTTCGAGGGGAGGAGGAGGCTCTCGCACGCGATAGAGGGGATCGCCCTGCTCAAAGAGCAGGTGGATGCCCTCATAGTCATTCCAAACGACCGGCTGCTCTCGATATCGGACCGCAGGACACCCCTGAACGACGCGTTCAAGCGGGTTGACAACGTTCTTCACCAGGCGGTCCAGGGAGTGACTGACCTCATTCTCCGCCCCGGGCTCGTCAATGTCGATTTTGCCGACGTCAGGACGATAATGAGCAACGCCGGTTCGGCTATAATGGGCATAGGCGACGGAAGCGGCGACAACAGGGTCGCCACGGCGGCAAACAACGCTATAAACAGCCCCTTGATGGAGACGCCGATGATAGGCGCGAAGGGGGTCCTGTTCAACGTATCAGGAGGAGCGAACATAGGCATTCACGAGGTTCAGGAG
>JAIRWR010000109.1 GCA_031268885.1 Synergistaceae bacterium
GCGGTAATGCTACCGGAGCCGGAGGCGCCGTGTACCGTGGTTCCTGTATGGGCGCGGATGGAGGCACAGGCTGCTGCTGCGGCGGCAGTACAGGCCGCTGCGCCGGAACCGCCGAGTGATACTGCGGCTGTCCCGGCAGTGGCGACGGCACAACAGCCGACAGAGCGGAATCCGCCGCGTACTGCGGTTCCGGCTGCCGCGGTAACGCTACTGGAGCTGGAGGCGCCGCATACTGCTGTTCCGGCTGCCGCTGTAACGCTATCGGAGCTGGAGGCGCCGCGTACTGCTGTTCCGGCACAGGCGCGAGTGGCGGCGGCGGAACAGGAGCTACCGCGTACTGCTGCGCGGGCATCGGCATGACAGGCAACTGCGGCAGTTCCGATGCTACCGCGTTCTGTTGCGTCGATACGGGCGCGGCCAGAAACTGCGCTGGCGCGCTGGGCCTGGGGATGGATATGACCGGCATCTCCGCCATCTGAGACGAATTCAGAGGCCTCGGAATAGACAGAGGCAATTCGGAAGACTTTGTCCGCTCGACGGATGGCGCGCCGTCGGTATGGCGCGGAATCAAAGACGCCGCGGAGGGAATATCCTGCGCCTTTGACGCGGGCATCGGCGGAGGAGGAACAGGCTGCGCGTGAACTGGCACAGGAGGCGGCGGTGTCTGCGACGCGGGCCTCGCGGGCGAGACGCCTGCCGCGCGCGCGGGATTCGAAGAGTTGCCGCGCCGCGGTTCCCCAGGGTTATCAACATCAGGAAGGTCCAGTACCACGCCCCCACAGAGAGGACAGTATGGCTTGCCCCACTCGAGAATATTGTTGCAACGGCTGCACTTTTTCATTATTGCCCTTCCTTTCACTACTACCGCCGACCTCTAGCTAAAATACCAATCTCATTATATACCATATCATGGGTTAACGTAAACATCGAGGCCGGTCCATTCCACCGCGGACACATCGGAACCGCTTAGCGCGTGGTTTGACTGAACTTGCGAATTTCACGCCAAATCGGTCATATGTCGAATACTCCGACAACGGCTGTGTGATCCGAAGGGCGCTCCATCGCCCTCAGTTCCCGCGCGACATATGCATCCCGGCTCAAATCCGCGAGGAGGGGCGAGGCAAAAAGATGGTCTATACGCCAGCCTATGTTTCGTTCCAACGCCCCCTTGATCCTATAATCCCAGAATGAGAACTCTCCGGGGTTTGGACGGTGTTTGCGAAAGACATCGACAAAACCCCATGACAACACGCGCGTGAGAGCATCCTTCGCCTCCTGGCGGAAGCAGACGTGATCTCGCTTATTTTCGGGGTGCGTTACGTCCATGTCGCTGGGCGCGACGTTTATATCCCCCGTCCACAAGAGTCTGTCAGATTTCACGAACCTTCTGTCGAATAGTCTTTTCAGCCGGTCGAAGAAGCGCAGCTTGTACTGGAAGTCAGGGAGGTCCTTAGATTTTCCCTGGGGAACGTAAGAGCACACCACGGACAGGTTATCGAAATCGACCGCCGCAAGCCTCGCTAAGTCCTGTTCTGAATCCTCTCCGTCTCCAAAGCCGAACGTCGCGCCCTTAGGCTCGGCTCTGGAGACGACGGCTACGCCATTGTACGATTTCATCCCCTTAAATGCCGCCGAGTAGCCCAGAGCGCTAAAAAAATCCACCGGAAAATCGGCGTCCTGACACTTAGTCTCCTGAAAGCATATGACATCCGGCGCGTCGTCCGCGGTCATGAAGCGGCTCACTATGGGCAGTCTGCTCTTCAGCGAGTTGACATTGAATGTGGCGATTCGAAAATATGGCATGGCCTCTCCATCCTCTCTATAATTTTAAGAAGCGCTGATCGATGCCAATCTGAAATAAAGGGCCTGAGGTTCAAAGAGTTGAATCAGACGTTTACGCGAGTCAAGCGGAGGCATTGATTGCCGTCCGCGTTCAGCCAATCAGAGCGGAACCGATTGATTCACGCGATTTGAGCGTATCCAAATAAACAGTATCGTTGTAGAATTATATCAAAGAACTTTATTTATGACGAAAAAAAAGGAGACGAAGAGTATGGATAATTCTTTAGGCTGCGAGACTGCAACAATGAGCATGGAAGAGATGGAGAGAGAGATTCGGTCCCTCAAGGCAAAGCTCGCGGAGAGGAACGAGCGGGGGCAGGTGGACTCCGAGAGCGTCAGATCTATGCTCGACGATTTTCTCACGAAGATAACGGATGTGATAAAGCCCTCGGAAATACGCGGGTCTGTCAAGGACGTTGTCGATAAGGTGAGCGATAATATATCGGCGCATCCGATCACGTCGATCTCCATAGCTCTGGCATCCGGCTTTTTCATCGGCAGAGCGCTGGACAGATCCTCATCACGCTGGCGCGGCGGAAACTGTGCAAAGGGATAGTTCAGGCGTTGTCTCGCGGGATGGTCAAATCCCTCGCGGATTCCGTTATCAGCTTCATAGAGCTTATCGAAGCAGAGGGGAGGGCGCTGCGCGGCAACATGATCCGCTTCTGTTTCCTGGCGGTCTTTTTCATTATCGCCGGCGCCATGACGATATCGGGCTTCGTGCTGCTCTTCAGCGGCTTGTTCAACCTCATAGCCGGCGCTTTCGGCAAATTATCGGCTTATTTCGCCACAGGGTCGGCATGTATTCTGATATCCGTCGTGTTTTTCGCGATAGGACTCAGAGGGATGTCGATCAGACGCGGCAGAGGGGAGGCCGATTTCGTTGACGAGTGGAGGGCCGAAGGAGATGCCCCTCTCAAAGGCGAAGGAGAATCTGAGGCGCTCTCTGGAGATGATAAGTCCGATGAGTTCGGTGGAAGCGCATCCGATTAAGTCGGTGTTGCTGGCGTCATTGACAGGCGCCGCCTTAGGTCTTTTCGGCCTGCCTAAGAGAAAGAAGAGAACGGCGGCGAAAGACGTGCCCAGGGCCCTCGTCGCTCTGATACTGGAGGCGGCCGCGGACAGCGTCAGGAGGGCGTGACTGACGCTCTCCTCTGCGCTTCGAACTTGTGGTGAGACGAAAAACGTGTATACTTTAACGAGCTAAGGGGGCGATTTCGATGTCGATAAACTCTCCACACAAAGATTCAGGACTCATATATGGGGCGGATCGTTCTCTGTGGCCAATCCTGAAACGTTCGAACGAGGAGGCCAGATCCGCTAAGAGTGAGAAGCCAAGCTCTACGGATGGGGCCGGATCGCGGCCGCGGCGCTCGTCGCCGGGCGGTGGCGCGTCGGCGGATATGGCGGCCGGAGAACGCGAGATCTTAGCGCGCGAGGGGGCTCTGAAGGCCGCTGCCCGCGGTGGGGCGACCCATACCACTTACACGTATGCAACAGGATCGGACGGCAGGAAGTACATCGTCGGAGCGGAGGTTTCGGTTACAGCGCCGGAGGATGTTCTGGAAGCGATGCCAGGGGGTTCCGGGGTATCGCGCCCTGCTGGGCTCAGCTTGTCCCCAGGTGAAAACAGGGACGTCAGGCCTGATAATCCGTCTGAAACGAACAGGGCTGATGACGAAAACATCGGCGTGATTGCCGAGATGGAGAGGATCGAGAGCAAGGTAATCGCTCACGAAACGGCCCACAAGGCCGCGGCCGGTCAATTTGGCGGTCCCGTCAGCTATACGTACGAGACGGGCCCCGACGGCAAGAGATATATATCCGGTGGCAGCGTCCCCGTTCACACGCCCGCCACAAGCGACCCGGAAGAGGCGCTCCGAAACGCGAATCAGATATTGAGGGCCGCGTTGGCCCCAGACGGCCCATCAGGCCAGGATCTGGCAGTAGCCGCGGCATCGGCTAGGAGCGCGGCAAATGCCAGGGCGAGGATAGCGGCTGAGAACTCCAATCCGGCGGAGAGTTCCGACCCTTCGAAACACAGACCTGAAAGGGGGGACGCCGGATCAATCTCATCGATCTCAAAGAATATAGAGAATGACGGATCAGATCACGGGACGGAGTTCAATCAGGTCATCGAGGCCTACTCCAGGCAGGCATCACCAAAGGGGCTCTGGACGTCCTCTTATGGCTTTGAGAATCCTCTGGAGAACGAGGTGCCTCTGTCACGGACAGACGGAGCGAGTCCCTCTGAGACAAATCCCGCTTCCGAAGCCGCCGCGGTGACGCCCGGTGAACAAGCGGCGGACCGAAGGCGCGGCATCTGGCCCGGTCGTGAACTGGAGATAGCCGCGTAACGGAATCTTGCCGGACGCCCGCTTCAACCCCGGCGAGACATCAGCTCCGATACGGCCTTTATCTGTCTCTCCCTGATCCGTCGGCCGATCTCGCCGCCGGTCGGCCCATCGGGAAGATCGTCTGATGTCGCGGAGCTTATCGCGTCCATGTACGCCTGAGATTCCCTTATGAAGTCCGGCAGGTCCTTTCTGTCGGAGCGTATCACAGCCGAGAATCCGTCGATCCCTATGGGGTGAGAGCGCAACGCGGTCAGGATGTCCGTTATGTACTCCGGATCTCTCCTCTTGTGAACCCTCATATGTTCTCTTATGGCGAATCTGGCGCATGAAACCCACCTGCGCGGCAGCCTCATCGACCTGTTCCACTCGTCAATGACGATCAAGCCCAGCGCGTCGTGATCCGGATGCCTCGGCAGCGATTCGTCCGGCGTCAGGGCTTTGCCCGTATCATGCGTCAGGACGGCGAACCTGACCTCAACTCTGCCGGTCATGGACGCGGCGGCATCGATAGCCTCCATAGTATGCTCGAAGACATCGCCCTCCGGATGCCGCGACTGGGGCTGTGGCCTGCCGGCGAGCGAAGCGATCCACGGGTATGCCGCATAGAGAATCCGGGCGGCATGGAGGTTTCGGAAGAAGATAGAGGGCTTCCGGCACTCCAGGGCCCGCGACAGTTCGCCGACGACGCGCTCGCGAGGCTCGCCCATCAGCTCGTCCCCGCACGACCTCATCATGATTATTGTGCCATCGTCAACGCGAAATCCGAACTGGGCCGACTGTCTCGCGGCCCTCAGTGCCCGAACGGGATCATCCGCGAAGTGCTCCGACGTCGCCCTGACAATCCCGGATTCGATATCGCGAACCCCGCCGTAGGGATCGACCATCTCGCCGGTGATTGGATCTCGCGCGATGCTGTTGATCGTTAAGTCCCTTCTGAACAGGTCCTCCTCAATGGTCGTATCCGGCGACGGCATGACGGAGAAACCCCTGTAACCGCCGCCTGTTTTGGCCTCTCTCCTGGCAAAGGCGATATCGCACCGCTCACTCCCAATCGACAGGCTGTAAACAGGAAAACCCCGGCCTATCGCCACCGCCTCGGGGAACAACCCCTCGAACAGATCAATGGTAATGCCGGTCACGACATAGTCCTTGTCCTTAGGCTTGACTCCAAGCAGGAGATCCCTGACGCACCCTCCTACCTCATACGCGCGCCCTCCAGCGCGGCTAACGGCCATCAGAAAATCGCGCTCCAGCATGACAGGATCACTCCGCCTGGGCTTCGGTGAAGTTCAGCCCGACGATCCTACTCAGCTCTAAGGAGAGATGTTCGCATGGGGAGCGCTCTAGACGTCTCAGAAAGAGGGAGGAGAGAGAGGAGTAATACCAGCGCTGTTCGCTGGCAGGCGCTCTGAAGTGATCCCAGAATGAGCTGCCGAACAGCCTCAGTTGATTGTTGGACGCATACATATTGTCGAGCTTATCCGCGCAGGGGACGTAGAGAAATCTGACATCCAGCAGCGACAGCTCCCTCAGCGTGGCGAGTTTCCTCTCCTTCCACGATGAGTCTCGGTTCTTCTCCGTCGCGGCGTTTACGAGTTCGAGCACGTCTGGGCCAAATCGTTCCGCTATCTCCTCAGCAGTGGTCTCAGTGTCCTCTATGGTATCGTGGAGTATGCCCGCTACGGCATACTCAATCCCCAATCCGGACTCCATCAGCAATCTGCCGACGTTCAGCGGATGAAAGACATACGGCGCGCGTACGCCCTTGCGGAACTGCCCCCTGTGAGCCTCTACAGCGAAGTCTATAGCGTTGAAAATTTGCCCGTGATCAAGCATCCGGTCTGTATCTCTCGAACGAGCGGGGCATCAGCCTGCGCTCCGATGTAACTCCGGAGAGTGAACTCAGAAGGAACTCCACAGTCCTCTGGGAGAGCGATATCCTATCGTAGATCTCAAAGCCGTACTCCTGGCGGATGTCGTTCCAGTACGCGTCGCGTATCTTGTCGGACGAATCGTAGTCCCGCTCGAAGAATATGTACCGCACTCCCGCCACGGCCAGGAGTTTCATGCAGGTATGACATGGGGAGAGCGTGGTGTAGATTCGGGATCCCTCCAGCGATATACCCATGCGCGCCGCGTGCGCGATGGCGTTCGCCTCGGCGTGAGCCGCGCGGCAGTAGTCAAATTTGCTGCTCTCGTCCGCCCCCATAAAACGGCTGTGGCAATACGGCGTTCCATCCTCCATGAAGTGACCGAGACAGTGCGTAGCCCCGGGAGGCGCGCCGTTGTAACCCGTGGACAGGATGTGCTTCTCACTCACCACTACAGCGCCCGTCGGCCGCGAATTGCAGGTGGATCTGCTGCTCGCGAGCTTTGCCATCGCCATGAAGTACTCGTCCCAACCCGGCCTGACTGCCGTCTCAGTGACGCTTGCGCTCATTGTTCCTCCTTAGGCGGGGTCTTCCCCGCGTCCGGTCTTCCGGGCATGTCGGTCTGGATGTAGCGAATACCCTCCTGTATGCACCAATATGCCTTCTCAAGCTGCATCCCGACATAAATCGCGTGAGCGACATCTGAGACGGCGTTGTTGCGCGCGAGTTCGTACTGCAGCGCTCCAGGCTTCCTCGCCCTGTACGTGCCGAGATGAATACCGGTGTGCCAGTGCTCCGCTACAATCTCATCTCCCTCGACGAATATGGTCAGGTGACCGTTCGGATCCTCGCGGAAACGATTCCTTCCAGACTCACGCTCATATATCCTTTGAGCCGGTTCGAGCTCGCCCGGATCAAGCGAAATTGAATGAGAGAAGACGGTAATAGGGCCCGGAACCGTTCCGGTCCTCTCGCAGACATAATTCAATATGGCTATCAGGCCGCAGACATTATTTATCCATGCTCTCTGGGCGTTGTGAGTACGGTAGACAGCGGTCAACTCGAGCCGCCCCTCGATCTTCCTCAAAAAGACCGATGTCATGCACGGCCTGCCGCCTTCCGCCTCCAGGTCGGCGCCGGGATCCCACAGCGACAGAAACGCGCTCCTGGAGTCGGGGTTCAAGTCCGCGCCATTATCCTCGCTTATTTCGGCGCGAAGTTGACGCGACGCAACCTCCAGCGCATCGATCACGCTGCCGTCGCGCCTCTTAAAGTACCCTCTCAGCCGGTTTCCGTATGTGTAAGGCCAGTCGGTCTTCCTCTCCCCATCCAGCATCTCAGCCTGATACTTCCGGACCGTCTCCATGTCGATGCCGTTCTCCAAAAACTCATCCTCATCCAGCGACGGTCTTCTCACAACCACCTTCATGTTCCGCAGCTCCAGGCGAGTCCCTTTTTTCAGGGCCGCCGTCTCGCCAAAACGATATATGCGGCTTACCAGCATCCGCCACGCCATCACCGGCGAATCCTCGATTATGACGTGCCCGCTCGGTTCACTCGGAAAACTCAGTCTCGCAACCTCCGGAACGGGGACTTGAACCCTCCTGCCCGTCCTCCCGCTCGGGCGATAGCCGCGAAGAAACGAACCGGCATCGAGCGCGCCACCCCTGCCCGGATCCCCGATGTGGACGATATGGATATTAGAGCCGAACATCTCTGGCAGTACGAGGTCATCCATAAAATAGTCGCTGCCGGCTACCTTACACGTTCCGACGCTTCTGCCAGAGCGCGGGACATAGGCGGCAATGCCTGAGACGGCGTTCACTCCCCTTTCAAAGAAATTCTTGATCAGCGCTGCCGATCCTCCGAGATCTATTCCGTACAACAACAACGTATCTATCTGAGGGTTATAGAGAAGATTACGCAGCAAGAACTTGAACCCGCCGCCATAGAGCGTGCCGGCCACAGCCACGTGCGACTCGCCCGACAGGTCCGCTCCGCACTCGCCGAGCCTCGACAGCACGCTCTCGACGTCCGACCACAGGGTGACCAGGCCTATCGTTCCGTGCGGATTTATCACGCGTATCCGATCCGAGAAGTGAATGGGACAGAACGTCATCTGAGCGGACCGCGAATCTACCTTCCGGAACCCCTTGGAGCGCCAACATTCTCGAAAGCGCTGTTGAAATTTCTGTAAAGCCTCTTGTCATCTCTGATCCTGTGCCACTTCTTGATGGCGTTCCTGGGGATGGAGTCCCAGATTTCAAGACTGCCCCAGTTCGAGTCCCTAAGCGGGTACGCATAGTAAGGGTACTCGCGCGGAATGCCCCTGATGAACACGATCTGAGGGGTGACCCACTGGACATAGGAGAGATAGACGCGGTGCATCCCGTCACATACGATATTGATAGGACGTCCGCCTCCGTCGTGCCTCGACTCTTCGACTATCGGCGGAAGAAGATCGACCGGAGCTTCTTCATCATCGAGCCAGATCCTTAAAAAACCGTCCAGCTTGAACAGATCGAAACCTCTATCGTTCAGCAGCCATCTCAGATCCTCTAACCGTTTCACGTTGCCGCTCAGAACATAGCGCTGCGCCGGATGGAGTTCGCCGTGCGGCATCTCCCTCAGTTCGATCCTCGAATCCCTGTAGGGGAAAGATGTTGCGTCATCCAGCATACTCACACTCCGCAGACGGCGTATAAGTTCGTCCTCATCGAAGTGCTCCACTCTCGAAATCCGCGGAATCTTATAGCCGTTATGCGTCATCGAAACTCCCCCTCCCTGCGTATACGCCGCGGTTCACGCGGCATTGCTCATGTTCGACCTTCATTATGAAACCCCTCGTTTCGGTATTGAAGTATTTTAGACGGTTCCAGGGGAAATGCCGATTATAGTCATATACCAAAAAGCGAATTCAGACAACAAACCCCCCTCCGCGGCGCCTGGAAGTGAGAACCAGCCGCCCGCTCTGTATGGTTTCGTCCGGATCCGCAAGCGACTCCCCCCGTTCTATGACGAACTCGACGTCTATGCTTCGTCCGGGGGACTGGAGCCTCTTGCTGGAGAGGTGCTTTGACAGGATGGCCAGCGACGCCGCCATATTCTCGTTCTGCACAAGCACGTTCTCCGGCACGGAGAGCCTCGTCGGCGCGAAATTCCATATCGCGAGCATTCCGGCGGACACGAGCTTGTCGCACACCTCATTTGCCGTATCGGCAGGCACGGCTATGATGCCGATGCACACGCCTATCCTGCGTGTGATGCTCTCCAGCTTGTCAATGTGAAATATTTTTTTGCCGTTCACCTCAGAGCCTATTACGGATTCGTCTATGTCAAAGGCGGCGACGATCTCCAGCCCATAGTCGTCAAATCCGCGATAGGACATGAGCGCCTTGCCCAGATGCCCGGCGCCTATCAAGATGGCCTGATCGACGTTGTCATATCCCAGAAAGTGTTCTATATCCGCTATAAGATTATCGACTTGAAAACCTATGCGCGGTCTTCCGGCGACGCTGCTGACAAGAGAGAGGTCCTTCCTGACAACAACCTCGTAAAACTTGAGGTCTGACGCTATCGTTGACGCCGAAATGCAGTCGATATTGTCCAGACAGCACTTTTTCAGATACTTCAGATAATATGGCAGTCTCTTTATGGCTTGCCGCGAGATCACTATATGGGAATCTTTCTGCCCTCGTTTCATCAATGATCACCCTGCGAGATTTATTTTTTCACGGTTCGTATCATACTCACAACGCAGGATAAGTCAATAATCAATGACGCGATAACGCCTCGTTCATGCTGCCGGTTCGATATCCCAGAAGATCAAGCGATATGTATATGAAGCCGATCTCTTTGAACCGCTCGCATATCCTCGATCGAATCCCGTGGTCGGAGAGGATGCCGTAGCCATCCTCGTCGGTCTCTATGCGCGCGAGGCTGCCGTGATGACGCACTCGAACCTGCCTCAATCCAATGTCGAGCAGGAACTGCTCCGCCCGGTCTATCATGCCGAGCCGTTCGCGCGTGATGCTCTCCCCATAAGGGAATCGTGACGCCAGGCACGCGAACGACTGTTTGTTCCAAGTCGGCAACCCCATATCCCTGGACAGATCCCTTATCTCGTCCTTTCCAAGCCCGGCCCGGCGCAGAGGGCTCGCGACGCGCAGCTCCTCCACCGCTTTAAGGCCCGGCCTGTAGTCGCCCTCGTCATCAACATTCGAACCCTCGGCTACGGTTTCGATGCCGCGCTCGCGCGCTATCGCCCATATCTTCTCAAAGAGTTCGTTCTTGCAGAGGTAGCAGCGATTCGTCGGATTTTGGGAGAAACCTTCTATCTCCAGCTCCTCCGAATCACAGATCACGTGAGTGATCCCCTCCCTCAGGCAGAAGTCGCGGGCCTCGTTGAGTTCGCGTTCCGGGAATGAGCAGGAGCGCGCCGTAACAGCTACGGCTCGGTCTCCGAGCAGATCGTGCGCGACTTTCAGAAGAAACGTCGAATCGACCCCTCCGGAGAAGGCAACGGCCACGCTTCCAAGTGACAGCAGATATTGTTTTAATTTCTCGAGTCTGTCAAGCGCGTTCATAAGTCCTGTCTCTAAACCTCCAATACTATTATGAAATTCGGCGGCATCAATCGAAAGATCGCCGTATCGTTCCTCCGCCCAGCACGATGTCTCCATCGTACATCACAACAGCCTGTCCCGGCGCGACCGCCCTCTGTGGCTCGTCGAACTCGACCCGTATCGCGTCGTCCGAAATCTGTTCCGCTACGGCGGGCCGCAAGCGCTGCCTATATCTGATCCTCGCCTCGACTCTCATTCGCCCGGGTATGCGTTCCGTCGATATCAAATTGACGTCCTCCGCTATCAAAACTCTGGAGTAGAGCGAGCGGTCATCCCCCAGAGTGACCGTGCCGTCCGCGGCGTTCTTGCGGCAGACGTAAAACTCATGGGAGAACGGCAGCCCGAGTCTCCTTCGCTGTCCCACAGTATAGCGTATTATCCCTCTGTGACGGCCAAGGATCTTCCCCGCCTCGTCCACAAAGCAACCCGGAGGGCAGGGACTCCCCCTGTGTCTCTCGATAAAACCCGCATAGTCGCCGTCAGGCACAAAACAGATGTCCTGGCTCTCCTTTTTCCACGCGTTGGAGAGACCGAGTGACAGAGCAACCTGCCTTACGTCGGTCTTTTTCATCTCTCCGAGTGGGAAGAGCGTTCGCGAAAGCTGCTCCTGCGTCATGGAATACAGAACGTAACTCTGGTCCTTCGTCTCATCCCTGGCTTTTTTGAGGACAAATCTGCCTCTCTCGGCGTCAAACTCCGTCCTCGCGTAGTGTCCAGTGGCGATGAGACCGTGACATGTCTCTCTGGCGCGCGACAGGAGCTTATCGAACTTTATGAACCTGTTGCAGTCTATACAAGGATTCGGCGTTAACCCACATTCGTAGGCCTCTACGAATCTCGCGATTACCCGCTCCATAAAATCCCTGGAGAGATTGAAGACGAAGTGCGGGATCCCAAGCCGGCGAGTCACTCCGCGAGCGTCATCCGCATCCCTCGCGGAACAGCATGCGCTGTTGTCGTCAATTCCGACCGACTCGTTGCCGAACAGCTTCATCGTAACACCGGTACAATCATACCCAGCGTCTCCAAGCAGAAACGCGGCCACCGAGCTGTCGACGCCTCCGCTCATAGCCACCATCACACGCCGGCCCTCGCTCATCTCCGGGCGAATCTCCACCTGACCTGGATCTCTTGAGGCATCGGACGGACAAGAGAGCGGCATTCGCGAATATATCCCGGTCATCCTCTAACGAAGCCCCTCCAGTTCGGGAACGCCGAAGCGAAGTAATTCGGCGAGATCGCTCTGGACGTCGTCATCGTATACGCCGGCCCTGTGATCCCCGATGTGAGAATTAGACTCCTCGCTCGACGCGGATGAGTCAATCAGCCTCTGGACGATCCGCGGAAACTTGCTGTAAAATCGTCCCTCCAGCAGCCTGCCATCCGGCTCTGCCAGAAATATCGCCGGAGTCCTGTCTATGCCCGTCTGTCTCTTCAGAAGTTCGGCGTAGCCGTCGTTCCTGATGTAATATCTGACGGTGATCATGTTCGGATTAGCCATTCTGACGGATTCGATGAACGGAGCGACGATAAGCATATCCGGGCAGTACGTGTAGCCCAGAACGACGACTGTGAACGGCCTGTCCGCGCGCGAGGCCGTCTCTTTGAGTTCGTCCGAAAGGGTAACCTTGCCGAGCCGCGCGATGAATTTTTCCATATCCTTGGCTTTGGCCTTCGATATAAAACCGTAGAAGTCAGTCCCCTTGCCGGGATCCATCCGAGCGACATCATGCGTCTCGGCGGCGGCGCCAGATACGGCCCCCGTCAGAAACAGGACAGCAAGACATATCTTTATAAAATTCACTCCAACCACCCTCCAAATATGTTTCAAAAAAACATCGGCTGATAGACGCGATTATTATACATCTTCAGTAATGAGAAACCAAAGAGCCAGAGGTTTTTTACATAGCCGTTTCGCTCTCTGAAACAACAGCGCGCTCGTTTAAATGCGAGCGAGTCTGTAAGATATTTATTGTCATCTCAATTCCGCGATTCCGGGAAGGCCCAAGGCCGCCAGCTTGACGATCAGTTCAGGCCTGCGTGAAATATGAGCCATCTCGGCGTTTTTTTCTAAATAGCCCTCCAATCCGTCCAGAGCTTCATTCACCTTCCGGCAGACCGCATATGTCGCGCCCTTCGACAGATTTCTCACGTAAAAGCCTAAACGCCCGCCGGGGGCGATGCGCTCTCTGTCCTCCAGCCCAAAAAATTTTCTTTGCAGCGATGCGTCGTATCGCCCTAAGGCGGCCAATTGTCCGGCGCAATCCGCTATGATCTCGTCGAGGGCGTGCGTTTTCATGCCTCCTAAAACCCTCAGAGTGAAATAGTGGCAACATTCGTGATGCAGGCGCAGCACGAACGACTTTTCAAGCCACTCATCATCCCCTAGCCCGACGCTCCAGGGCGGGAGCAAGCTGTAACCAGACTTATGGAGCAGTATCACGCGATGGTCCTCGAATCCCGGGCATCTGCACGGAACAGTGAAGGCGTTGACGCTTGCGGGGAGGCCGCCTTCATCATCGTTATCCAGGCTCAAAATGGCGATCAGCCTCTCGAACGTCTGCCTGTCCTCCGTGTAAACTGCCGGAATCCGGCCAGCGGGAGTCGCCTCGATCCACGCCCTCGTGCCCAAGCTGGAGAGCAAGGGCCGGGCTTCCTTGGGGAAACCGCCGTTCCGGCCTTCGAGCCACGCGGCCCACTCGAGCGCGAAATCCTCGTCCGGGAGTGGAAGATCCATGCGTTCCGGCTTATGATACTTATGCTCAAGATATTGCTCCGCAATGAAAAAATCGATAAAATCCGCCATAGGGCGCTCCCTTGTCACTCCATCTGTCTTTTCGCGAGCCTCGTAAATATGCCGCCCATCTTCATCAGCGTCTCGTAATCGCCCTCTTCCGCTATAGTGCCGTCCCGCATGACAAAGATCCTATCCGCGTCCTTGATTGTGCTCAATCGATGAGCGACGGTTATTCTCGTTGACTTGATCTTGTTGACGCTTTCGGTGACGATCGCCTGTGTAGCGTCGTCCAACGCGCTGGTGGCCTCGTCGAGTATGATGATCTTCGGCCGGTTGACCAGGCTGCGCGCGATGAGAATTCTCTGTCTCTGCCCACCGGATATGTTGCCAGCGCCCTCGCTGATCATCGTGTTCATGCCCATCGGCATATTTTCGATGTCGCGGTCGAGACCCACCATGCGGGCGGCCTCCCAAGCATCGTCCAGCGTCAGGGGCGATGTCCCCACGATATTCGTGAAGATGTCGCCCGACATAAGCTGCCCGTTTTGCAGTACGACGCCCATCTGTGAGCGGACCGAGGCCGCGTTGAGGTTGGAGAAATCATATCCGTCGAAGTAGACGGCGCCCTGGTCCGGCGTCTCGAAACCGAGCAGCAGGCGGAGAAGGGTGGATTTACCGCAGCCTGATCCGCCAACGAACGCCACGGACTCGCCAGGTTTCACTCGGAAGGAGATTCCCTTCAGAACCGTGGGGAGTTCCGGAGCGTAGCTGAAATATACGTTTTTCACCTCGATATCGCCGCTCAGCGCCGGAGATTCCGCCTTGTCGTCAGTCGCCTCAGGTTCGGCCTCCAGAATGGGCTTTATATTCTTTATGTGAGGCGCCGCGGTGAAAATATTCGCCACGCAGGGCACCAGGGACATGATAGTGGCGTTGAACCCGGCGAACGCCGCCTGAAAACCCATGAAATACGCCACCGGCAGGAGCGGGGACGCGCTCGGGTCGGCACGGACGGGGCTCATCACGAACCAGTAGACGACCATCGCGGTTATCGTGGGCTGAATGGCGTTTAAGACATTCACGAAACTCTGCCGCCACCGTGTCTTCAGCTTCCAGCGCCACTCCTCCCCGAATGTTTGCGCCCACAGGTGAAACGCGGAGTTCTCCGCCCCCTGCAGCTTGAACTTGGACAGCCCGCTCAATATCTGAATGGTTCGAGCCGAGGTCTTGTTCGTGGCCTCGAGTTTCTTTTCCGAAAGGGAGATGAGTTTTCTATACGCGGCCGCCGAGAGCACAATATACGCCCCCCATGGGATCATCACCCATAAACTGAGTTTGGCGCTGTAGTAAAACATGAGCAAGAGACTCCAGAACGAGAATATCGCGTCGAACATAATCGCTAAGGTACTGTTGTCCAAAAGAGCCGTTATCATGGGCACTCCATGCATCCGATTGAGGAGGTCGCCTATCTCGTACTTTCTGAAAAAACGCGCCGGCAGGGATAAAAGCCTGGACCAAATGGCGTACTCGACGAGGGCGGCGTGAGATTTTACCCGTATGAACGCCACGCTTCTGACCAGACCCAACACCGCCGAAGTAAAACCGGAGACCAGCATGACCTGAGTCACGGTGCCGAGAGCCTGACGGTCGTTGATCGGGACGATGTCCTTGAATATCGTCTCCGTTATCATGGGGATGACGACGGCGAGCGCTCCGGACAGTAAACTGAGCGTCCATATCGTCCACCAATCATGTTTCCATGTGTGTTTCAGCGCGAAACGCAGGAGATCCATGATTCCCAGCGTCTTGGGCGGCAACCCTGGATAACACACGAACGCGTCGGAATCTATCCTGGACGCGATGTCCGCGTCCACCCTCACCCCCTGTGGGTTCGACCCGCTGAGGAGGCGGTATCTTCTGCTGCTCTCAGGTATCAGCGCCACTAGTTCGCGGTTGTCGCTGTAATAGCCTAGGAGCGTCCCAGCGTCGCTCTTATGCCAATCCTTAGGCAGGGTTACGAGACGGGCCTGGATGTTGGCCTTCTTGAGGAGGCGTCTCATCAGAGTCAGCGGGTCCATTTTAGACGACACTTCCTGGGGGAGCTTTATATTCTCCGTTGTGGTTTCAAAGTGCTTTGCCACCGCCCTGACGGCGAAGTGGACTGGGTCTCCCGAGTCCATGGCTGACTCCCCGACGCCATCGAGCCATTCGTATTCCGTACTCAGGATGGAGCTTATCGCCGCGAACATCGTCTTTATTCTCTGCTTTGCCCAGCCGTCGGCACGTATTCTCGCGTGCCGTTCGCGCGCGTTGAATTGAGCCGAGATCAGCATGGAGAGGATCTCCTGATTGAATATGAACTTTTCTTTGACGGCGTCGCGCGAACGTATATCTTCTTCGCCGAACGCGCTCTCGTCGTACCAATGCGAAACTACGTCGTCCCCCATGCCGGCGAGGTAACTGACCCATTGCAGGCCGGTCAGATTTTTGAACCATCCGCCCGCTCGCTTCGCAAAGACGTCCGGCGTCATCCACCCAGTTTCGGTCCTCGAGATTTCGGCGTCGGATATCGCGAAGACTGAAAACTCCATGGGAATATGAGCCTCCACCGGAGGAAAGAAATCCTCTCCCGGCTCCAGTGCCGTCAAAAACACCTTATGATAACTCTCCGCTCCCTCCGGCGTGCACGCGTAAATCTCAACCTTCCCGGACGTCAGAGTGTAAACGCTGGTGTCGTCGCAGGAGATGCCGCGGTACTCACTCTGCCTGAGTGTTATAATCTCCATGTCAGCCATCTTTCGGCCTGGCCGTATGGGCGGAGAGCAGCCTGCGGTATGGGCCGTCGAGAGTTATCATTTCGCTGTGCGTCCCCCTCTGGACCACCTTGCCGAATTCGAGGACGATAATCTCGTCGCAGTCGCGGAACGCCGACAGCCTGTGAGCCACCATGAGGCAGGCGCATCCCCTGCGCCTGATATTCGTGAGGACAGCTTCCTCCGTCACTGGATCCAAGGCGCTGGTGGCCTCGTCGAATATCAGGAGGGACGGATTGACGGCGAGCGCGCGGGCTATTTCGAGCCGCTGGCGCTGCCCTCCGCTGAAGTTGGATCCTCCCTCGCTTATCCGGTGATCGTACCTCCCGTCGAGATTCATGATATCGTCATTAATCATGGCGTCCTTTGCGCCGGTCAAGATATCCGTCTCCGGAACAGACGGATCGAACAGGGAGAGGTTTTCCCTGATTGATCCGGAGAAGAGGTATATTTCCTGATCGACGCAGGCTATCGAGGCGACGAGCACGTCTTTGGGTATCTCGGTTCGTTCCATGCCGTCGAAGAGTATATGCCCGCTCCATTCGCGGTACAGTCCTCCCGCCACCTTCGCCACGGTTGACTTGCCGCTGCCGGAGCTGCCCACCAGCGCCACCCATCTGCCCGGCCTGAGGGTGAGGCTGAAGTTCTCGATCAAGGGCGGGTCGAGCGGGCTGTAGCCAAACGAAACATCCCTGAATTCCACGAGGCCTGTCAGTTTCTTTTTTCTGCCGAGCGGCTGCGGCGACTGTTCAGGGTAGTTGACCTTGTCCGTTTCATAACGGGCCACGTCGTTCAGTTTCCGCATCTGAGTTTCGGTTGTCTGCAGGGTTTGCGTGAGCCTCAGCAGTTTTGTCACCGGCTCCTGGAAATTCCCCATCAGGCCGCGGAACGCGAAGAAGACGCCCGAGGACATGAGACCGTCCATGATGTCGAACCCGCCAACCAACATTATGAGAGCTGTGTTCACCCCATAGAAGAAGGCCGGCGCCACGGTCATCGTCTGGGCTGCCAGGTTGATCCGCTGCATTCCGTCATTTTCCTTCGTCTTGTATCCTGCCCATTTGGAGAAGAAATCGGCCTCGTTGCCGTTAGCCTTCAGCGTTTCGATCACCTGGAGCCCGCTGACCGCGGTCCCCATAGCCTTTCCAGCCTCCTGCTGGATTCTCATGGACATCTCAGCCAGGCGCTTTGTCAGCGCGGACATCAGCAGAATGTTGATGAAGCTGAAGGATACGCCTATGAGTGTAAGCGACGGACTATACTGTATGAGAAGGGCGAGATAGAAAAAAGCCACAAAAATATCGAGAATTGCCGTGGCGGCCTCGCCGGTGAGGGTATTCGCCACCGTCTCGTTGAAGGAGACCCTCATGGCGATCTCGCCGCTGAAACGCTGCTGAAAGAATGCCGCCGGCAGCTTCAGGACATGCCAAAAAAACCCGCTGGAGTCCGACAGCGTGAGTTTAGTCTGCCATTTGATCAAGGTCAATTCCCTCAGGAACGAACAGATACCGCTCATAAAAAAAGCGACGCCCATGGCGATCATCAGATTCAGCGTCCAGTCCGCATGGCGCCCGCTCAAAATCTCGTCAACGAACACCTGGTCTAAAACCGGCCTCGCCAAGCCCGGCAGAATCATCAGCAGACCGACGACGAAGACGAACGCGAGAGCGCCTTTTTCAAGCGCCAGCTTCCTAGCCACGGCATTTATCACGCTGAATTTTTTGCCACCGCGCTTGAAGCCGGAACCTGGCTTCATGAAGAGCGCGATGCCGGTAAAGGCCCTGCGGAACTCATCCATGTCCACAGTCCTGTGCCCCGTCGCCGGGTCGTTGAGGTATACTCTGTTCCCCTTATACCCTTCGAGGACGAGAAAATGGTTGAAATTCCAGTGCAGGATGACCGGGATTCCTCTTTCGCGCGCCTCAGAGAGCACCTTTTCCGCGCTAAGACTCTTTCCTGAGGCCTCCAGGCCAAATTTCCTGGCCGCTTTCACCATGTTGAGGGCCTTGCTGCCGTCACGATTGACGCCGCATTCGGCGCGCAGCGTCTCCAGAGGGGAGACCAGCCCGAAAGAGCTCAGTATGATACCGAGCGCGGCGGCGCCGCATTCAACAGCCTCCATCTGCAGCAACGTGGGGGTGCGATGGATCCGTTTGCGAAACAGCATCATGAGTTGCGGAGCCACTGGCTCAATTTCAAGAATACCTTCTCCAGCGGGGGGGTGCGCTTCACGACGATAACCCCCGTGCAGGAACTGCCCGCGCTTACCTGGGGATGATCTCCGACTATGGACGACCACAGAAAGCCCGACTCGGACTTCGGGTCGCGGACGAGATCCACCCTGACCTCGACGACTGCGCCGCCCAGTCTTTGCGCTATCCACTGCGCTACGTCCGCGTTGCCGATGCTCTTCACCATCCCGGCGCTCGACGCCGGATACGAGGAGACATCGCGCACGATTCCCATCAGACTGCCGTCCTCGGCGGCGTCCGTTCCGCTGGGAGTGAGGCGCGCGACCATGCCCGCCTTGACGTTCTTGCCGGAATCTATAGGAACGTACATCAGGGCCGACACGTCGTCCCTTCCCTGATCGCGCCTTACGGTACATATCACCGTCGATCCCGGAGCGACGATGATCCCCTCGTTTACCGGAACCTCCGATACTATGCCGTCATACGCGCTTACGATAGCCTCGGACTGATTCCATTTGTTCACCAGGGAGTCGAAGTTCGCGATGCCGCTCTCGACCTGCTGCCTGTTCGTCGACATCGATATATTCTGGCGAGACGTGATTATGTCGCTCATGAGGGTGGGCTGGGACAATCGGGCGATCATGTCACCCTTCCTGACCCTCATTCCGGGGCGGACCAGCACCTCCGACAGCTTGCCCCCGGTATCGTGATAGATGTTTACGATTCCGCCGGAATCTATAATCATCCCCACGGCCTGCACCGACTCGGACAGAACCCCGTATATACTCCATAACACGATGGATGCCGCCAGAAGGCAGAGCATCGTGAGAGCCATCCATGTCACAGGCTGGGTCACGCGAAAGAGAGAATCAAGCTGTTCGGGCGAACGGAGACGCGACAGCGCCTGCTCGCTGAATATCTCCTTCTTCATGGTCAGTACTCCTCCATTGTCAGGTCAATTCTGACTCCTGGTTCAAGGCCCTCGATCCCCGACGTGATCACGATGTCGCCCTCATCTATACCGCTTGTGATCTCAATCAGGCCTCCGCCGTAGACGCCGGTCTCGACGTCCCTTTCGGCGAGTCGGGAGTCGGAATCCATGATATAAAGCGAGGGCGACCTCATATCGTCGATCAGGGTGACGGGCACAGCCAGGGTCTCTTTCACGTCGTCCCTCCCTATAGTTACCTCCGTGTAACGCTCGGGTTCCAGCAGTCCCAGGTCGTTGTCTATCTCCCAGGTCACGACCCGCAGGGGGGCGCTTTCGCTCATGGGAGGGGTGATCTCCCGTATTTGGGCCTTTATGACGAACTCATCGCCGAATCCGGACTTGAATGCCGTATCCAGCGCCTTGCCGGAGAGATACGACGTGTTCATGCGTATGGAGAAGACATCGCCAAGCGGCGATATGTTCATAATTTTCGCGTCCGCGATCTGCCCCCTGAACACGAGCTTCGAAAAGTCGGCGATCATCGCGACCGGCACTCCCTTCTGAACGTAAGAGCCCGCCTGGTGGTATATTACGACCGCGAACCCGTCCAGAGGGGAGGTCACGGTCTGAAGCTTTCTCTGCTGATTGAGCTGGCTGAGCGTGATCTTCGCCGCTGACAGCTCCGCTTCCGCCGCCTTCATGCGCGCTTCGGACGTCTCCAGCTCGCTCCTGGAGATGGAATCCTTCGCGGCGAGCCGCCTGTTTCTCTCGGCCTCGCTCAACGCCTGGGCGTATGACGCCTCAGCCTTGGCGATGTCGGTGTTCGCTCTGGAGATCTGAAGCGCTATGTCCATGTTGACCATGGCGCAGAGTTCCTGTCCGCGCTTAACCTCCTGGCCCTGTGTGACGGCGAACTCGCTGATGGCGCCGTCTATCTGGGCTATGGCGTCGGCCACCCGCTCCGTTTGAAGGTTGACGTTGTCCAGGACGATCTCCGGCCTGACGCCGCGCGCGGACGCTCGGATTCCTCGCACATTCACAGCCCGCGAGGCCATCATCATCTCGATATTGCTGCTGGTGGCCTTGTTGAGATATATTCCATACCCTACAAACGCGACAGACAGGGCGATGATAAGGGCCATGGCCGCGATGAAAAACGCCTTCATCGCGAACGCCTCGCGGTCTTCATCTCAGAGGCCCTCCCATGGAATTTTCAATGCGGGCGAGAGCTATGTTGTAATCGCACAGAGCCTGCGTGTGGTTTGACGTGGCCACCGTCAGGGCGCTCTGGAAGTCCACGACGTCGATGTTAGTGCCGACTCCCTCGTTATAGCGGTTCACCGCTATATCATAGGCCTCCCGCGCTTTGCTTATGGCGGAGGCCGACTCTTCCACCCTCAAAGCCGCCTCCGTGATGCTGTTGTAATCTGAGTTTACGGAGAGGATAACCGATTCGAGAATCCCTTCGTAATTGAATTTTGCCCTCTTTAAGGCCTCCTCCGCCGAGGAGACCCTGGACGCGCCGACTCCGGCATCCGTGAGAGTGTATTCGATGTCGATGCCGATGCTGAACGAATCCGCCTCCCATCCTGGCCACGAACTCGCGGAGCCGAGGTTCTGAACAGCGGAGACCGACGCGGTGGGGAGCATATTGCCCTTGGCCATGCGCGCTTCGGCTTCCGCGGACTCTATGGCGAGCGACGCCATTGTAAGGCTCGGATGAACCTGCCGCGCGTATGAGACGCATTCTTCCAGCGCGTGGGTATATTTCTCGTACGCCATCTTTTCGTCTATGCGCAACTCCGTGTCCAGCGGAACCCCCATGAGATTGTTCAGCTGTTTTACCGAGATATCAAGATCGCTTGCCGCTCGGATGCGGCTCTGCTTCGCGTTGGAGAGCTCGACCTCCGATCTGAGAAGGTCGGCCTTGCCGACTCTGCCGTTTTCATATTGGATCCTGACGTTGTCAACGTGCGCCGAGAGACGAAGCTCCGACTCCTCCGCCTGATGCGCGGCGTCCGCGGCGCGGAGTATCGTATAAACGCCGCTCGTGACGTCGAACTTTAAATCCTGATGAGATTTACGCAGCGCCTCACCCTGTGATTTGTAGTCGCTGTCGGCTTTTTCCATTGCGCCGCCCAGAACGCCGCCCGTGTAAAGCGGATAGGAGACGGTTATCCTGTTGCCGTAGGACTCGCCGTGGCTCTGCAGGTACGACTCCCCCTGATAATCCGTGTAAGATGAACTATGGTTGACGTTTACCGACACTCCTTTAGCCCTGTGGGCCTGACGCCGCGCTTCCCCCGCGATGGCCGCGTCCGACTCCGCTATCTTGATGCGGTTGTTGTTGGCGAGCGCTAGATCAAGCGCCCTCTCGATATTTACCTCCAAAACTTCCGCGTATGCGGGCGGGATAAACAACAGCGTCATGGCAAGAATTATAAATACAGCCCGCAGACCCTCTTTGGACTCCGTCATACTTTACAGTTCCCCTCTGTCAACGAACCGGCATTAAAGTTTTTATTACGCGTTTAAGTTTAACTCTCATCAGTCACTAAGGCAAGTCAGTTTTTATAATTTGCCGTTCGTCCGCGAAAATAACCTCTCGTAACCCATATATTTAAGGAAATACACCGTCCACAAGGATTTAAACTCATCAACCCATGGATTTGGGTAAATTCAGTTTATTAGTATGTTAATATATCTCGCGGTGTCATAAATGTAGAGGAGGAATTTTTTATGAAGACGACAAAAACGATCACCGACAGAGTATGCGTTATCTCATTCGACGGACGGCTCGACACCGTCACAGCGCCGGAGGTTCAGCCCGAGATTGACGCCGCGATCGACGAATGCAAGAACATCACGCTGGATTTTTCCAATGTGCCCTACATTTCGAGCGCCGGGCTGCGAATACTGCTCGCTGGGCACAAACGCGCGGCGGCGGCGGGCGGTTCCCTGAAACTAGTCCATGTATCGGACGAAATTATGGAGGTGTTCGAGATGACGGGTTTCGCGGATATTCTCACCATAGAGGGGGATAAGCGGAGATGAAGGAACTCGAGGTTGAAGCGGCGGCTGAGAACCTGGACGCGGTGCTCGAATTTATCGGGGGCTCAATATCCAATTGGCCGGGAAAAACGCGGAACAAAATATTGATAGCCGCTGAGGAAATTTTCGTCAATATAGCCCAGTACGCCTACAGCCCCGACAGCGGCAAAGCGGTCGTGCGCGTCGCCCACAGCGGCGACGTGACGATTGAGTTCGAAGACAGCGGCGTTCCCTACAACCCGTTGCAAAAGGCCGATCCCGACATAACGCTCTCCGCTGAGGAACGCGAGATTGGGGGGCTCGGGATTTTCATGGCTAAATCCCTCATGGACAACATATCCTATCGCCGCGAGGGGAATAAAAACATTCTCACTATAAAGAAGGGAAGAGGCAAGACGTAAGCATGGCTGACAGATTCACCGCGAAGATCTTCCGGAGACTGTGGGTTCCGGCAGCCGTCTCCTCCCTTGGCTGGGCGTTGTCCGACATTGCCGACGCCGTCGTGGTCGGTCAGCGCATGGGCTCCACCGGGCTCGCCGCGATATCGCTGATTCTGCCCGTGTATATGATCAACTGTGTCCTGGCTCACGGTTTGGGAATCGGCGGTTCCGTGCGCTACGCCGTGCTGTTGGGTGACGGCAGAGTCGAGGACGCTGTTTCGAGCTTCAACAGCGTTATGCGGACGGCGCTGGGCGTGAGCGTGTTTTCGGCCCTTTTGGGAAATATTTTCATGGAGGAATTGCTCTGGGCTCTCGGTACCGTTCCGGCTGACGGAGCGCTGTACGGCGCGACGAAAAGCTACTTGAGGATACTCGTGACGGCGACGCCCATGTTTTACCTGTCGAACCTGCTGAATTACTATCTGCGCAACGACGACAACGGGAGACTCGCCGGTCTGGGTTCGGTCGCGGGGAATGTACTGGATATCGCGCTGAACGTGCTGTTCGTGCTCGCGCTCGGGATGGGAACGACGGGAGCCGCGCTTTCGACGGCGATAGGCCAGGCGCTCGCCATAGCGATATATCTGCCCGGAGTTTTCGGGGCGTCGCGCGTTCTCAAAATAAGGAGGACCGCGTTCGCGCCCGGATACGCGTTTTCCGCGTTCCGCGAGGGATTTTCCGGTTCGGCGCAATATCTCTTCTCGCTCGTCTTCATCATATT
>JAIRWR010000097.1 GCA_031268885.1 Synergistaceae bacterium
AGACGACAGCCGCGAATCTTCTGTACCCAGCAATACTACTCATGCGATCTTCACCTCTCGTGTTATGAACGATAATAATTGCCCGCGGAACGCCACCGGCGCTATCGACAGACAAATCCAAGGGCCTCTGCCGTCTTTCAGCCCTTCCCCTCGCGTTTATTCTAGCATAAGCTCCAGCGTAAGTTGAAGATCTGTGGATAACCATGGAGTTGTCCGCTCGGCTCATCTATGGTATAGTACGTTGGTTGTCCTGCCATTGTTATGGTTGACATATATACTGTTGTATTTTTATGATCAGTGGTATTTTGGGGGAGGTGTCTGAAGCATGAAGAGAACGTTTCAGCCGCATAACACGCGTAGAAAGCGTAGCATGGGTTTTCTCGTCCGTTCGAGAACTCCGAGCGGGCGCAGGATCATCCGTAATCGCAGGCGCAAGGGCAGAAAAAGCCTTGCTGTGTAAGGATTCGTCCGGAGGGTGTTATGGCGGAACGGGCCCGATTGTTTACCTATAGCCCGTCTGTGCGCCTGAAAAAAGGTTGGGAGTTCGACACAGTATTCCGCACCGGCCGTCAACAGTTGGGCGATCTGGTGCGGGTTTATTTTGTGCGAAAGCCGGAGGAACCCACAAAGGCAGGGGTCGCCGTGGGTAAGAAGATCGCTTGCGCGGCCGAGAGATCTCGCGGCCGCAGGATTCTGCGGGAGTCGTTGAGAAGGCTTTTGCCCTGGTTGAAGGACGGCTGCTGGATTGTGGCGTCGCTTCGCGAAAGAGCCCTTTCGGAAGGGGCGCGGAGGGTCTATGAGGATATCGCCAGGTCGATGGAGCGGGCCGGGTTGTTTCGGCCCGAGTGGCGCGGAGCTGTGTGGGATATCGATTCACCTTCCATGAGGCGCGGCGTTTGCGATTGTCAAGCCTTCCATCCAGAGCCGCGATAAGCCTGATACGGGCATATCAGATATGCGTGTCGCCGTTGCTGGGAGCGAACTGCAGGTTTTACCCCACATGTTCGCGGTATGCGGTGGAAGCGTTTGAAAGATACGGTTTAATCCGCGGCGCCGTTCTGACGATATGCCGGCTTGTCCGTTGCGGTCCGTGGCATCCTGGGGGAATCGACCCTGTGCCGCGCGAGTTTAAATGGAGAAGGTGAATAATTTGGGTGCGCTTAAAGCGTTCGGTGAAAATCTGATGCTTGGGATTTTAGATTTTTTTCAAAATCTGACTAATTCCTACGGTCTGGCAATAATCTTTCTGACAGTATTGGTGAGGATACTGCTCTACCCGTTATCTCAAAAACAGATGGCCGGCATGACTCAGATGCAGAAGATTCAGCCGCGTCTGAAGATGCTTCAGGAGAAATACAAGGACGACCGGCAGAAGCTCGGCGAAGAGACGATGCGCATGTACAAGGAGAACAATATAAACCCCATGGCCGGCTGTCTGCCGGTGTTGATTCAACTCCCCGTGATGATACTGCTCTTCCAGGTCCTGATGAAATACGAGGTCGCGAACCAGACGTTCATCGGCCTCATCAGGCTGGAGAGAAGCGTCCTGTACGGCCTCGCGGAGGCGCTTTCGGTACTTCCTCCCGACGGCGCGCAGGTGGGGATATTTCAGGTCATCTCAGGGCTGACCACAAATCCGCTGGGACTTCTCCACGTCGGAGCGTATCTTCCAAGCGTAATGCTAACGGTCTTTATCTGTTTTCTGATGTGGTATCAGCAGAAGATTTCGGGCGCCGCGAACAACCCTCAGATGGCGAGCATGAACGTGATCATGCCAGTCATGATGGGTTTCCTATGCCTTTCGCTGCCTGGCGGCGTGCTGCTGTACTGGGCTACTTCATCTCTGATCGGCATCGCGCAGCAGCTGTTCGTGATCAGGAAGACCAATGCCGAAATAGCTGTGAAACCCGTTCTATATAAGAATAAACCGGTTCCCGGAGGGGTAAACGAGGCGATAAATAGGCATGGAAGCGAGGATGACGAGGATGACGAGTATGAGGACGATGACGGGGAAGAATACGAAGATGACGATGAATACGAGGATGACGATGAGTACGAAGAGGACGACGAAGACGACCGGAAGGACGAGGTTGAGCTGAGATGAATAACGTCAGAAATGATAACACCGAAGCGGTTGAGGCGAACAAAATCGAGGTCGAAACCATCGATCTCGAAGCTCCTAACATTGACTCCGCGAAAGCCCGGGCGGCCGCGCTCTGGAATGTCTCCGAGAGTGATATCGAAGTGACCGTGCTTGACGAGGGGAAGCGCTTCTTCGGGCTGATAGGCGGAAAGATGAAGCTCCGGGTATCCACTAGGCTGCCCGTCATGTTTCTGCAGGCCAAGGATTTTGCCGGCTCCATTATGAAGCAGTCGGAGCTTGAGCTGGAGACGACGCTCGGCGAAGATTGCACCGTGAACCTCGATGGAGAGGACTCCGCCATAGTAATAGGCAGGCATGGGGAGACGCTGAAGGCGCTTGAGTTTCTCGCGAACCTTATCTTCAGGTCGGACCAGGCCATGCCAAAGATACGCTTTGACTGCGGCGGATACAGGATCCGCAGGGAAGAGAGCCTGATAAGGCTGGCCGAATCGGTCGCCCGCGAGGTTGTGCATAAGCGTGCCGCGATAAGCCTTGAACCGATGTCGAGCTGGGAACGGAGGATCATCCACCTTGCGCTCCAGGGGAACTCGGATATAAACACCTCCTCGGAGGGCGAAGAGCCGATGCGCAAGATCGTGGTCTATCCCAGGGACAACTTCGAAAAACGCCGCCACCCCCGCAGACGGCGCTTCTAGAGCGGGCGACGCTTATGTTGCCAGTCCTCTTCAGGATAGGATCGCTGAGAATAGAGTCATACTATGTGATCTGGGGACTGTCGCTTGTGGTGATGATCCTCTGGACAAGGGGACGCGCCGTAAAGAGATACGCGATAGATTTCAACGACGCGACAGAAGTGCTTCAGTGGGTGATGATCGGAGTCTTCGTGGGGGCCACAATCGGAGGCTATGTCGATCATTGGTCTCGTTACGCGGCATCGCCCGTCAGGCTCCTCTACTTCTGGGAGAGCGGCCTCTCATCCGGCCCCGGTTTTATCGGGGGCGGGCTCGCCGGCCTCTATAAACTCCGCAAGCTCTCGTTGTCCATCAACAACTTTGCGGAGGCGGCATCCATTCCGTGCGCGCAGCTTCTCTTCATCGGCAGGTGGGGCTGTTTTCTGGAGGGATGCTGTCTGGGTGTCGCGACCGACTCGCCTCTCGGCGTCAGGTTTCCGAGATACCCACTCTTTAAGGTTTATCCGACGCAGCTGTTCGAATCGTTCGCGGCCCTGGCGATAGGAATATGCCTTCTGGTAATAGAGCGAAAGCTGAACCGCGGGCCGGATGAGTCACGGAGAGGGGCTATTCTGTGGCCGCTGTTTCTTATATCGTACGGACTCTACAGAGCCGCCGCGGACTTTCTGAGATCCGGCGACAGAATATTCGGGTTGCGAGTGGGACAGTACACCGGAGCTCTCGCCTGCGTAATAGGCCTGGCATGGCTGGTAATCTCGCTGAAGAACCTAGGTGTCATGAGAGATGAACGAAGATCGGATAGCTGACTCCGAGGCCGGATCGCCATGGTGGGTCCGCGGCCTGCGTTTTTCATGTACGGGTTGTGGACGATGCTGCCGTGGCGATCCGGGCGTTGTTCTGTTCACGGATGAGGAGATGAGGCTCATGGCGGACGAACTCGGAATAGACGTATATGAATTCGAGCGCGTGTACGTCTGGAGAAGGTATGGCAGACGATCGCTGCGAGAACGCGACGACTATGACTGCGTCTTTTTGGAGGGCAGCCATGACAGGTGCGCGATCTATCGATCAAGGCCTTATCAGTGCCGGAGTTTCCCCTTCTGGCCAGATGTGCTGGAAAGCGAACTATCCTGGAATTTATTTTCAAAGACATGCCCTGGCATGAACAGAGGTCAACTTCACGAGCGTTTAGAGATTGAAAGTTTTTTAATATAATTATTTTAATCTTTGAAATCGACTCCCCAATGAAAACTTTTATACAACCCCGATTCCGATAATATTGTTTTTATCCCAAACATATTGTACAATAGCGGTTATGAGTTGGGGACAGGTTCTGCGCCTGCCTCAACCTATCTAAAAGGGGGGGAACGATTGTGTCTGTTAAGTTCAACTTAAAGGCTGACGAGGTATTCCCTGCAATTGAGAAGTTTATGTTGCGTGATGGTTTCAATATTGTTATCGACATGGAGAAGTCGAAGGGCAGTCATGTTATAGATGCCCGCACCGGAGAAGATTGGCTCGATTTTTACACGTTTTTCGCGTCGGCTCCATTTGGTATGAATCACGACAGATTGAACAATGAAGAGTTCAAGGATAAGATCTTCCGCGCCGCAATCAATAAGGTAGCAAATTCGGACATATACACCCTCGAAATGGGCGAATTCGTGAAGACGTTCGGCGAGGTAGCGAGGCCAGATGGCTTCGATCATCTGTTTCTCGTAGACTACGGCTCCCTCGCAGTGGAAAATTCCTTCAAGATAGCGATGGACTGGAAGGTAAACAAACTCCTTGAAGCCGGCAGGATCACTCCTGGGGAGGCAATCGCCGGAGCGAAGGGAACCAAGATAATCCACTTCAACGAAGCGTTTCACGGACGCGGAGGATATACTCTCTCCGTGACCAACACGTCTGACCCCAACAAGTACCAGAGGTTCGCTAAGTTCAGCGACTGGCCGCGAATAATCAATCCCAAGATAACATTCCCGGAGAAGGAGAATCTGGGCTTAATCGAATGGCTTGAGGAGCAGGCGTTAAAACAGATAAAGAACGTTATCAACAACGATCCCTTCGGTCACTGCGCTATCATAATAGAGACTATCCAGGGCGAGGGCGGGGATAATTACTTCCGTACCGAGTTCTTCAAGAGACTGAGGGAGATCTGCGACGCAAACGAGATGATGCTGATCTTCGACGAGGTTCAGTGCGGAATGGGAATTACCGGCAAGATGTGGGCATGGCAGCACTATATCGCGCCGGATATATTCGCTTTTGGCAAGAAGTCTCAGATCTGCGGCGTTATGGCCGGCCCCAAGGTGGACGAGGTAAAGAATAACTGCTTCCGGGTTTCGAGCAGGATAAACTCGACATGGGGAGGCAACTTAGCCGATATGGTTCGCGGCGCGAGATACCTTGAGATCTACCGCGACGAGAAGATTCTGGACTATGTAACAGACACCGCCGGCCCCATGCTTCTCGATGGTTTGAACGGCCTCATGAGCGAATTTGGCGGCTTTGTTTCGAACGTGCGCGGTAAAGGCCTCATGTGCGCCTTCGACGTGAAGACACCCGAACTCCGTTCGAAGTTCATCGATGAGTGCGCTAAGAGGCATATGCTGATACTCTCCTGCGGGCTGAACTCGGTAAGATATCGTCCGGCGCTGAACATTCCAAAGGAGGACATAGCGAAGGGGCTAGAGATAACCAGAGAAGCCGCTAAGCTGGCATTCAGATAAGAGATCCGGTTTGACGCCGGATGCTTGACGGATAAGGAGAGTCCAACCCCCGTGAAGTCCGCGTTCGAATCTGATTTCAACCGATTTTTCCGAACTCTCACTTAATAACGTGCCGACAGGCCTCTCCCGCTGGTCGCAAAAGAGCGTGAGAGAGGCCTGTCGTTATTCAGTGACTGTTTGGTAGCGCAAGACCCAGTCTCCGGCTTATTAGCTCATATCTATCATCTCTTTAGCCCAGGAATAAACATTCTATAAAGGAGGCAGTGAACATGAAAAAGAATTTATTGATATCAATTACTCTTATCTCGCTGTCGATTTGGATCGGCCTTCTCGCGCTGTCGATTTGGATCGGTGCGCCGTATCTATCGCCGACCCCATCGTATGGCGCGACAAACCCCTTCGACCGGTATGAAATCGCGTCAATCGTGGCCCGTACTCTTGGTAGGGTGGATTTGAGCAAGGCAAGCGCTCAGGATCGCCGGACCTTGGAGAGGCTTGTCATCGAGTTCTGGGACGAGCTTGACGCTTTGGGCATAAATGCCAAAGACGCATTGATCTCCATCGCGGATGCCAATGGAGCAATTTCGGCGGACGCGGCTTCCCGTTCAGCTGGCACTGTGCCGCAGTGGGCTTATGACGCCATAGCTCAGCTTGCATCCCGCGGTGTCATAAGCGGCTATCCGGACGCCTCGTTTAGCTCAAACAATCTCTTCGGGCTGCTAGAATCATTAGGGTCGTCCGAGCAACCAATGCCAATGATGAACGCGCCTTCAGCGCAGGAGCCAATGCGAATGGGGAAAGCGTCTCCCGCCGCGCAGGCGCCGGAGACGGCCCGCTACGGCTCCTACTCGGACAACCCGGTCAAGAGAGTCGCCACGGACCCGGTTGCCACGTTCGGCCTCGATGTCAACACCACCAGCTACTCCAACGTGAGAAGATTTCTCAGCGGGGGCAGACTGCCCCCTGTGGACGCCGTTCGCGTGGAGGAACTCATCAACTACTTCCCTCCCGCCGAAGGGGATAAGAAACCTGACCGCCTTGAGAATTCGCCGTTTCACGTGGCCTATGAAACCGCTCCATGTCCGTGGAACGAAAAAAAGACCATCCTATGGCTGTCGGTGACCGCCCGGGATTTGGATTACGCGGAAGCGCCGCCCGCGAATCTTGTCTTTCTCGTAGACGTATCCGGCTCGATGAATCCTCCCGAAAGGCTGCCCCTAGTAAAGTCGGCGCTGAAAATGCTCGTTGGAAACCTTCGCACGTCTGATAATATCTCGCTCGTGACGTACTCGGGTTCCACGGCGGTTGTGCTTCCAGCGACGCCGGGAAGTGAAAAGGAAAAGATCATCGAGGCGATAGACCGCCTCGGCGCTGGAGGGAGCACCGCTGGAGCGGCGGGCCTGACGCTGGCCTACGAGCAGGCGAGAAAGGCATTTATAAACGGGGGAGTGAACAGGATACTGCTCTGTACCGACGGAGACTTCAACGTCGGCGTTTCGGACTCGAATAAACTGGAGAAGATGGTCATAAAGGAGAGGGAGAGCGGCATTACCCTGTCGATCTTCGGGTTCGGTACGGATAACCTCAACGACGAGATGATGACCCGGATATCGAGCGCGGGCAACGGAAACTACAGCTATGTGGACAGCATGATGGAGGCCCGCAAGGTACTGGATGAAGAGATGGCCTCAACACTCGTGACCGTCGCCAAGGACGTAAAGGCCCAGATAGAATTCAACCCGTCGAACATTGCCGAATACAGGCAGATAGGTTACGAAAAGCGCCAGCTCAGAAACGAGGATTTCAGCGACGACGCCATCGACGCCGGCGATGTTGGAGCCGGACGCCGCGTTACGATCATCTACGAGCTGACGCCCGTTGGCGCGGAGAACACACAGGAGAGCCGCTATTGGACTCCTCCGTCTCAAGATGATAAGTTCGGAGAGATAGCGTATTTGAAGTTTCGCTGGAAGGAACCGGACGGGAATAAAAGCTCCCTTGCCGAACTGCCGGTTTTAAAGAGCGAGTCGGCGAGTCAGTTCGACGCGGCGGGAGCGGGTTTGCGATTTTCCGCCTCCGTAGCCGCGTACGGCCAGAAGCTGAGGGGCAATCCCAATCTCGGCGAGACGGACTGGGCGCGAATTGAGTCGTGGGCGGATGCTTCCAGGGGCACGGATCCCTACCGCGCGGAGTTCCTGAATCTAGTAAAGCTCGCCGGCTCGATATCCGCCGGCAAGTAAGTTAGACGATTCACGCTGAGGGTGCTGTTTAAAAAAGCGGCACTCTCTTCTCATTTTTAGAGCTATTTACGTGTAATAATATGGTAATAGTCACGCTCTCCTGTGTTTTCTAATCCATGATACGCGTTTACCCGATTTTCCGTAGTTCATCCAAGAAAGCAGGACGTTTCTTGAATCTCAACTTGTAATCGTCAATCAGTCTGCCGGCGCGCTCATCGTATCCGGCCGTGCGGAACATTTTGATCTTCCCACAGACTTGGGCGTACGCTTTGCGGTCGCCGGCTCTGTCGGCCTCTCCCGCGATCTGTTTGACAAATAGCGTTTCAACTTCGTCCGGGTATGCCGGAGCGAGTTGCTTCCCGTAGTCGTATATTAAGTCCGGCTTTATCTGAACCTGCTCCAATAACAGAGCAAGCTCGTTCTCTTTGCTGAGAATATGCATATAGTTCTCCGGTCGGAGACTTGCCTTGCACTTTGTGAGCATTGCGGGATAAAACTCGTTCCACCCTCCAAGTTTAGCATAAATTGATTTTAATTTGTCGTAATACTCCAAATCTCCTGAGAGGATGAGGGCCTCCGCGGTTTCAGCCATTTTCAGTCTTTCGCCCGCGGCTTCATACGCCAAATACAAGAGCACACGCCATTTATGCGCGCTCCGAGTATCAGACTCCAGCGCGTCAATGCACAACTGTTCGGCTTTTGCGAAATCACGCGCTGACATTGCGTTATCATACGCAATCTTGCGAATGCTATCGTATTGTAAATTTTGCGAGATGTACTGTTCTGCCGCCGAATCCCCGTCAAGACGCCGAACCGTGGTCAGCTTAATGACCGATAACTCTTCTCCGCGGTAATCTCCGGAAAACTTTTCGATTGCCGCGTCAAACTCCTCGCGATTGGTCTGTGTTATGAATCTCGCGGCTATTTTCAGAAACCTGCCCTGATAGCTGTCGCCGTAATCGCTCGCGGTATCGTCGTAAGCGAGTTCGACGCAACGCTCATAAATATACGCTTGGTCGGCGGAGTCAGTAACTTCGCCGGCAATGTCCGACATCTTGTCAACGAACGATCCGGCCTCGTCGGAGATTTCGCATTCGCTCTGATACTCGTAAACTTCAAGAAGTTCGGCGTACGCCGCCGCGGACTGCGCAAAGGCGAGCCTGTACTGTCCCTGTGCGATACGTTGCTGAATCTCGTAGTCAACTTTGCTGAGGTCAATTCTGATGTAGCCCCAACTGTCGCGTCTGCGATAGTCGTCAACCCCCTCAAGCTCGTTTTCGACCATATCCGCGATCTTTGTGACCTCCGCCTCAAATTCCGGTACGGCAAAGCGCACGGACAGAGCGTTTGAAAAATCGCCGTCACGTTTCGCGTATTCTATGACAAACTCCCGCAGTTGCTTGTCGGATACGTTGTTAATTAATTCTTGAATTGTTGTCATATCTTCTTCCTCCATATGCAGCCCATTGGGCAGCTTTCAATGGCCTCATTAACGAGAGTCCTGGTTTTGTCGTCGCGGTCAATGGAGATCACAACTACCTTGCCCTCTTCGTCATCGAGCTTAAAAATCTCCGGGCAGATCTCCATGCAGACTCCGCAACCGACGCATCCGTCGATATTTACCCTGAGAGACACGATCAGACCACGCTCCTCTAAAAACTTGGATCGGCATAACGAGACGCGGAATTCTTACATTAAATTAACATAAACAATTCAATCACAAAAACATAAATAATTCAATCACAAAAGAACTCGGCGAGCAGCTTAAAGGCTTTGCGGAGCCATGAGGGCATCCGCTCGAAAAAGTCAAACAGCCTGTCAAGCCTCCGGAAAAACCGGTCTGCCAGAGTATTATTATGGGCCTCATCCGGCTGGATCTCGCCATATCTGCCTCTCTCGTCCGGAATCATGCCGTTCTCATCCTTTCGGGGAGAGCTCTTTCCTCCTTGGCAGACACTCTCCATCATCACAGTCCCACTTCGTGATATTCATCATAAGCCACTCAGCGGCCGGGTGACCTCCCATGCCAAGAAAAGACGCTGACTGCAGGTGAATACACTTTACAAAGACGTGTCCCTCGGAGATCGAGACTCCGCCCACCCCCCTCTGACGCAGCGACGAGAATATCCTCCGTCTGCGCTCGCTCAGGAACCTTCTCCTCGCCGCTGGAATCAGCGATAGCCGCAATAGCGCGTATGCCGCGTTGTATCGTGCCCACTCCGCCTCTCTTCCCCTCAGACAATCCTCCATAGAGGCCACCCCGTTCCTTCCCTCCACGCGCCCAATTATCCGGAGCAGGTGAGGACATGAGAGCCAGAATGTCGTCGGGAAGGGATGAACTCCGTTCAGCGGGTTGCATAACAACACCTTTGGACAGCCGCGCGCGCACCTCTTCGCGATGCCGACGACGAGTGAAGCCGAAAAATTCCTCCCCACTCCCTTGCCCGACGCGGATGCCTGCCCGATTATGATTCCGCGCTCTGCCGGAGTCAGTCCGAGGTTGAGATGAACGCCGTTTAGACCGGAAAAAAAAGAAGGGAACACTTTCGTTCCCTCGACGCGGCCAATCATTTCAGCTATTTTAAACTGTCACTTCTTGCCGGCACGGCGCTTTCCACTCCTCGCATCCTTCAGCTTGCTGTTGAGGTCGGCGATCTTCTCGTCGCTCTGCTTCATGAATGACGTCAGCTTCTTCTCGAAATCCTCCTCGCGGCGAACCGGCCTGCTCTCTCTCATCTGCAACGCCTTTATGGAGAGATCGATACGCCCTTTCTCATCTATTTTTATGACCTTCGCTGTGACCTGCTGCGATAACTCCAGCACATCCTCGACCTTCTTGACATAATTATGCGACAGTTCCGAAATATGAATCATCGCTTTCTGTCCGCTGTCAAGACGTATAAAGGCTCCATATGGAGCTATATGCTCAACGGTTCCTGTGAGCACATCGCCTATTCCAACGGAGACCGCTGTTGTTTTCTCCTCTCCCATTGGTGATTATTACCTCCAGTTTTCTTAAAATACAACATCTTCTGTCCGCAAGGTCCGCGACAAATGAAGGGGAAATGCGGGCAAAGAACCGTCATAGCTACTCATGCGATTAAAGGAAGCGCTGATGGATTGATAAAACGAAACCTGCCAGCTTGGGAGCACAGGTCCTGATTAGGGTTTGAACCTCTGCCCTTCCGGCCCCTTGACATTGAATCAGCCTTTCCTAAAATGGCGTCTCCGACGTAAACCACATGTCTCAGTATGTTTTCTTTTCAGCGGGCAACCATACCCACTTCAACGGTTCTTCACCCCCAAAGACACGCAACAATAACAGATGATATTTTTCGCCGCTCTTCACACGATCATTATCATACCAGATAAACAAATTTCCACTACCTTTGTCAAGAGCGCTTTTGGTCACTTTTTCCTGAAAGACTGGGTAAAAGAGCGCCAACGGTGTAGCCTTCTCAAATCTCATCTGTTTTTTTAGAAAATTGATCCTGTTTTTCAGGACAAGCGGCAATCTCTTTATTCTCTTTATAGAATTTCGTGCCGCGGCCCTTCTCCTGATATTGAACTTGTACCTGATCACTCTCTTGCGGAACGCCAAGCCTACTTTGATCTTCTTGATCCTGATGCCATTTATAAACACTCCGCCAAGGAGAGAACCAGCGCCTTTGGGTCGCGTCCGCTTCCAGTCCACAAACATCGCCGCGCTGACTCTCGGCTCAGCTCTCATCTGAATGATCTCTATCGCGCGGCTGTGCGTAGATATCACCGCCGGCTCGTCGCGATGAAACCCCTTGAACTCGCGCACTACGATCCGCCCCAGAAAGATCCTATTGAGCTTTCTTTTTATCTCGTACAGTATATCCGCCATGCGGGCTTACTTCTGCTTAGTCTCGGAATCACCGATTGCCTCAAGGGCTTTATCTATTCTCCCAAACGGCTCCAGCAGATCCATTCCTTCCGCCGCCGATGATAACGTCTGAACAAATTGAGCGACTCCCTGGATGCTGTCGTCCGGAACCGTCATGCGCAACGGCGCGCTTATATTGTCAGCCTGAAATATGAACACGCACTGCTCCGTCGTCGGCTCGAACAGCCCGCTCGCGTCAAGCGGCGATCTGTTGGAGGATTCGACTAACATAGCCGGCAGCCTGGACAATTTTTGAACAGGAAGCATGAGATCCGCCGCGTTGACGAGCCATAATACAGGACGAGTCTCCACCGCGTCGAGAAGGTTGTCCAAGATAACCTCCTCGCGGAGATAAACATCAAGCGCGCCCCCATAAAGAATACGCTCAAGTTTTGTCGGCTGCACCGGCTCGGTATACCTGAAGTCGGTCGGTATGCCCCTGAAATCCGTAACCAGCGCCGCCCCCCTGAAATAATTGCCACGCGCCTCGACGGTCAAATACCCTAAAAGCTGCTTGCCCTTATCCAGCAAAATTATCGACCTTCTTCATCTACGCCAGGAAGTTGAACCCTCCGGATGAGGAATCCGCCTTTGACGCGGCAACATCGGCTTCCTCATCGGAGCCAGCCTCTCGCTCCCTCTTTTTCTTTTTACCGCCGTCGCGCTCCCGCTCCTTTTTCTGATCACGAATCTTGACTTCGGCCTCCGACTTCTCCGCGGGCTGAACCGTCTGAACCTGCTGCTGCGCTCTCTTTGCTATCTCATCCTGCTGCATCGCCATAAATTGATGGGCGCTCGGATCTTTAACCTGATTTGCCTTATAGTCCACATTGAATATGGACATGCTCGCGTCGATCGGCCTTAACATCTGGCATTCCTCCCGTGCAACCGCTTAGTCGAAGGAGCGGACCTTGACCTCTCCGTCTTCGCAAAGAAACCTGACATACTTCAGGTTTTCGCGAACGAGATAGCGTATACCGCGAACGTTTACCGTGACCCCGGAATAACAGATATTCTTCACTCGAACGCAACCATCCAGCTTGCTCCTCTCCTTATCCCTATCCAATTCGTCCAGCCTTTTTTTAGTCGAGTCATACTGCGCCCTCAGCTGGAACTTAGCCTTGGTTATCTTTGCCAGCACCTCTTGTTTGTCTGGGGTGAGAAGGCCTTTGTCCTGGAGGCCCTTAAGAAACTTGATGTTCGCGTCGATCCTTTCCCTCTGATCCTCAAACTGCTTGATATTCTCCTCGCTTCGTTTTCTCTCCTCCGCGTACTCGGCAAGCTCGCCGACCGTGACCTCCGTCTTCGTACCCATCTCGCTTCCGAGTACTTCACAGACGACCTCGTTGCCGGCTTGAACTCGTCCGCCGACGATCTGCCCCTTTTTGTTTCCCATGGCCATGATTACGCCCCTGGCGCCGATATCGCTATGCCAAATGGCCTCGGCAACATTTATATCGCCATCGGAACGAACGAAAGCCTGATCAATATAACCGGCGTTCACATTACCCTTCGATGTGATCTTCGCTTTTCCAGTGCCCCTTATGCCTATCTTTATAGTCGTGCTGCCCTTCGAGGATATCGTCGCTCCTTCGACGACGCCCTCGACGACCATGTCGCTGCCGCTGTGAACCTCAAATCCCTCTCTGATGCTGCCCAAAATAGTGACTGGGCCTATAAAATCTATATTGCCTACCCCATAATCGACATCGCCCTTGACTTCGAAGACTGTATTAACCACCAACTTGCCGTCTTTTATGTATAAGTTGCCGTCCACCTCGGCGTAAAGATGGCACCTGTCGTCGGAGACTATCGTCCCCTTGCCCGTGGGCAGATTTTTATCCTTTCCAATGTAAGCCGGTATCTTCTTGCCCATGAGGCTCATTCCATCCACCCCGGGGATGGCTGGGATCTTCTCCGCTATCTCCTGACCCTGTATAACGTTTATGACCGTGCCGAGCTCCTTCATATCCACCTTATCCCCGACGGCGCGTGGTTTCAATATGTTGAGGTCCACTTTATAATTAATCTGAGCATCCTTGCCGTTTTGGGGGGCGTCTCCCTTGGCCGTGACGACCCACTTCCTATGTATGGGGCCTTCCAGCATCTTTCTTATGGCGTTTTCGTCGTGACCGTAGACCACGTTTCGCTCATTCATGCAGCCTTTTGCTCTCTCAATCGTCGGATGTGGGGCGCTGCCCTCCTCGGGGATGTACCACATTTCACATGTCAGAGCGTCTTCGGAGATCTTTATCCTGAAGTCGGCTTCTCTGGCTTCCGTCGCGTTCTGTGCTTCAGAGATGGACACCCTTATCGGGGTTCCGCGTTTCTCTTGAAGCGCTCTCTTAACCGCCTCTCCGTCATAGTCGGAAATACCCTTCTCCTTTAGTTCAGAAATAACATCGACGATCGAGACTGAGGCATCCGGAGTTATCGTGAGAAAAGCCCCCCCCTCGGTCAGGTTTAACTTGAATCCCTGGTCCATTCTCAAGTCCCCCTTCTTCCGTTACACGTTCATTCCAGATTTCAGCTCCGCTTTCAGCAGCGACAGAGCCCTTCCGTGAAGTTGGGAGACTCTCGACTCCGTGACGCCCAGAACTTTCCCAATCTCCCTCAAGGTCAGCCCCTCATAGTAATAAAGCGAGAGCAGTATCCTCTCCCTCTCTGGCAGCTTCTTCAGCGCCGCGACGACCGCCTCGGTCTCCTCATTCCGCTCCATAATTTCGAGCGCGTTCGGCCCGTCATCCTCTATAGTGCCTTCTCTCTGAAGGTCGCCATCCTCCAGGGCCAGAACATCGTCGAGCGACACGACGTAGGATCTGCTGGCTATGTCCAGCAGATCGCGATAAGACTTCTCGTCCATATCCATCGCCTTCATGAGGGACTCGTCGTCAACGCTCCCCCTGGTCTTCGCTATATTCTCGAGAGTCTTTTCGAACTTTTGCAGCTTCTCCCTCCCACTGCGGGATATCCAGTCGAAGCGCCTGATCTCATCCAGAATAGCTCCCCTTATTCGAGGCACCGCGAACGTCTGAAACACAAAACCCCTGTCCGGCTCGAATCTGTCTATCGCATCCAGCAGACCGAGGACTCCAAAGCTCATGATATCATCAAAATCAAGGCCCGGCGGAAACTTCACCGCCATCCTTGAAGCCACATATCTCACCAATGGAAGAAAACGCTTCACTATCTCGTCCTTCAGACACGGTTCCCGTGAGTTCATATAAGTAGTCCAGAGTTTATCGTTCTCCAAATCCAACCTCGCCGCCCCTCGATCGAAACATTATTGACGAGCCTGCGACAATCTCGCAGCGTCAGAGTTCTTTTATTCCGGAACCAAGCGTCTTTACGATGAATTTCATCGTCTCGGTGCTGAATTCCACGCTGCGTCCCTTGCTGCCGCCGGTATCGGAAGCGACAAGCTTTACTCCCTCCGCGCTCAGATGTTTCAATGTGGCTTCGACGTTCCTGTTGCCGACCGAAAAGATAGCGCTGTCCTTCCCCGGTATCGAGAACATCTGCGCCCCTCCAGCCATCTTTGCCCTAAGTTGGGATTTGTTCGCGCCCAGTCTTTGCAGTTCGTCGAGAAGAAGGGGGACTGCTGTGTCGGCAAATTTTCCAGGCTTAGGATTGTTTTTTACATCTCTGCTGTCGGGAAGCATTATGTGCACCATGCCGGCGGTCCTCGATATCTGATCGAAGATCACAAGCCCTATGCACGAACCCAACCCCAGCGTGATAAGCGTGGCCGGGTGCCTAGAGACAACCATCTCCGCCATGCCCACGTGAACTGGCTGCGTCATGGACTATAGCACCCCCAATTTGGACAACAGA
Source organism: Synergistaceae bacterium (assembly GCA_031268885.1). GTDB lineage: Bacteria > Synergistota > Synergistia > Synergistales > Synergistaceae > JAIRWR01. Next base: position 15,513 of record JAIRWR010000097.1, read on the forward strand.
GCCTCTAGCGCGCCAGGATCCGGAATCATAATTACCGTGCCGCCAAGTTCATAATCCAGGTCTTTCACGTGCAGGCTGGTCTTTACAAGCATGGCTGAATCGCCTATCACACCGAACATGGATGCGACTAGGTCCATTATGGAACCCAGCATGTCTCTAGCTACAGCGGGGGTGGTATTGGGCATCACCCATCCAGTTATCTGAGAGAGGGCGTTTAAGAACGCGCCGATAATGATGTTGCCCTGCTCCGACAGCGCGCTGTTTCTTATCTGAAGTTTTGTCTCTTCATCCATGCCAGAGACGTCCATCGGAATGACGAGATCCGCGAGCACGTCAGCGTTTTCCTCGTCTATCATAAATATCAGGCTGCAGGAGAACTCTCCTTCGGTGCGCACCAGAACAGCGCACACCGGGGTCTCCGGCAGACCGTAATGCGCGGCGACTTCGTATATGGGGACGAGTTCAGCCACTGGAACATCCATATCCACCATGCGACCCAGAAGCTTCGAGAGAGCCGTGGCGGCATTCCCGGTGCCGATGTTGCTAACTTCGCGGATTGCATCCATATGAATACTAGTGAATTCAGAAGCATGATCCATGGCATCCAACAGCCTTTCTTAAATTTATTTTATAGTGATACCGCATCCAGTATAAGCGCGACATTGCCATCTCCGAGTATCGTTGCGCCAGCAATGCCCTTGACCTTTAGGAGAAGTTTGCCAAGAGGTTTTATGACTATCTCCTGCTGCCCCACAAAGGCATCTACAAGAAATCCAACCCTGGAGCGGTCTCGCCCCACCCTGACTACAACCACTGGATTTTCCTCGCTCCCGCCTCTGTCGCCGGGAGTTCCTATTATAGCCGAAAGGTCTGAGAGCGGCAGTATCTCGCCTCTGACCGTGGTCACCGGTGTGCCGTGCACGAATTTTATATCTTTTTTGTGCACCAGAAGAGTCTCCTCTACATTCTCCAGGGATATGGCGTAGGTCTCTTCGCCGACGCGGATAAGCAGAGCGAGAACTATCGCGAGAGTTAGGGGAAGCCTGATCACGACCCTCGTGCCCTGTCCGAACTTGGAGTAGATCATGAACTGGCCTCCGAGCGATTCAACTTTGCTCTTCACGGCATCGGTGCCGACTCCCCTGCCGGAGAGGTCGGTCACCTTGTCGGCCGTGCTGAATCCGGGCAGCATGACGATCTGCGCCGCCTCGTCGTCCGTCATGGACATTGCCTGCTCGGAGGTGATTATCCCGCGTTCGATGGCCTTCTTCTTAACTTTCTCGGAGTCAATTCCCGCGCCGTCATCCCGAACCTCGATTATTACGCCGTTGCCCTCCTGATATGCCGCTACGGTGATGGTTCCAAGCCTTGGCTTTCCCTTTGACTCGCGAAAGTCGGGGTTCTCTATTCCGTGATCGAGCGAGTTCCTGAGCAAGTGTACCATCGGATCCCCTATCTCGTCGATTACCGTGCGGTCAAGCTCTGTATCCGCGCCCTCGACCTGCAGCTGAATGTCCTTGCCCATCTGGCGAGAGAGGTCGCGGACAAGCCTTGGAAGCCTGTCGAAAACCATGGAGACGGGGACCATCCTGAGCTTTGTCACAATCTCCTGTATGTCGCCCGAAATTCTGCCAAGCTGCGAGAGAGGTTCCTCAAACGTTTTAAGCCGAGATTCCTGTACGAGGCGCTCGATACGGGCCCGCCCGATGACGAGTTCACCCACCAGGTTCATCAGTTTATCGAGCCGCCCGATGTCTACCCTCACAGTCCTGCTGCCGGACTTGCTCGCGGCCTTAGCGTCAGGATGTTGCTGTTGCTGTTTTTTATGTTCGTCAGACTCCACGGGCTCGGCCGGCGCCGGGGACTTGGCCTCGCGCGCGGGAGTGGGTTTGGCCTTCCCATCGGCGCGTTTCTCCATGTTGGTCTTGCCAGCGCCGGAGTCCCCGCCTATCTCATCCAGAGCGACATCTCCGCCCGTGACGGACGCGACTTCGCCAACGCGCAGTATCTTTGCCTCCAGGGACTCTCTCTTCTCCCTTGTGGCCACGTAAATTGTGAATTCTCTATCGAAAGCCTCTTTTTCGAGATCCTCTACGCTCGGCACGGATTTAATCAGATCTCCGTTATCCCCAACGAGGGTCACGATCATGTAAGCCCGCGCCGCCTTCAGCATACAGGTCTCCACAAGCGTAACGCCGAACTTGTAGACGTTGATGCCGGATTCCTTCGCCGATATCACCCAATCGCGCTCCATTTCGGAGAGTTCTCCTCCGGCGGCTTCATGTCCCTTGTCCGCCGGCGTGCCGGCGCTGACCAGATTGTCCTCGGGATGGTCCCTGCGCGCGTGCAGATCGTTGATAAGATCGTCGGACTCCACATCGGAGTCCTTGCTACCCCCCCTAATCGAATCGACCATCGACGTCAGGGTGTCGAGACACTTGAAAAGCATATCCACGTCTTCATGACTCAGGACCAGGTTTCCCGAACGGACAAGGCCGAGAAGGTCCTCCATGGAGTGAGTGAGCGCAGCCATATTGGTAAAACCCATAGTCGCGGACATTCCTTTAAACGTGTGGGCGACTCGGAAGATCTCGTTTATAATATCCATATCACTCTGATTCTGCTCCGCGGTGAGGAGAAGTTCGTTTAGATGTTCGAGGTTATCTCCCGCCTCGTCGAGAAAAGCACCCAAATATTGGCTCATATCCATGCTGTCCGACATAACTGAAACCTCCTGGCCTTTATATCTATTATAAAATTCGCCTAATCGCGCGGGGATAATCGTCTTCCGCCGGGACCGATCTTACCTTACGAGGCGTTCGAGCGCTTCCGTAATAGAATATACCGGAAGGGACTCATCCGCAAGGCCTGCCTCGCTCACCGCGCCAGGCATGCCGTAAATCACGCACGTCTCCTTCGCCTCAGCGATGACGTAGGCCCCCATCGACCGAAGCAGCCTGGTTCCATCGAGCCCATCCTTGCCCATGCCGGTCAGAACGACGACTACTACGCTGCCCCCCACGATTTCGGAGACGCTCGTGAAGAGAACGTCCGCCGACGGGCGCACCGAACGTACCGGAGGAGAATCCTTCAACTTGCAGACGAGATTGGAGAGCGTCCTCTCAACCGTGAGGTGATACCCTCCGGGCGCTATTATCGCGGTTCCCTTTTTTACAGGCATTCCGTCACACGCCTCAACGACGGAGATCCTGCTAAGTTCGTTCATTCGGTTAGCGAACGATGTCGTAAACCCTGGAGGCATGTGCTGTACTATAAGTATCGGCAGGGGAAAGCCGGATGACAATCCGGGAATCACGCCTTGAAGAGCGTTTGGGCCACCCGTGGATGCCGCTATGACCACCATGTCCGGACGTTTTGACATATCTCTCCTCTGCGGCGTCTGTAGCGGATTAGCCTGGATCTTGCGGAGATGGGAGGCCTCTCCGCCGTACGCGTTTTTCATCGAGGCCTTGCTCACCGCGACGATCTTCTGTCTCAGCTCGTCACCAATCTTCCCCATATCAAGGGATATGACGCCGGACGGTTTTGTCACAAAATCGACCGCTCCGGCATCGAGTGCCTGCATAGTGATGTTTGCGCCCTCTCTCGTAAGACTGCTCACCATTATCACCGGTATCGGTTCTGCCTTCATTATCTCGCGCAAGACATCCAGCCCATTCTTTCCCGGCATCTCCATGTCCAAAGTTACCACGTCGGGCAATAGCTCCTTGATCTTCGCGATTGCCTCGTCGCCGTTCCGCGCTTTCCCAACTATCTCTATGCTCTGCTCGGCGGACAGTATATCCCCTATTACTTTACGCATAAACGCGGAATCATCAACCACAAGAACACGGATCTTACGCGAAAGACTCATCCCGTCTACCGCCCCGTCATTTCCTGCTGCCGGATGAATTCGAACAGCTTCTTCTCCACGCTGCTTGGAAGCGAGTCGAACTCAACTCCAATCTCCCACGCGTCTTGCGCGTGCACAATTCTCGACGCGCGGCCGAGCTGAAAGTTTTGCCTGCCGGCAAGAGGAAAGCTGACGAACACCTTTTCTCCCAGCTCAAACGTGTGTCCGTCGGCGTTTTCATCCCCAATCTTGAAGCGTATGCCACCCAGGCTGATGTCTAAGGCTATGCCGTTCATCCAGTGTGTTGACATGGGCGACGCTACCTCCCATTCGACGTGAAAAGCCTTTACATCCCACGGACACGAGACCCGCAAAAATTGCCTGCGCTGAAATCTCTTTGGATCGCCAAAGACGGTTGCCCACATCAACGCCATGCCGCCCAATTGCATATCAACCCTTTGCACCGCCATCTTGAACATGTAAAGAGCTCCGCTGTCCTCGAACGCGAACGTAAAGTCCAGATCTCTGTACACTGGAAGCAGTGTTCCGCGTAAAAGCGGATATGCCAGCCCCACAGCGCCATCCTCCCCGACATCTTCAACCCGGGAGGGGTAGCGCCCCCTGTAGACTCCGGCGTCGATCGCGATTTCGCCTTTCAGTCCTGGTTTCAGCTTATATGAATAATTAATCCCGGAGCTTTCGATCTCCTCTTTTGCCACCTCATTGACTCTCCTTTTCTCCCACCTGCCGCGCAAGGTGTCCGATGAAAGAACTCTCCCCGGTCATGGTGTCCTCGCGCCGGAACCTTCTCTGAATTCCGCTATTTTATGGGCCAGTTCCCTGAAGTACGGCGCCGATATGCAATTTCCGTCATGGAGAAGAAGCGGTCTTCTCCTCTTTACCGCGTCCCTCATGGCCGTATCCCACACAACGCAGCCAAAGTACGGGATCTTGACATTCAAGAATCGTTCCGCCGTCGTGATTATACGCTCGCCCGCTATGACCGCTTCGCGTTCGTTCGCGACCATATTTACAACTATACTCGCGTTTACAGCCGACCCGCTCATCTGAAACAGCGACTTCAAAACGCCGTAGGAGTCGCGTATAGCGGTCGGTTCCGGAGTTGTCAGAAGCAGCGTTAAATCCGACGCTATCGCGAACGAGAGCACATTCTTATGGAGCCCCGCGCAGGTGTCTAAGATCAGTATGTCCGTCTCGTTCTCAAGGCTCGAAAGCCTGTTTATAATCCAAGCCTGCCGCTGATCGTCGATATCCGAAAGTTCCCTGATGCCTGCCCCGCCGGGAATTATCGAGAGCATATCGCCGACTTTGTACACTATATCGGTCAGCTCCTTGTCTCCCCTCAATACATGCCCTATATTGAACTTGGGCATCACGCCAAAGAGGATGTCCACATTGGCCAACCCGAGGTCCGCGTCGAGGATTGTAACTCTCAGCCCCATATCAGCCATAGCCAGGCCGAGGTTCACCGCGAGGCTGCTCTTGCCGACTCCGCCCTTTCCGCTTAATATGGCGATTGATTTCATGCCTTTGTTTATCCTTGCCGAACCGAGAAGCGCCCTCCTGCTCGACACGATCTCCCTCAGAACAGTGGCTTGATCGTCTACTATAGGAGGCATGATAACCGGGTTCATCTAATTTTCTCTCTCCGTCGCGGAATTGCTGAACAACAGATCGACAAAATAATCTCCTCTTGCTACTTCTATGTCGTTTGGCACGTTCTGTCCATTTGTAAAAAAAGAGGCTGGCAGCGAAAAATCCTTTAAAACGTTCAAAATGGTACCGTAGCTGGCTGTCTCATCCAGCTTCGTGAACAGGATAGCGGACAGCGGCACTATGCCCATCCTGTCTATGATGCCAAGCATGTCCCTGTACTTCACGTTAGACGCCATGACAAGATGCACGGCATCCGGCTTGAAAGCGTCATGCAATATGCGCAGCTTCGCCAGCCTGCCATCGTCGTAGTGACTGCGCCCGGCCGTGTCGAGGAGTATGAGGTCGGCGTCGCGGTGTTTTTTTAGCGCTCCGCTTATCTCCTTTGGGTCGGCGGTTATCTCTATGGGGACGCCAAGAATTTTAGCGTACGTCCGCAGCTGCTCGACGGCGGCTATTCGGTATGTATCAGCCGTCATGAGCACAACTCTTCTCTCGGCCCAGAGCGACTGGCTTGCCGCGATCTTGGCTATGGATGTGGTCTTGCCTACGCCGGTCGGTCCAGCGAACAGTATCTTTCTTCCTCCAAGCGCTCGGACCGAGTCGCTGCCCATGACGGGGATCTTCGAAGCCAGCCATTTCTCGAACTTCCGGCCTCCCGGTGAGCGGCGATACTCCTCGACCAGCTCTATCGCAACATTTTTTTCAACATCTACTCCCAACAACTTTCTAACGTTTTCGTCGAGCTTGTCCCCCATGGATTCATCATCATTCTTGTCGAGGCGCAGCAGGACTTTTGTGAGTATCTCCTTTATTTCATCGACATCCTTGGAGACGAGGCTCTCCAAAGGAGCTCTTTTGACTGGGCTGTTTGCGCCGTACACCTGAGAGACCACGTTCGCTGGGGGCGCGAGAGACGCGGTCTGAACCTGGTGGGGAGTGAACGCCGAAGTCTGCGCCGCCTCTGTTCGCCTGTCCGCCGGTTCGCCGCCGGCGCCCCCCCCTATCGCCTTGCGTACCTCCAGCAGGTGTTGAAAGGCAACCATTCTATCACGGGATTCGCTCTGGTAATCCTCTTTTTCAGGCACCAAAATCCCAGCTGTTACCCAGAGCGCGTTGCGCCTGAACATTCCCAGTACGCCGCCGACTTTGACCGGCCGGCTCGACAAAATTACAGCGTCACGCCCCAGCCTGCTTCGAGCTACTTGAATGGCCTCGGCATCGCTCTGAGCCTCATACTCTATCTGTTGTTCAACTTTCAACTACTCCACCGTCCCCAACGATTTCAGTTGAGCGCCTTGAGCAATCTCATTATAAGATATAACGGAAAGCTGAGGAAGGCTGCCCTCCAGTATTTTCCGAACCACGAACCTGACATCCGGGTGCGCCAGAATTATGGGCGTCAACCCCGCCATCGCCATCTGCTCCGCCGCCGCCGACGCCGACTTGATGATATTCTGAATATCCGCCGGCGACAGTCCTAACTGCCAGCCTGTATTCAAATCACCCTGCAGGGATTCCTTTATCTTACCCTCCAGTTTGGGAGATAACGCAAACACAGAAAGAACTCCATCGCTGTCTTGTAATCTCAAGGTTATCATTCTAGATAATGCCTCGCGCACCCTTTCGGTCAGATAATCGACACCCTTGGCAAATCTGCCGAAGTCGGCCAGGGTTTCGAATATCGTCACGAGATCACGAATGGGCACCTGCTCCCGCGCGAGGTTCTGAAGAACCTTCTGCACGTCTCCCAGGCCAAGCACGCCGCTCAGTTCCTCCGCTACGGCCGGGTTGCTCTCCTTCACGAGATCGACCAGCTTCTGCACCTCTTGCCTTGTGAGAAGATCGGCGCCATAACGCTTGATTATCTCTGACAGGTGTGTGGCGAGCACCGAAGGACAATCAACGACAGTATACCCCATTGCCTCGGCCTGGTCACGTACCTCCGGAGAAATCCAGACGGCCGGCAGTCCGAACGACGGCTCCGTAGTCGGTATCCCAACGAGCGTGTCGTCGCTCTGGTCCACGCTCATGCTCAGATAGTGGTCCGGCATCAGCTCGCCTCTCCCTACCTCCGCGCCCTTTATTCTTATGATGTATTCGGTCGGCTTGAGCTGGATATTGTCCCTGATTCTTATCGGCGGCACGACAAGCCCGAGGTCCATAGCCATCTGTCTTCTTATCGTCCCAATTCTATCGAGCATATCCCCGCCCTGCCCGGGATCGACCATGGATATCAGCGCGTAACCTATCTCGACCTCCATTGGATCCACGGTAAGCAGGGGCAGCACATTCTCGGGGCTCCCGGGCGGGGCGGCGGACTGATCTCCCGCGCCGGGGCCGCCCCCGTGAGCCGCCGGCTGACGCTTGTCGGTCTCGGAGAGCTGATTTTCGATCTCCCTTTGAATGCTCCTCGCGAGAAACACCATAAGGACGCCGAGCGTCGCGAACGGTAAGGTGGGAAGCCCCGGCACGACGGCCATGGCAAAGAGTATGCCCGAGCCTATATAGAGCGGTCTGTGATTGCCGGTGAGTGACGCCACCACATCGAGCCCTAGGTTCCCCTCGCCCGCGGACCTCGTGACTATTATTCCAGTCGCGGTGGAGAACAACAGCGCCGGTACCTGAGAGACCAAGCCATCTCCGATTGTAAGGAGGCTGTAGGTCTGAAGCGCTGTCACTACCTCCAATCCCCGCTGAAGGACTCCTATGGAAAGTCCGCCTACTATATTTATGACGGTGATTATCAGTCCCGCTACGGCGTCGCCCTTGACGAACTTTGACGCGCCGTCCATGGCTCCGTAAAAGTCGGCCTCCCGCTGGATATCTTTTCTGCGCTTGCGCGACTCCGGCTCGTCGATAATTCCGGCGTTCAGATCGGCGTCTATCGCCATCTGCTTGCCTGGCATAGCGTCGAGGGTAAACCTCGCCGCAACCTCCGCCACGCGCTCGGAGCCCTTCGTTATGACCATAAACTGGATCACCACAAGGATGAGGAATACGACAGCGCCTACTACATAGTTCCCCCCGACGACGAAGTTGCCGAACGCGTCAACTACGGCCCCGGCATAACCGGTGAGCAGTATCTGCTTGGTGGTGGAGACGTTCAGGGACAGCCGGAAGAGCGTCGTTATCAGGATTATGCTCGGGAACGCCGATATTTCGAGCGCGTTCTTCACGTAGAAAGTCGTGAGCAGTATGATGACCCCGAAGGTGATGTTCGTCGCGAGAAGAACATCCAAAAGCGCTGTTGGAACAGGTATAACCAGCATGATGACGACCGTCACAAGGAGAATCGACAGTACGACGTCCGCGTATTTTTTTATGCCGTTCCCACTTGAACCACTCATTTCGGCCATGCACTCCGCCCCAAAAATTAAAATTCACCTATGCGATTTCGCATTGCGATTGAATGTATTCTACCACGCGATAACACCTAGCGGCGTTGAAAAAATATTTTATGAACCGTACGGTTACGATATTTTTATACATATAATTTACCGACGCGACCGGAGAACGCTCTGAGGTGGCACAAGCGGGAAGCTAAATCAGACTGTGCTACAGGCTCGAAACACTAAGTGGCATCGATCTCTGTCGCCTTGGAGCCAAGCATACATAATCTTCGCTTTTCTGTTCAGCCGTCAAAGATATCGTCGCTTATCGCATCGATGT
>JAIRWR010000118.1 GCA_031268885.1 Synergistaceae bacterium
CGAACGTGTGCGGTGGGAGAAACGCGCTAGGTGGGTGGCTGACGGGAAATACTACACATCATCGGGTGTGTCAGCCGGGATTGACATGGCGCTGGGATTCATAGAAGAGAGACACGGCCCAAAAAAAGCGCTGGAGACGGCAAAACAGATTGAGTACCTCTGGAACGAGGACAGTGAAAATGATCCCTTCTATGAATAATTTGAAAGGAGAAGGATTATGAGCAAAAGATTGGTACTGAGCGCGTGTTTTCTGGTCTGATTTTCTCCCTGTTTACTGTCGAAATGGCCTGTAGACCATCCCGTAGTTTCAAATCGGGGCAAGCGTTTACAGCATTCCGGAAACGAGACTCTAACTCACGCATCAGAAGACCGCCTCACCGCCTCGGCAACCGTGTCCGAAACACGTCCGCTATAAGCCGCCAATCCGCCCCATCCTGCCACAATCTCGTCATCGTCTCCGGGATCAAGCGATGAAATATCCCTAGCCCTAACGCAACCATCATCGTAATAAAAACTATGCGTTCTGAACTCAAGACGCAGTACCCTGCGGATCATATCAGCAATTCCAATGTCGTTGGCAGGAAGATCAAGCAGCTTCGAGATTAAGTCAATCTTTTGTTTTTCGTCCATTCGCTGCCGCTTTATCGCCTCGATAGCCCATACTATATCCAGAACGTGTGAGGAATGAGTCGTAATAACGACTTTGTAGCCTCGACTAAGAAGGTCCAAAACCAATGTCATGACCGCGAATGTCCCCATCGGATGAAGGCCCATTTCAGGCTCTTCAAGAATAACGCATTCAATTTCCCTGTGCTTCGTGATTTTACCTGCCGGCAACAGTGCATAGCACCCAAGCAGCAGCGGCAGAAATTCTCTTTGTCCAGTAGACCAGCTGGAGAGTTCAAAGTTCTCACATTAAATGGACTTGATTTCTTTTTTAAGCGATCCCCGATTATTTTTGTCCACCCTACAACTACGCCCGACTGTACTGTAACCAAAAGTAAATGCTGTTGCCCTGGTTACTTAGCGTTACAACAAGCTGGCTGGGCTCGAATATGATATGATACTGAAGATTTCGATGCTGACGCGAGGCCGGAGCATCTGCCGCGGCCGCGCGAATTATACGTTCATTACATGCTAGTGTCCCTTTCGAAACTATAAACAAGTCAATACTTATTTTTTCATAAAGGAGATGGCATTGATGTTGAAAAATTTGAAGATAAGCACAAAGCTGTTACTGGGGTTCGGCCTCGTCCTCGCGATATTCGCCGCGGCTGTTGCCGTAACGTGGCGCAACCTTGCCGACCTTCGGGCAAACAATCGTTATCTCGGCGACGCCGTTGTTCCTTCTATGGCCCTCAGTAACCGCATGGAGCGCGAGGTCTATGATCTTTTCTTGGCGGTCGACTATATGCAGATGCTGGAGAGCGAGGATTCGATCAAAGCCATCGATTCCGTAACAGCGCTGCCCATCAAGACGCTGGAGGACGCGGCTTCCATGCGAAAGACCTACCCGCGGCTGCAAGCGCTGCAGTACATGGATGATAAGGTCGCCTCCCCGCTTAAAAGTTACATTCGAATGCTCGGAACGTTGCAGAGCGCGTTCAGGAAGAAGAACGCGACGTTCAAGTCTGTGGTAACGGCTGGCGAGGAACTGGCTGAGATAAGCGGTAAGCTTGTGAGTGATCTTTTTAGTTACGCGAGGACGGAGACGGATAACGGCAGACTGACTCAGCGTCATATAGAAATTCTCGATATGGCTCAAAGCATCACGACGGATCTTCTGAGCGTTCGTTACTCCCTCCTGCGCCAGATTGCGAACAACGACGTCAGCGAGATGCCCAAGACCGTTGGAGATGCCGTAGGCAAGGTGGAGAACGTCCTCCAGAAAATAAAGAGCTCCATCTCCGAGACTCGGTTTCAAAGTGCCGCTGATCAACTCTTGGACAGGCTGCCCGAGTATGAGAAGCTCGTCCTCTCGTTTGTGGCCGACTTCAAGGCGATACAGGCCACCGACACGGAGAGAGGACCGTTTGTGACCGTACTCAACACGGAATCATCAGCCGTCTCTAAAATAGGTCAGGACAACGTTAGCTTCTTCGCGAAGGAGAACCTGAACGCCCTGGGCATGAGCATTACTATCCTGATAATAGCGGCCATGTTCGCCATTCTGATAGGCTTTGTGGTCGCTTTTCTGATCTCCAGCAGCATCACAAGGCCTCTATCTGCGATAGTCAGCATAGCCAAACGCGCTGAAGACGGCGACTTGAGCATTGTGAAAGAAGATTTCCGCTACAATGGGAAGGATGAACTCGGGAGCCTTGTCACCGCGATGGCCAATATGGTAGCGGCGCAAGAGGAGACGGTGCGGCAGGTTGTGGCGGTCTCAGAAAGGCTTTCGGATGGCGCGAACAATCTGTCCTCGATCTCCGAGGAGACGAATGCGTCGATGGAGGAGGTCAAGGCTTCCATTGACGAGGTCGCCTCCTTGAGCGAGAGCAACAGCGCGGCGCTCGGGCAGTGCAACACAAACGTCGATGAGATAAGCGTAGGAGCGGATACCGTTGCCCAGTCAGCGACCGAAACCGCCAATTTCATCTCCAAGACGACCGCGGCTTCCAACAAGGCAATCCAGACTGTAAACGACATGATTGCTGGTATGCGTAATGTTGACAAAAACGCCAAGGAGAGCGAGAGCAAGACCCGGCAGTTGGTCACTTCCGTCGATAACGTGATTAATTTCGTGTCGGTTATCACAGGGATAGCCGACCAGACGAATCTCCTGGCCTTAAACGCCGCGATAGAGGCCGCGCGTGCCGGGGAGGTGGGCCGCGGGTTTGCGGTGGTGGCGGAAGAGGTCCGTAAACTCTCCGAGGAGTCGGCGAGCGCCGCGCAAAATGTGAGCGGAATAATCGTCGAGCTTCAAAATGGAGCGCACGCGAGCATTGACGCCACAACCGAGGCCGGACGCATGCTAGTTGAGACGCTGGTGCAGGCGGAGAAAGCGCAGGATGAACTGGACAGCGCCCTTGAACAGATGAACAAGGCGAATGACTCCATTCAGAACATCGCGGCCGTCGCGCAGGAACAAGCCGCGGCAAGTAAAGGAATGGCAACTGGCATTGACAGTGTGACAAAGTCGACTACGGAGATGACGGACACGATCGCCAATATACGTCACGCGGCTGACGAAACCGCCGGCGCCGCGCAGGGAGTGGCGGAACACTCCGAGGAGATGAATCGGCAAGCTCAAATCTTGACTGACGTTCTGTCCCGCTTCAAGCTGCAAACTGCCGATTCGGCGCGAAAACAGCCCGCGCTCAAGACTCTTGCCGCGAGAAATCCAGATACATTTGGATTATCACGTGGCCTACACTGATCTGGAGAGTTCCAAGTTCGTAAATATCATGTTCAAAACGTGAGAACTTTGAACTCTCCAATTGGAGAGAAAGGCCCTCAGCTCAAGTTCGACTTAGGACCCGCTTTTATATCTCCGGCGCTAGCAGGGCGACCAGGTCGGCGGGGGTGGAACCGGCAAAGAGCGTATGAGCGTCAAAGCCGTCTAAAGCTTGGATGACGCTCTCTTTTGTGTAGGGACGTCCCACGATGCGCGAGAGGAGCGGCTCATACTCCCCGCTGCCGAAGTAATCCCCCCTAAACGAGCACCCGGAGATCGTCCCATCGCTGACGACCAGAAAGGCCTCAACCCCTCCCCATGGGAAGCGCGTCTTCTTGCGCTCTGTAAAGCGGGGTGACGCGCCGTAGTTCCACTCCCACGCGGAGTACTTCTCAGCTTTGAGCTTTTCAATCTCGCCCAGGGCTTCTTCGTCCAAGATCAGCGGCGTCAGTCCGTGAATACCGCGTTGGAGGCGCTCCATGAACTCGGCTACCGGCAGTGGAGCGGGCATACAAGCCTTGATGTTTCCCACTCTGCCTCGAATTGATTTTACGGCTTTGCTCTGAAACTTGTCCTCGGAGGGGCGCAGGGCCTGGGACAAAATCTCCAGATCCACATCATAGAGAAGAGTTCCGTGGTGCAGCATGACGCCGCCCTTCCGATACTGCGCGCCGCCGGAGACCTTCCTGTCCTCTATGGCCAGGTCGTTGCGCCCAGACGGCTCAGCCTGGACCCCTAAGGCGGCAAGAGCCAGGATAATGGGCTTGGTGAAGAAGGCGAAGTCGAAGTCCCCGGTATCCGGCATGACGAAGCTGTAGTTGATGTTTCCAAGGTCGTGGTACACCGCTCCTCCACCGGAGTTGCGGCGCACCACATGAATACCGTGTTCTTCGACAAACGGCGCGTTGACCTCCTCCAGCGTGTTCTGAAAACGCCCCACGATGATGGACGGCTCGTTCTGCCACAACATGAAAAACCGCGACCTGTCACGTATGGCCCGGAGACAGAGGTACTCCTCCAGCGCCAGGTTATACCGCGGATCTGTGTTCTTATCTTCGATCGAGTACATGCGGCCTCGTTACGATCCTCCGTGAATTGCCCGGCCAAAGACGTTGGCCGCGGACTCGGCAAGAGATTCGTAGACGGTGGGGTGGGCGTGAATGGCCTCTGTCAGATCCTCCGGCGTCGCTCCAAGGTGAATGGCCAGTACCGCCTCCGAGATCATCTCCGTCGCCGGGCCTCCCACCATGTGGACACCCAGGATCTTCTTCGTCTCCTCATCGGCGATGACCTTCATCATGCCGCTGTTATCCCCCGTTATCATACTCTTGCCGTTGGCCGACAACGGAAAACGGCCGACCCGGATTTTATGGCCTCCCTTTTCAGCCTCCCGCTCGGTCATACCTACGGAGGCGACCTCCGGCGACGTGTAGACGCATCCTGGGATCGCCCTGTAGCTCATCGCCGCTGGCTCTCCCATGATGTTCTCCACAGCGATCTCTCCCTCCCTGGAGGCCACATGCGCCAACATGTAGGAGTTCACGCAATCCCCTATGGCATAGATTCCCTCTACGTTGGTCTCCATTCTGTCGTCGGTGAGGACGCGCCCCCGCTCGATCTTGACGCCCAGAGCTTCGAGTCCGGCGTCTTTAATATAAGGACGGCGCCCCTTGGCAACCAGAAGTTTCTCGGCTATGATCCTCTTTTCCCCTTTATCTCCATCTTTGCTTTCGGCGCCCGGCTTCGACGCGGGCTCGATGACGATCTCCAAATCATCGCCGGCTCGTGTCACGCCTCTGATTGAATATCCCCTGTGAAAGGTGACGCCCTTTTTCTCCATGACCTTGCGCAGCGCGACGGCGGATTCAGGGTCCATACTCCGCAGGATTTCGGGGGACGTAACGATCATAGTGACCTTCGCGCCGAAGTCAGCGAATGCCGACGCGAACTCCATCCCGATGGCGCCGCCCCCGGAGACGACCAGTGATGATGGAGGCTTCTCGAAGGAGAGCGTCTCGTTGCTGCTGACGACCCCCTCCAGGTCAAAACCGGGAATGTCGGGGATGTCTGGTTCCGAGCCTGTGGCAATCACGATGGCGTCGGCCTCGATAACTCGGTCTCCGACCTGAATGGAGCGGGGGGTTCTCAAAACCCCCGCCCCTTCGACATACTCTACGCCGTTGCGTCTGACAAGTTCCTTCGTCCCTGCCGCAAGGCGCGACACAGTCATTGCCTTCCGCTTCATGAGGGCATTCCAGTCCAGACGGGGGTTGTCAGCGAGAACTCCGATCCGCTTGGCCTCCGACTTGAGGGAATTTAGCAACTCAGCCGAATGGAGCAGCACTTTCGTGGGAATGCAACC
>JAIRWR010000134.1 GCA_031268885.1 Synergistaceae bacterium
CGTTCCGTCTCCCGCTGAGACTCACGCAACTCCATCAACGCGGCCCATACCTGCTCAAAATTCAGGCCCATCTGGGGCTCCCGTGTTTGTGTTTCCACAATATTCACCGTCCTCTCTCCATCGCTTCACAGAGTATACAGCAAAAGCAGTGCACGACAGAGCTGCCGCGTTGGGATCAGCCTATGAATCGGCATTAACAGCAGACTCAGCGCCATTGTCAAGTACCCTACCTTGTGGTTTGCGGTTTTTTTGTTACGGTTGACATCTTAAAAAAATATTGTATTATTTTTCCTTTATCGTGCTTGTTAAATCAATCTTCTCATCGATTCAATCCCGACTTCTCCTGTCTGTGGAGAGGGTTATGAGAATGGAGGTGTTTTATTCGGTTTTCGGGTTCATCATCGCAGATTTTATGAAAGGTGTGAAGAGATATTATGAAAAGAGCGCTGTTGTTACTGTGGAATCTTCTTGACATCGCGCAGCAGGCCGTGATGGTGGCGACGTCGGTCGCGATAGTTATTCTGATACTGGCGCAGGTTTCCCTTCGCTATGTATTTATGATGCCGCTGATGGGCGTCGAGGAGCTCGCCTGCCTTTTCGGGTTCTGGCTCTACTTCACCGGCGCCGCGAACGGCGCTCGCGAACGCAATCATATCAAGGCCGATCTCCTGAACGTTTTCATAAAGAGCGAGCGGGTACTCCATTATGCCAAGGCTACAGCCTCGTTTTTTCTGATAGTGCTATCGGCGATCTTCGCGCAGTGGACGGTCAGTTATTTTATCTGGTCCATGGGGTCGTGGGAACGCTCGCCGGCGCTGTCGATACCTATGGTGTTCGCTCAGGCCAGCCTCATGGTCAACTCGATACTCATGTTCGTATATTTCTTCATAGAGTTTGTTGATTACGCGAGACAAGCCATCGGTTATCCCCCGCTCCGATTAGCGGGTCACGTGACGCTTGAAAAGGAAGGTGAGTAGCGGTGCATATCGTAATTGACCTCGTAATTCTGATCGGAACGATTCTTATCGGGCTTCCGGTACCGTTCTGTTTTATGGCGGCGGCGTTGTATATGGGCGTCATCTACTTTCCGGACTTTTCGTTTTTGACCACTGTCGGGTTTCGCGGGCTGAATTCGCTTACGCTGCTCTCCATACCATTTTTTATAATGGCGGGTTCGCTGATGAGTTCGGCGGGAATCGCCGCGCGTCTGACCGGCTTCGCGAACTCCATGCTGGGGCGCATTCGCGGCGGCATGGGCGCCGCCACCATTGTGGCCTGCGCCATCTTCGGGGCGATATCCGGAACGTGCTCGTCCGCTGTCGCGTGTATAGGCAGCATAATGATCCCCCGCCTGGAGGAGCTGGGGTATCCCAGGAGCTACAGCACCGCGATGGTGAGCTGCGCGTCGATACTCGGCCAGCTCATACCGCCTTCCGTGCCAATGATCCTCTACGGATGGGTGACCCAGCAGTCGGTGGCGGCCTGTTTCCTGGCAACGGTCATCCCCGGGCTCATGCTCATGGTCGTCTACTGCGTGATTAACTTCTTCATGTGTAAAAAGATGCCGACGATAAAGGTCGATCCCCCGTTGCGCTTCCACGAACGCAACATGGCGGTGGTAAAGGCCTTCAGGAACGGAATCTGGAGCCTCTTCATGCCAGTCATCATACTCGGCGGCATATACGGAGGAATAACGACCCCGACGGAGTCGGCGGCAGTCGCGGTGGCGTACTCGATATTGGTCGGAATCTTTATCCACCGCGAGCTGAAGGGCGGAGAGCTCTGGAAGGCCTTCTGCGTATCGGCGACCACAAGCGGAGTCATCTGTCTAATGCTCTTCTTTGTCACCATCCTGGGACGCATATATACCATGCAACAGGTTCCCATGAAGATAGCGGACTTTTTGATAGGCCTGTCGGATAACAAGTACGTTGTACTGTTCATGGTGAACGTATTTCTCATCATAATAGGGATGCTCATGGATGACCTTAGCGGCACGATGCTCTCAGCCCCCCTCCTGATGCCCCTGATGCTGAAGATAGGGGTGCATCCGGTGCACTTTGCCGCTATTCTGGGAACAAACCTCGGGCTGGGAAATGTCACCCCGCCGACCGCTCCGATTCTCTACCTGGGCGGCAGGATAGGCAACGTTCCCATCAATGAGTACATAAAGCCGGCGCTCGTCTTCATGATAATCGGGAACATACCGATCATCCTGCTCACTACATACATTCCGGATCTGTCGCTCTGGCTTCCGAGGCTCCTCATGAATATCAAGTAGGAGGGCGGTATTTTGGGTTGTCGAGCCAGCGAAGGGGGCGGTCTATGAGCAATTACTCTGGGTACATGGAGGTTGGGTGGGTTGCGTTCGCCCTGGGAGGAAATTTGGACCGGATATTTTTTGAATGGAGGAATTGGCGAATGAAGCGGAATTTTTTGGCAGTCTGTATTTTGCTGATGGTATTCACCGTTCTCCTGGCAGGAACGGCGGTGTCGGCCGCCGAGCCGGAGTACAAGTGGCGCATGGCCCAGGTGCATCCTGTCGACAGTGACTACGACCTGAGGGCAAAGGAGTTTGCGGCAAAGATTGAGGAGCGCACCAACGGGAGAATTCATATCGACATCTTCTCCGGAGGTGTCCTCGGAGACTGGACCGAGACGTTCGAGATGGTCTCGCGCGGGTCGCTCGAGGTGAACATGGCCCAGGCGAACTCCAACTTCGATCCAAAGCTCAACCTGGCCTACTACTTCCCATATCTTGTGAAGGATATCGACGAGGCGAGAAGGGTTTACGGCAAGGATGGCTGGGCATACAAGATCATTCAGGACCTGTGGGAAACTCACAACGTCAAGGCTCTCTCAGTCATCCCGCTCGGCATGTCAGGGGTGTCCCTGAAGACCAAGCCGGCCGATTACGCGGATCCCACAAGCAAAAAGCAGATGAAGGTTCGGGTTATGCCGATAAAGCCGTGCGAGATAACTTACGACGGCATAGGCTATATCTCAACCCCGATCCCATATGCCGAGGCTTACAGCGCCATTCAGACCGGCATAGCCGACGGACAGATGGGCGGGCCTCCCTTTCAGGCATGGCAGTTCAAAGATGTAAACAAGGTGTGGATCCAATACAACGACTACTTCGAGTCGTGGTGGATAGCGGTAAACCTAGACCTCTGGAACAAACTCTCCCCTGAGGATCAGGAGGTGATCCAGACAGCCGCCCTCGAAGTTTCGGACGTCCAGTGGCAGCGAGTTACCGAGGAGGACGAAAAATACCGCCAGATGCTGAAGAACGAGTACGATTGGGAGATAGTCATCCTCACTCCCGAGGAACTGGAGACTGTCGCGAATCACGTTCGCAAGGTCGTCTGGCCGCAGATGGAGGAGTTGCTTGGCAAGGAGCTTATGGACCGCGTTTATAACGAGTCCGGTATTGTCAGGCCATAACGAAAATAAACATTGAATAATAAAAGGGGCGGGGAGATCCCCCGCCCTTTGCGAATGGAAGGAGCGGAGCTTGATATGAGAGATTTAACCAAATGCTTGAGACTGGTGGATGAGGATAGAGCGCTGACCTCGCCTGGAGCGAAGGTCCATTATTATCCGCTCGCGATAAAGAGTGGGCGCGGATCTACGATAGAGGACCTGGATGGAAACCTGTACATCGACATGCTGTCGAGCGCCGGAGCGGTCAACACAGGCCACTGCCACCCGAAGGTGGTCGAGGCGATAAAGAAGCAGGCTGACAGTCTCATACTCTATACTCACGTGTACATGTACCATGAGCCGCTGGTCAGTCTGACCAAGGAACTCATATCGATCACGCCGGGGGACTTTCGCAAGCGCGTTTTCTTTGGGCTCAGCGGTTCCGACGCGAACGACGGCGCGATCAAACTCGCGAGAGTCTCAACCGGAAGGCCCAGGGTCGTGTCATTTATCCGCTCTTATCACGGCAGCACATATGGAGCGATCTCCCTCTCCGCGGTCAGCCTGCCGATGTCCCGGAAGATCGGTCCGCTCCTGCCCGGGATCCATCACATGCCCTTCCCGGATCCTTATCGCGCGCCGATTCCGGGAATGTCGCCCGACGAGGTTTCCGACTACTGCATCGATCAGATAAAGATCGCGTTCGAGAATTTCATGCCGCCCGATGAGGTGTCCGCTTTCATCATAGAACCGATACAGGGCGACTCAGGGCTCATAGTGCCTCCGGCGAAGTTTCTGAGGGACCTGCGCGCGCTGTGTGACGCAAACGGCATTCTGCTTATATCCGAGGAGGTGCAGCAGGGCTTTGGCCGCACCGGCAGATGGTTTGGCATAGAGAACTTCGGTGTCGTTCCGGATGCGGTAATCCTCGGGAAGAGCATCGCATCCGGGCTCCCTTTGAGCGGCGTCGTGGCTCGGGCCGAGCTGATCGAGAAACTGGAAGCGCCCGTGCATCTCTTCACTGCGGGAGGGAATCCGGTCTGCTGCGCCGCCGCGCTCGCGACCATAGACGTCCTTCGCGGCGAAGACATCCTGACCCATGTGACCGACCTCGGCGAGCGGGCGAAGAAGCGCTTTCTGGACATGCGCGAAAAGTTCGAGTTCATAGGCGATGTCAGGGGGATCGGGCTCTCGATAGGAGTCGATCTTGTGACCGACAGACAGACAAAGGAGCGCAACCGGGCAGCGGCCGCGAAGATCACCTACCGCGCGTGGGAAAAGGGCCTTTTGCTCTCGTTCTTCAGCGGTTCGGTCCTGAGAATTCAACCCCCGCTCGTTATCACGGATGATGAGATGAATCGCGCTATAGATATCATAGAGGAGTCAATGGAAGAGTTCGATAAGGGAGAGATTCCAGATTCCGTCCTCGACTCAGTTCAAGGATGGTGAGCCGAGTGGATTTATCAAATGCTGTCAGTGTTTACGAATCCAGCCTCACCCGCGTAGTCGGTCGAGAAGATTTCGGAGACTTCGGCTCTGTCCCTGGTCTTTCCCAGCGCCCACATCAGCTTGACCACGGCCGATTCGGTCGTCATGCCGTTCCCGCCGATGGCCCCAGCGTCGAGCAGCCTGATGCCAGTCTCGTAGGCGGAGAGGTTCACTCGTCCGCGCAAACACTGACTGACTACAACAACAGGAATGCCAGCCTCCGAGAGGGATCTCACTCCGGCCGCGAGGTCGCGCCCTTCATAGTGGACACAGCCGGAGCCGAATGCCTCAACGACCACCCCTCTATATCCCATGTCCATCAGTGCCCGGAATATCTCCGGCCTTGTTCCCGGAACTATCTTAAGCAGGAAGACATCTCCGCAGATACCGTCCTCCAGCGTTATAGAAGCCGCATTGCCGCGATTCGAGACCGCGTGTTCGAAGATGCTCAATCCGTCGGAATTCAGCACCGCCATCGGCCGGGCATTTATGCTCTCGAACGCGTCAAAGTTGGCCGTGCTTGTCTTTACCGCTCGGGTACCGTTGATCACACGGCTGCCGAAGGCCACCGTGACCCCGGTTATGCCGCCTAAAACCGCCTCCAGAGCGATGTGCATATTCCGCGCGGCGTCGCTCCCCGGAGCCTCCGATGGCAGTTGAGAACCGGTGAGAACTACGCTCTGCCCGAGGTTTCGCAACATGAACGCCAGTGCTGATGCCGTGTATGCCATGGTGTCGGTGCCGTGGGTTATTATTATGCCGTCACAACTGTCCAAAGCCGAATAAATCCTGCGGGCGAGCAGCTGCCAGTGCTCCGGTTGGATATTCGAGCTGTCCAGGTTCATCACGCTTTCGCCGACTAACGTCACATCCGGACGGCAAACTCCAAGAACGCCGAGGAGGGACTCCGCGCCGAGGGATGGCGCCAAACCACCCCTCCCCCGGCGCGATGCGATCGTGCCGCCCGTCGTGAGAAGCAAAATTCTTTTCATTCAGATTATCCAGCTGTTTGTGTCACTCGTCGCAAATCTTCGGTCCCAGTTTGAAAATACCTGCTTCGTGTACTCATACGAACGGTAGGCCATGAGAAACGTGAAAGATGCCGGAACATCGCCAAGCCACCCCTCGACCTGCCTGTATCGGTAGACCGTGTCGAGACTGCCCTCCCCATCCACCGTTACGGTATATGGGGGCGTCTGCTGCCTCGGAGGCAGGTACTCCCGATTCATTCCATAGATAAACGCGGATTGGCGCGCTACGTCCTGTACCCTGACCCTCGAAACGGACTGAATATTCATAACTAAGATCACTCCATCCTAACGCTGCCGAGCCATTTCTTCCTTTATATTTATCGGTTGCCGAGAACTCAAACTTAGGGGAGACGGCTCGGATAATCCGATAATATATGGCGTTATTATGTTTATAACGGCTCTTTGCCTTTCGCGCATGGGAAAAATATAGTATTATTGCGTCATTCGCGCCGTCCGGGGTAAATTACGAGGATAGCCGAGAGGAGAGGGGTATGTGACATGTCTTTGCAGGATTCCGCCGTTTTCCCGGCGCCTCCCGAGTATAATATATTTAAAAAAAAGATTCAGGAACTTACGGGTATAGATCTGGACGCGTACAAGTATCAGATTCATCGCAGGGTCCACATGCTGATGCAGCGGTGGCAGGTAAGCGGTTATGACGATTACTACAAGACAATAGCGAACAATCCCGACAAGCTTAGGGAGTTTCTGGACTATCTCACTATAAACGTTACGGAGTTTTTCAGAAACGCGAACAGGTGGTGGGAGATCAGGGATAGGCTGATCCCACAGATGTACAAGGACCTGGGCCATCAGCGGCTGAAGTTCTGGAGCGCGGGATGTTCCACCGGCGAGGAGCCGTATTCGCTCGCCATGCTCGCCATAGAGATGAAGGTCGCCACCCCACAGCCAGTACTGGCGGCCGATATAGACCAGGGGGTTCTGGCAAAGGCGCAGGAAGGAATTTACCAGAAGAGACAGATCTCCAATACGCCAAAGGAGTGGCTGCCAAAATATTTCTCAGACAAGGATGCCAACACTGTACAGGTAAAGAAGGAAGTTAAGGAGAAGGTCAAGTTCAAGCATATGAACCTCATCAAGGACAAGTTTGAAAGCGGGTTTGACCTCATCCTCTGCCGCAATGTCGTAATCTACTTCGGCCCGGAGACAAAATCCGCGCTCTACAAAAAATTTCTGGATGCCCTGCGCCCCGGAGGATATCTTGTAACCGGGGCAACGGAACAGATCTTTGACCATAAAGTAATAGGATTTGAATCAGCGGGGCCGTTTTTGTACAGAAGACCACAAAAATAACAGCGGCCGCGGAAATTGTGTTTTGCCTATCCCTCGAAAAAGGTTCTCATCGGAATGTCGGTCCATTCCGTAAGATCTGGAATTTTGAGGGATACGGTCATTGATCCCGGTTCGGCTATTATCTGATAGACGGTCCTGTCGGATGTGGCTCCGAGATCGTCTATGCGCGTGTCCATTATCTTTTTCATTCGAGGGACGTCTATGCTGCCCTTGAAGTGCTCGGCGAGGTTCAGAAGATTCTGCCTGCGCGTGCGCGTGCGCGAGAATCTTCGGTCGTCCGGGCGGGGCAGCCCCCAGGACGGCTCGGTAAAGTGGTTGGTTGCCACCATGAGGCCCGGACGTCTGACGGAGAGCCTGCGTTTGACGTCGAACACAGGCCATTCGAAGCAGCGTGATGTCTGATCGTCGGCAGTTCCGATGACGTAAGCGAAACTCGACCTCGTCGTCTGGAAAAAACTTTCGAGCTGGTCCAAGTCCGGAGAGTCCAGCAGGAACATAAGCAGCTCGGCTATGGCCGGCACCCTGTTGTGGTACTGAAGCGCCCCCCCGGATGGCTCGCCGTTGTTCAGCGCTATGAATATCCCCCGTTCGTTGATGCCAGTCGTGAGATACACGCAACCTGGATACCCGATCGTGGCAACAGCGAGCGATCCGTCGCGCGGGTGATAGACGGTCACGGTCAGATACTCGCCAAGTTCTTTGAACCAGTCGAAGTAATCGTAGTTCCTCCCGTATACGAGAGACCCCGACGAGTATTCTCCCCACACGGCTATGCCCGAACAGTGCGCGGGAAATTCACTATTTCCGCCGCCGGACCATATTTCGTTAGCGACTAGCACCTCAACGGCGTTCAGAAGGAGGTGAGAGCCGAGATCAAGCCCTGACGTCTGGGACATTCCGGCGAGTACTTCCTTGAGTCGATGAGGGTAATTGGCGTAAAAAACCCTTGCCGCCGCGTCGGCAGCTTCCTTGCCAATGCCGCCCGGACAGATGATCCTGCTCTCGATCGAGCGCCGGTACATGGCGCGGAGCGACTCCGAGGCCAGCGACCCATACTGGCGGCCCATTTCATTCCATGTGCCGCGCAGGTCGAGGACTGTGAAGCCTCCAAACAAAAACTTGCGCCCTCCCTCAAACGTGCTGGCGGGTTCCGCGGATGTGTCGAAGCTAGTCAAGAAGCATCACCTCTTGCTTGGATTATACCATGAAACGAATGCAGCGCGGGATCGGCGACTTTTTGCCGCGGCATCTGATATAATTGTTCACGATGTTTTCATTATGGGAGCGTCCGTTATAAAATTAATTTAGGAGACGATCTTAAATCCGATCCGGACTGATTTTTGAGATGTTCTTTATTTTTGCGAGGGGGAAGTGGAATGTGTTCTGTCTCTTCAGATAAATCGATCAAGTGGAGAAGCTCCGGCGAACTGCGCGAGATGTTTCTGTTGTTCTTCGAGAGGTTAGGCTCAAAGCGTTATCAGAGTTTTCCTCTCGTTCCGGACGATCCGACACTTCTTTTTACCGTGGCCGGCATGGTCCCATTCAAACCGTACTTTCTTGGCCTTCGCACGCCGGAGGTAACGAGGGCGACCACGTCGCAGAAGTGCGTCCGCACGAACGACATAGAAAATGTGGGCCGCACCGCGAGGCACCATACGTTCTTTGAGATGCTCGGCAACTTTAGTTTTGGCGACTACTTCAAGAAGGAGGCAATCCCCTGGGCGTGGGAGTTTTTGACTGTCGATGTGGGGCTAGACCCCGACCGTCTGTATGCCACGATCTACCTCGATGACGACGAGGCTCACGATATGTGGAAGACTCTCGTCGGCCTGCCCGACAACAAGATCTACCGGCTAGGGGAGGACGACAATTTCTGGGCGGCTGGGCCGACCGGACCTTGTGGACCGTGTTCCGAGATAATCTACGATCAGGGGCCGGAATTTTCCTGCGGGTCACCCGACTGTGGCGTGGGCTGCAGCTGCGACAGGTATCTGGAGATATGGAACCTCGTGTTCATGCAGTATTCCAGGGATGAGACGGCTAAACTTACCCCGCTTCCCAAGAAGAACATAGATACCGGCATGGGACTGGAGAGGCTCTCTTCCGTCGTTCAGCGCGTCAAGGGGGACTTCGAGACCGATCTGTTCCAGCCGATAATCAGCAAGGCAAGCCAGATCGCGGGAATAAGGTATGGGGAGAATTCAGCCAATGACATGGCGGTCAGGGTTATCTCCGACCACCTGAGGGCGTCGGCGTTCATGATAGCGGACGGCATACTGCCATCCAACGAAGGTCAGGGATATGTCCTGAGGCGGCTCATCCGAAGGAGCGTCAGATACGGCAGGTTGGCCGGCGTCGAACGTCCCTTCTTGCTGGAGCTGCTTCCGGTCGTGAATGAGATAATGGGTGATCCGTACGTCGAACTCATCGAACAGCGCAAGACAATCGAACAGGTAATATTTATGGAGGAGGAGAGGTTTAGCCGTACCCTCTCTCAGGGTATGGATCTTCTCGACGGCGAGCTGAAGGGGCTGAAGGGTTCCGGCTCCGATAAGCTGTCCGGCGAGGTGGCTTTCATGCTCCACGACACGTACGGATTTCCCCTCGAACTGACGGAGGAGATCTCCTCGGAGGCTGGTTTCACGGTCGGCCGAGACGAGTTCGACCTGTGCATGGAGCGTCAGAGAAATAGGGCTCGCGCGTCGAGCAAACAGTCCTCAGCGGTCGTCGAAAAGAACGTCTTCACGGAACTTGCCGACAGGTTGGGCGCGACCCGATTCGACGGATACGACTCGGCCAGAAGCGAAGGGACCGTCGAGGCCATAATAAAGGACGGCGTTGAGGTCGAAACCATTTCGGCTGGCGACTCCGCGAGGATAATTCTCTCGCGCACCCCATTTTACGCCGAGCGCGGCGGCCAGGTGGGAGATAAAGGCGCGCTCCTGGCCGCGGGCGTCAGATTCGATGTAGAGGACGCTTCGCGCCCGAGTGGAGACATAGTGACGCACGACGGAGTTTTGACCGAGGGCGGGATCCGCGTCGGCATAACGGTCGAAGCGTCGATAGACGAGGAGAGGCGCAACGCCATAAAAAGGCATCACACCGCAACCCACATGCTGCACGAGGCCCTCTGCAGGGTGCTCGGCAGTCACGTCAGGCAGGCTGGTTCGATGGTGACGCCCATGTTTCTGCGATTTGACTTCAACCACTTCTCCCCGCTGTCCCCGGATGAGATAGCCGAGGTCGAGCGCATCGTTTACTCCGAGGTGTTGGCGGCCCGCACAGTCTTAACTCACGTAATGGGCTACGCCGAGGCGAGGAAGATGGGGGTCAAGGCGCTGTTCGAGGAGAAGTACGGCGACATAGTGAGGGTGCTTGAGATCCCCGGTTTTTCAAGAGAGCTGTGCGGAGGAACCCACGTTGGCAATACCGGCGAGGTCGGCCTTATCAAGATAACGAGGGACGAGGGCATAGGCTCGGGTATCAGGCGAGTGAGTGCCGTCGCGGGAGCCGTCGCGCTCGATATGTTCCAGGCGGCTGGGCGGACTCTGAGGCGGTTGACGGATATATTGGGAGGCGATGCCGACTCCCTCGCGCGAAGAGCGGAAGATCTACTGAACGAACAGAAGACCCTGGAGCGGAAGAATCAGGACATAGCGCTGCGAGGAATCCTGGGGAACGTCGAGAGACAGGTGAAGAACGCGGTCAGAATAGGGAATTTCGCGCTGGTAACCGGCGTATTCGAGGAAGCGTCGAGGGATATGCTCCGCCAGCTTGGCGACAGGATAAAGACAGCCGAGAAGAACGCGGTCATACTCCTCGGCTCGCTGGAGAACGGACAGGTAATTCTGACTGGAATGGCCTCGGACGAAGCCGTGAAGGGCGGCGCGCACGCCGGTAATCTCGTGAGAGACTTGGCCCAGGCAATAGGCGGCAGCGGCGGCGGGCGTCCCTCGATCGGCCAGGGCGGCAGCAAGGATACACATAGATTGAGTGAGGTATCGGCGCTTGCCGAGAGGATATTCAGAGATCAGATTGAGGGTTAGATCGAATCTGTCATGGCCGATGAACTGCCGCGTTCAAATCCCCGGGCGGTGAAGGGAAGGATCGTAGCGCTCGACGTCGGCGCCGTTAGGGTGGGCGTTGCCGTGAGCGACCCTACCGGGAGTTTTGCGCTAGCGGTCTCGGTCCTCGCGGCAAAGGGAGATTGGATGGCGGATCTCACGGGTATACTGAAGGAATATCAGGCGGACGCGATTCTGGTCGGTATGCCGCGCCGCACTGATGGTACCGATGGTCCGGAGGCCGACCGGATGAAGCTCGTCGCGGAGGATCTGGCATCCAGATTTCCGCGCGTTGACATCATCCTGTGGGATGAGCGTTTCACCACTATGATAGCCACTCAGGCGATGATAGAGGCCGATGTCTCTCGAAAAAAACGAAGGGACAAGGTTGATAAGGTGGCCGCGGTGGTCTTGCTGCAGAGCTATCTCGACTACCTCCGGGGAGATTGTGTTGTGAGCGCCGCCCAAGACCAGCCCAGCGGCGGCGATTCGCGTAAAAGACGCGGGCACGGCGGAAAGAACGCGTACACATAAACGGCGGAATCTTCTGTAGGCGGAGGGCATTTCGTGAAATTACCCGATGGAGTAAAGATGACCCCCATGCTCAAACAGTATGGCGAGTGGAAGGACAGGTATCCTGACTGTCTGTTGCTGTTTCGTATGGGTGATTTTTTCGAGATGTTCTTTGATGACGCGGTTGTCGCGTCTGAGGTGCTGAATATAACGCTGACAGCTAGGGATCAGGACAGGGCGATACCCATGGCGGGCGTCCCCCACCACGCGCTGGACACATACCTCGGCCGTCTTATTTCGGCTGGCTACAGAGTCGCGGTATGCGATCAGACAACCGAACCCGACGGAAAGACGCTCGTGGAGCGCAGGGTGGTGAGGGTCCTCACACCCGGTACATACATTCCGCAGGATTCGGATGCTGACGGGAGGCTCGCGTCGGTCGTCTTGGATGACGATACCGCCTCGTTAGCCCTCCTGTCATCCGGCACTGGACTGCTTGAGGCGGGAACGTTCCCGGTCGATGAGGCCATATCCCTGTTATTTTCATTCCGTCCCGTAGAGCTGCTTGTTCCCAAAGGGCAAGAGGACAATCTGTCAAGGCGTTCTCGCGATATGTTTACATTTGACGGAACTGGCCCGATGATCGTGACTCGCGAAAAGGGCGACTTCTCCCACCAATCCGCGTCCTCATGGTTGTGTAGGCGATGGGGAGTCGCCAGTCTGAGGGCCATGGGGATCGAGGATACCGACCCGGCGGTTGGAGCCGCGGCCGCGGCTCTCCGTTACCTTGAGGAGACTCAATTCGGCGGTGGGGATCACGTCCTCGGAATACGTCCGCTCCTGCCGGAGGGAATGCTCATCCTCGATCAGGCCACTCAATTGAACCTCGAATTGACCGATGGAGACGGCACGTCGCTCTACTCCGTACTGAACCGCTGTGGGACACCTATGGGCCGCAGGCTGCTCGCGGCGTGGATCACTCACCCTCGGACCGATCTCGGCGAGATAGAATTCAGACAGAGATGCATAGACGCTATGGTCCGCAGCGGCTCGCTGCTGAAGGATCTGTCGAACGCGCTCTCATTCTGCCGCGATATGGAGCGAGCGCTCGGCAGGCTTAGCCTGAAGGTCGGTAATCCGCGCGATCTCGGCACGGTGAGGGATACCCTTCGAGCGCTGCCCGACATCTCTGATATCGTCGGACGAGCTGGCTCGGATTCTCTCTCCTCCATAATCGGCGATATTCCCGATCTGTCCGGACTCAAGGATCTTCTGTCGAGCGCGCTGTCCGACGAACTTCCAAGGGTGGTTGGCGCCGGCGAGGTTATACGCTTCGGTTTCGATCCGTCCCTCGATGAGTCAAGGAACGCCGTTCAAAATGCCGAGGACAACTTGAGAGAGTTCGAGAGGACAGAGCGGGAGCGCACCGGAATAAAGGTGAGGGTCGGAATAAACAGGGTCTTTGGCTACTACCTGGAGGTTGGAAAGAGCTGCGCCGACAGAGTGCCGGATGATTACGTCCGGCGGCAGACCGTGTCGAGCGGAGAGCGTTTTGTGAACGAGGCGCTGAAGGATATAGAGCGCAGGGTGTTCAGGGCGGAACAGGAGATAAACGAGAGGGAGGATTCGCTGTATCAGGAACTGATCGCATCCGCGCTGGATCAGTGCGCGGAGTGCCAATCCGCGTCGAGGGCGATAGCCAGGCTCGATGTCCTTAGATCGCTCGCCGAGGTCGCGCGCGACTGTTCTTACGTGAAGCCTGAAATGAACAGGGAACGCGTCTTTGAGGTGAAGGGGGGAAGGCACCCGGTGATCGAGAGGTCTCTGGGCACGCTGCCATTTACTCCCAATGATATAATTCTCGATCCCGACTCGGCGGAGACCGGATGCATAGCGATCCTGACCGGGCCGAATATGGCCGGTAAGTCTACATATCTGCGGACGGCGGCACTCATCGCCCTAATGGCTCACATGGGATCGTTTATCCCCGCGGAAAGCGCTCGTATCGGCCTGATCGACAGGATATTCACGAGGATCGGGGCTCGGGACGAGCTCTCCAGGGGGCGCAGCACGTTCATGGTCGAGATGATCGAGACGGCCAACATACTGCGGCACGCTACAAATCGAAGCCTGGTGATACTTGACGAAATCGGCCGCGGAACATCGACATATGACGGAATGAGCATAGCATGGGCAGTGATTGAGTTTTTGAATCTCCATGTAGACGGAAGGCTCAAGGCATTGTTCGCCACGCACTATCACGAGCTGACAAGCCTGACCCTGCCAGGGCTGATAAATCTCAGCATGGCGGTGGAGGAGTCGCGCGACGGGATCAGGTTTCTTCACAAGGTCGTAACCGGACCCGCCAATCGTTCCTACGGCATAGAGGTGGCGCGCCTGGCTGGGATTCCAAACCTCGTGGTGAATAGATCGCGGGAGCTGTTGGCCGAATTCGAGGAGAACCTGCCGAAATCCACCGAAGGATTGGGGGAGATGTCGAAAAAGTATGTGCAAAAGGAGATTTTTTTTGACGTCGAGAGAGAAGGAGTGATAGAACGGCTTGCCGTGTGCAACCCAGATCAGATGACGCCGATGGAAGCGCTTAAGCTCGTCAGCTCGCTTCGGGAGAAGAGCAGGAAGATTTTGGGCTTCCGATGAACGGGACAACTCGAAAGATAGAACGCCTCTCTCCTGACATATCAAGCCGAATCGCGGCGGGCGAGGTCATAGAACGCCCCGTCTCGGCCGCGAAGGAGCTGCTTGAGAACGCGCTGGACGCCGGCGCGTCCGATATAAGGATCCTGCTCGAACAGGGAGGCAAGGTATCGCTCGTAATTGAGGACGACGGTTGCGGTATGCCGTTTTCGGAACTCCCTCTCGCGGTGGAGCGTTATACGACCAGCAAGATAAGAACGCTTGACGACCTTGAGCGCGTCCGGTCGCTCGGTTATCGCGGAGAAGCCCTCTTCAGCATTGCCGCGGTCAGCATGGTCGAGGTGCGCAGCAGGGCTCATGGCGCATCGATGGGCGGCATGATCCGGTGTGAGGGAGGCGTCGTCAGATCCCACTCCGAGATCCCCGCGCTCTCCGGAACGCGAGTACAGGTTGACGACCTGTTCTTTAATCTGCCGGCTAGGAGGAAATTTCTGAAAAACCCCACGACCGAACTGAAGAAGATAATACAGGTCGTCCATGACTACGCGCTCGTCTATCCCGCTGTGAGATTCCGTCTCTCCAACGACGGCAAGAACCTGCTCGACATCGGCGACGCTAAGTCGACGGACGAGGTGCTCGCCTACCTATGGGGAGACGAGCACAGGCCGGCCAGAGCCGAGGAGAAGAATGGCAATATCGAAGCCCGCCTCTGGTGGAATAACCTGCCTGGCTCGCGCAGGGTTAGCGTCACAACCTTCGTTAACGGAAGGCGCGTGCAGGATCCGACGGTGAGGTCAGCCCTCAATTCAACAGGGGCGTCCATATACGGCGAGTGGATTGTCATGGTCTGTCTCCCTCCGGAGGACGTGGACGTAAATATACACCCCGCTAAGGCGGAGATCCGTTTCAGGAGGACAGGGCCGATATTCGAACTCGTCAGAAGAGGAGCCAGATCCATGTTGCTCGCTGGCGGGGGATTTCACTCGCAAGATGCCGGGCGGAACCTGATGTCCGCGCCCGGACACGCCTCGAGCTCAGGAGCCGCGAACGTTCCGCCCGGTTCCTCGAATGAAGACGCCTGGGAGAACTTCGTGCCGATGCCAGAGCGATTCAAAGGACACGGCAGACTGGCTTCGTCCGGGCCTCTGACGCCCTCCCCGGCAACCTGGACCGAGAGAACCCTCTTTCCCGGCATCGAACCGGGCCAGGAGAGGCGGTATCTCGGGCAAGCCCAGGGGGGATACCTTGTCTTCGACGATCCGAGGGGCTTATGTCTTGTAGATACCCATGCGGCTCACGAGAGGATCATATACGAGCAGATAGAGGATTCATTTGCGGATGGAGGTGTCAAATCACAGAAGATGCTCTTCGAACAGGAGCTTCCCGGAGGTGTTGTCGCGGCTGCTTCACTTCACAGGGAGGAGCTGCTGCGGATGGGATTCTCGTTCAGGCTTCCCGATGACGGCGGTAACAAGCCGGGCGACGCTGTGATCCTGACTGTCCCGTCGCTGAGGGGGCAGGCGCGCCTGTCTCCGATCGAAATGCTGAGATCGGCCATAAAGGGAATAGAGGAGGAGGACGATCCGTCGAAACGAGACAGGGAGGTATGGTGGAGGTGGGCGCGGATGGCCTGTGGGGACGCGATAAAACTCGGTGAGTCCGTTAGCGAGGAGGAGGCGTTGGACCTCTTCAGCAGACTTGAAAGATGCAGGTCGCCGTTCAGCTGCCCTCACGGCAGACCGACAACGATCTTCCTCGCGAGCGAAAAGCTGAAGAGCTGGTTTGAACGTTGACAGCCCTTCTCGATACATCGCGCCCGGCGGAGAGAGCGATTTACGCGGTTGTCGGCCCCACCGCCGCCGGAAAGACCCAGGTGAGCTTCGAACTGGCGCGGAGGCTCGGCGCGGAGATAATATCCGTCGATTCGAGGCAGGTGTACCGGTATCTGGACGTAGGAACCGACAAGATCTCGCCCGATGACCGGAGAAAGGTGATTCACCACATGATCGACGTCGCCGATCCCGACGAGATCTTTACCGCGGCCGATTTCACATTGGGCGCGGCGGACGCTGTGAGAAGAATCCTCGCCAGGGACAGGACGCCGATCCTTGCCGGAGGTTCCCCGCTGTACTACAAGGCGCTGGAGGGGAACATGCTCTCCGAGTCGCTTCCTAAGGATGACTCTGTAAGGCGAGAGCTGGAGGCCGAAGCCGAAGCGGCCGGCACAGCTGAACTTCATGCCAGGCTGGCCTCCATCGATCCGTGCAGAGCGGCGCGAATTCACCCCAACGACAAGGTCCGCATTGTGAGGGCGCTCGAATTGTTCAGGCTGACAGGCCGAAACGCGACGGAACTCTACGCCGAGAGGAGGAAGATGGGCGGATCGGGGCGGATCGAATATTTCGGCATAACCACTGAAAGAGAGGTTCTATACAAAAAGATAGAGCTGAGGGCCGCCCGCCAATTTCAATCCGGCTATCCCGAAGAGGTGAAATTTTTGCTCGATAACGGCTACCAGAGACAGATGCCGGCGCTGCGAGGATTCGGATATAGAGAGCTTGTCGATTATCATGACGGCAGAATCTCGCTCGACGAAGCCCTCGCTGGGGATATACGATCGACTAAGGCATTTTCCAGAAGACAAATGACGTGGTTTAGACAATTTTCTTCGATTATATGGTATGATATTTCAAAGGAATGCGTGGAGAGCACGATAGATGACATGGAGTTCAGGGTAAGAGAGGGCGTTTTGAGTTCCATCGCGGGGGACGGTTTACTATGAACTTTGTCGTCGCAAATCCGACTGGGCTCTGTTTTGGAGTGAGAAGAGCCATAGGTATGCTTGAGGAAGCGCTGGGCCGTTACGGGGAAGTATATTCGCTGGGCAGTCCCATTCATAATCCGCCGGAGGTCGAGCGTCTTGTCAATATTGGATTGAAAATTGCCGATTGCGTGAGCGATGTGACAGAGGGTTCGGCCGCCTTTATCCGAGCTCACGGTATATCGAGGGCCGAGCGTGACGATCTGAATTCGCGCGCTGGGGTTGTGGTGGATGGTACCTGTCCGTTTGTCAGGATCGCGCACGAGAGGGCGGAATCCCTTTCGAAAGAGGGCTATCGCGTGGTTGTTCTGGGTGATCCCGAACACCCGGAGGTGAGGGGTATCCTCGGTTACATAAACGGAGAGTACATGGTGATATCGTCCGAGGAGGAGATTGGCGCTGACGCTCGTTACGAGAGGCTTGGCATATTGAGCCAGACGACGCAGAGGGAGGCCACGTTTGCCGCCGCCGTTTCGAGGTTGGTTCTTCAATCTGGCGAAATCAAGGTGTACAATACCATCTGCCGGGCTACAATAGAGAGACAGGAATCCATAATGCGCATGTCAGCCGCGGTTGACGGCGTGATTGTCTTAGGCGGCAGAAACAGCGCCAACACGCGGAAGCTTGTTGAAATAGCGGAATCGTTGGGTGTTCCAACCCTGTGGATAGAACGCTCTGACGAAGTCGATTGGGGGTGGTTATCGGGAAGGGAATCCATTGGAGTGGCCGCGGGAGGGAGCACTCCCGACTGGCTGATCAAAGATTTAACCGGAAAACTAAAGAGGCTGTAGGTCCGAGGAGGCTGTGACGGTATGGTGGATGAGATCCGCAGTGATGAATTGACAACGCAAGAACCGCTTGCGAGCGAGGTTCAGGTCAGTAAAGTGCCCGATGAAACCACGACAGTGGAAGAGACGATGGAGAGCATAATGGAGCAGATGGGCGGCTTCGAGGATATCCATCGCGGCAAGGTGGTCGAGGGTGTTGTGGTCGATGCTCGAGAAGACGGTTGGCTTGTTGATGTTGGCTATAAATGCGAGGGCTTCCTGCCTCGGAAGGAGTGGACGCATCCCGTTCTGGTGGAGACGGTCCCAGAGCCGGCCGTTGGAGAAAGAGTTCGAGTTCAGGTCACCAATATCAGCCAGGGCGAGGAAGCCCAACTGGCATTGAGCCGCTGGCGTTGTGAATTCGACGAAAGGTGGAACCGGCTGGAGGAGGAACTTGGCAGAAACGAAACTGTCGAGGTGAAGGGTCGCCGAAAGGTTAAGGGCGGCCTTATTGTCGACTGTTTCGGACTCGAGGGTTTTATCCCCATCTCTCACCTTGCTGAGGAGGGCAGAGGGGTAAATCCCAGCCGGCTCGTCGATCAGACATTCCCAGTAAAGGTGATTGAGCGTGACCGGCGCAAACGGCGTTTCGTCCTGTCCCGCCGTTCGATTCTCGAAGAAGAGCTTGGGGCCGAGCGGGAGAGGTTTTACGAGACCGTGCGCGAGGGAGACATAATGGAGGGCGAGGTGAGCAGCATCACCAGCTTTGGCGTTTTTGTCAACCTCGGTGTGATAGAAGGCCTCGTTCACGTGACGGAGCTCGCGTGGCAGCGCAACGCGAAGACCAAGGACGTGGTGACCAAGGGAGATACGGTCAAGGTTAAGGTCATAAAGATCGACAGAGAGAAGAACAGGATCTCGCTTTCGATCCGTCAGACGCTGGACGACCCTTGGAACTCGGTCTCCGAACGCTGGCCGAAGGACACCGAAACTGAAGGTGTCGTCACAAACCTCACGGATTTCGGAGCCTTTGTAGAGATAGAGCCGGGCGTCGAGGGGCTCATTCACATCGGAGACCTCAGCTGGAGCCGCATAAAGCACCCAAAGGAAGTATTGAAGCGCAATCAGAAGGTCGGGGTTGTCATACTGGATGCCGATATGGAACATCGGCGCATCAGCCTTGGCTACAAACAGTTAAACGACCCTTGGCGCAACATAGAGAGCCATTTTGCCAAGGATCAGGACGTCAAGGTCAAGGTCATCAGGTTGGCTGATTTTGGCGCTTTTGTGGAGCTGGAGGCCGGAGTCGAAGGGCTGATCCACATATCCCAGCTCAGCCGCCAAAGGGTGGAGAGGCCGAGCGATGTCCTTCAGGTTGGTTCTGAAGTCATGGCGCGTATACTTGAGGTGGACCCGACGACCAGAAGAATTCGACTGAGTATTAAGGTTCTGCAGCCCGAGGAGGAAAGACGTCCCCGTGAGGAATCCGTCCCGTCTCCTGAACGCAGGTCCCGCCGGGAAGATGGGGAACGCAGGCAGAACAGAGAACACCGCCAGCCTCAGATACCGACGGAGGAGATGTCCGTCACACTAGGGGACTTCCTGAAGGCACAGGAGGACGACGCGCTATCGGAACCAGAAAACCACGGATGACCGATTGACGGCTGCATCACAAATTTGAGCGCAACGCCTCGCGCGTCTGAGTCGAGTTGCCTGACACAAGATTCGTGAGGCATGTTGCGGTTTGACTGGCGCGGGAATTCAGAGAGTGTCATTCATACTTCAACGCGTCTATAGGGTTGAGCAGGGATGCCTTCCATGCGGGGTAGAAGCCGAATCCAACGCCCACAAGGGCTGAAAATACGAACGCGAGCACAATGGACCCCACGCCGAATACCGGTGGGCTGTTCATAATCGCGGAGAGCCCGATTCCCGCAGCCGTTCCAAGCAGTATTCCCAGCACGCCGCCGAGAAGAGAGAGCGACAACGCCTCTATCAGGAATTGAAGGCGAATGTCTCCTGATTTCGCGCCAACCGCCATTCGAATCCCTATCTCCCTCGTGCGCTCTGTCACGGAGACCAGCATTATGTTCATTATGCCTATGCCTCCAACGATGAGCGATATCGCCGCTATCGCCCCCAGAAGCAGGGACATTGTCTGGGTGGCCTTCCTTCGAACATCGAGAATCTGGCTTATATTCATCACGCTGAAGTCGTTCGGTCTGTCCGGACGGATACGATGACGTTCACGCAGCAGATCGTTGATTTGAATTTCGAGATAATTGAGGGCTTTCATAGACACTCCCTTTACCATTATCGCGCCGACCCTTCCTGTGTTGGCGTTTCGCGTGAGGCGGCGCTGTGCTGTCGTAATCGGAACCAGGATGAAGTCATCCTGATCGTATCCTCCCATTGACCTTCCTTTCGACGCGAAAACTCCCACCACAGTAAACGGAACCGTGCGTATCCTGATGACCTTGCCAACAGGCTCTTCTTCCCCAAACAGTTTGTCCGCGACGGTATATCCCAGCACGCAGACCTTCGACCCGGACCTAATATCGCCGTCCATCAGATCCCTGCCGGACTCAACGAGCCACTCCCTGACCACAGAGAATCCCGGGGTGCTGCCGCTGACCTCCGCGCTCCAGTTCGCGCTGCCATAAATGGCTTGCGCGGTCGTTTCGGCAAGCGGAGCTACGGCTACAACACCGGAACACTCTCTCTCTATCGCCTCCGCATCCGACACCGTGAGATAGCGCGGATTCGAGAATGAACTGACCGAGCTTCTATCCGGGAACACGTACATGAAATTGCTTCCCAGCATGGATATCTGCTTATCTATGACACTGTTAGCTCCCTGGCCGACCGCGTATGCCGCTATTACCGCGCCGACGCCTATTATAATTCCAAGCGTCGTCAGGAACGATCTCATTTTATTGGCCAAGAGCGCCCTTCCCGAAACCTTGACTATCTCTACGGTCGATATCATACGGCATCCGCCCCCCTTACCCTTGCGTTTATCTCGTCGTCAATTATGATGCCGTCACGGAAGCGCAATATTCTCCTCGCGTAAGCCGCGACGTCCGCCTCGTGAGTGACAAGCACTATTGTAATGCCCTCGTTTACGTTTAAATCCTGAAAGAGCTTCATTATCTCGTCGCTCGTCTTCGTGTCGAGGTTGCCGGTCGGCTCGTCGGCCATTAATATAGGAGCCCTGTTCACAATTCCCCGCGCTATGGCCACGCGCTGCTGCTGTCCTCCTGACAGCCTGCTGGGATCGTGATTCATCCTGTCTCCCAATCCCATGCGATCAAGCGCCTCTCGCGCGCGTCTCCTGCGTTCGCGCGCTCCAACGCCCGAATACAGCATCGGCATCTCCACGTTTGCAAGGGCGCTTGTCCTGGGCAGCAGATTGAAACCCTGAAAGACAAATCCTATCATCCTGTTTCGTATAGTCGCAAGTTCATCGTTGTCAAGAGTGGCCACGTCTTTGCCCTCAAGAAGGTAATCGCCGCTCGTTGGAACATCGAGGCACCCGAGAATATTCATGGTCGTGGACTTGCCCGACCCGGAGGGGCCCATCATCGCGACGAATTCCCCCTTTTCAATGAGAAGTGATACGCCGTGCAGCACCTCAAGGTCTCCGCCGCCCATCTTGAAGCTCTTTCTTATTTCGCGCAGTTCCAGTAAGGCCATAAGAATTCTCCCGTCGGGCTATCCTTCGATTGGGATATCGATCCCCACTATTACCTCAGTTTCGGCTTCGATTCCCGAGATTATCTCCGTATCCCTCCCATCGGTGACGCCCGTCTCGACCTCGACTCTCAAGGGAATACCCTCATCCAGTCTGTACACCGCGGGCTTTCTCGGACCGCTCTCCCCCGAAGGCGGTTCGTTCCC
The DNA here is from genome assembly GCA_031268885.1 of Synergistaceae bacterium. Classification (GTDB taxonomy): domain Bacteria; phylum Synergistota; class Synergistia; order Synergistales; family Synergistaceae; genus JAIRWR01. Next base: position 21,980 of record JAIRWR010000134.1, read on the forward strand.
GCCGCCCCCGGGCCTTCCTCTGCCCGGGCCGCCCATACCCTGCCCCGATGAAGAAGTTACTGTGCCGGCAAGCGGGCGAAAGCGGAGAGCGGCGTTCGGTATCTTTACCACGTCAGTCTTCTCCTCCACTATCAGGGTGACGTTGGCCGTCATGCCTGGGATGAGATTGTGTCCCGCCACCTGTTCGTTTAAAAACGAAACTATAGCCTTGTACGATATTACGTTGTTTTCCGTCGTTGGAGAGAGGCGTATCTGTGTTACGCTCCCCCGAAACTCCCTATCCGGGAACGCGTCCACGTTGAATTCGACCGCCTGACCCTCCCTGACGCTGCCAATATCGGCTTCGTCGATGTTCACCTCGACCTGCATACGAGAGAGATCCTCCGCTATCTCGGCGATCGTCGGCGTATTGAAACTTGCGGCGACCGTCTGGCCTACGTTTACATTTTTTGTCACAACCACTCCGTCAACGGGTGAGTATATGCGGGTATGGTCCAGCTGAAGCTTCGCGTTTTTCACCGCCGCCATCTGGGCCGTTACTCTCGCCTTCACAGAGGCGAGCCGGGCGTTTGCTGTCCGCAGCGATGTCTCATCCGTGTCGAGTTCGGATCTCGCGATAAGGTCGCGAGAGTACAGCTCCATTGATCTGCGTGCCTTGTTACGCGAATACTCTAGATTAGCCGCCGCTTCCGCGACGTCCGCCCTAAGCGCCAGAAGCGACGCCTCTGCCTGTTCCAGCCCGGCCTCCAGAGGCTCCG
>JAIRWR010000056.1 GCA_031268885.1 Synergistaceae bacterium
GTTTCTGACGACTCTGGTTATCCTGCCATGATCCAGAAATACAGTCTTTTCAGCGAATTCGGCCACTTCCGGGTCATGGGTCACGACTATTATCGTACTGCCCTCGCTGTGGAGCTTGCTCAAAATGTCCATGACGATGCCCTCGTTTGATTCGTCCAGGTTTCCAGTGGGTTCGTCGGCCAGTATCAGCCTTGGATAGTTTATCAGGGCACGGGCTATGCACACCCTCTGCTGCTCTCCGCCTGAGAGCTGGCGAGGCAGATGTTTTGCCCTGTCCTTCAGACCGACGCGCTCAAGCGCCTGCAGCGCCTCATCCTCGTCTATCATGCTGTGATAGTACTGTGCGACCATCACATTTTCCAGCGCTGTGAGGTAGCTTATCAGGTGAAACTGCTGGAATATGAGGCCTATCTTATCCCTGCGGATCGCCGTCAGCTCCGCGGGGCCAAGCCTGGAGATCTCTTGACCGTCAAAGGTGACCGAACCACCCGTCGGCTTATCCATGCAGCCTATTATGTTCATCATCGTGGTTTTTCCGGATCCCGACGGGCCCATTATCGCAAGCCACTCGCCCTGTTCGACGGTAAGGCTCACTTCAAAGAGTGCCTTGACTTGACCGTATATCATCGAGATATCCTTCAATTCGAGTATATTCATATCCGCATCTCCTCTATTCTCCTCGCAGAACCAGCGCCGGTTCCACGTCGGTCGCCCGCCGTACCGGACCGAGACACGCCGCTACGGTGACCGCGGCCGAAATCACCGCCGTCAGCGGCAGCAGCTTCCAATCCACGTAAACGCTTCGTCCGAATACGTTCATACTCACAGCCTGGGCGAAAACATATCCGCAGATGCCGCCAAACAGTCCGCCAATAATGCCGAGGAGCAGCCCTTCGCTTATGAACTCGGCCGCTATGCTCCGATTTCCGGCGCCTATGGCTTTTTTGAGTCCTATCTCTCTCCTTCTCTCCATTACGACGGTCATCATTGTAGTGGCCACGCAGATCATCGTCAACGCCAGCACGACCAGGGTAACGAGGAAGACCAGGGATTGCAGCTTTGAAAGAACCGCGGTTTCGGACTGGGTTACCCTTCTGACTAGACGGGGTGAGACGCCTGGAACCTCGGCTCCTATCGTCGATGCCAGCTCTCCGAGCTCCGCCTCTCCCATAGCGACGCTTATCTCAATAACCTCGGCGATTCCGGAGTCGCCCATCAGCTCCTCCAGTGTCGCCATGTTCATGAATATAAAACCATCTTCGACGCTGCCGGTCCGAACTATTCCGGATACCATCATATTTCGTCTGAATCTTGCGCCTGAACTGGAGCGCCCCGTTATTTCAATCGCTGAGCCAGGAGTGAGACGCGTGAACTCCGCTATGTCGGAGCCGATCAGAATATCATCGGCTCCTTGCGGCCACTCTCCGTTCACATTCCAGTAAGGGCTGGTACTGCGCACGCCGTCGAATGACGTTCCGGCGGCGGTATATCCCTGCATGTTGATACGAACGATCTCATACCGATACGGCGTCATTCCGACGAGCCGCTCCTTTGAGATGAGCGCCGCCGCCCTGTCCGCGTCGTCGAGCTTTATCAGGGACCCCTCCCCGGATGGAACAAGGATCATGTTCGCGCCATAACTTCTGAACTCTCTGCCCATCTGGCGGGGGATGTCAAAACTGACGGCTGCCATTCCGAGGAGGACAGTCGCTCCTATCGCAATCGCTATGAGCGCGACCAACATCCTGGACCTGCGTCTCACGAGCGAACTAATCAGCATCTTCATAAACATACGGCGTCTCGTCATATATATATCATCACCATTCATCCCGGGCGATCCGGGACAGGATTTAATTCATCTGCCGTGCAATACTTCAGCCGGACGGAGCGACAGGAGCATTCTCATTGCGGGAAGGCTGCCGGCCAGCGTCACAATGGCGATCAATACCGCGACCATGGGGATTACAAGGAGCTTGGCCGTGATTGCCGACCCGAAGACGGTGTGGCCTATAATCCGCGCGAATCCGAGCCCCGCGAAGTATCCGAGAATTCCCCCAAAGAAAGCCGTGATCGTTATCTCCGCCATTACGAGAAGCGAAACCGCGATCCCAGACGCTCCGACGGCTTTTAAGAGACCGATCTCCGCGCTGCGCTCCATGACGCTTGCCGTGACGAGGTTCGAAATGGCGAGCGCCGAACAGGCCAGGCTGAGGATGGTGAGCAGCAGCATAAGAAGCTGCGTCTTTTCGAGTATGGCGCCTTCGGACTCCGCAACCTGGAGCACAGGCTTCGCCCTGGCGTTTGATATTACCTCTTCGATCTGATACGCTATGGAGCTGATATAAGCTGTGCAGTACCACGTATCCCATTCGTGGCGCGAAAGGCTGTTAGGGTCCTGAGCCGCCCGGCGGGCCAGGTCGTTCTGTGGCGTCGTCAGGGCGCTGACCTCCAGGCTGCCCACGAGTCCGGGTTTTTCCGAGATGTTCTGCGCAAAGCCAAGTGGGACGAAGAGCCGTTCATCCTCATCGCCGCCGCTGTGGAATATGCCGGCGATGGTTACGGTCCCGGACGATTTCGCGGATATCGAAACACTGTCTCCCAGGCCGACACCGAGCTTGGCCGCGAGATTCGAGCCGATCATGCCCTGGGAGGAGCAGCACGCAGGCATATCGTCGCCAGCCCAGGCGCCGTTTATGTCCCACCATGACTTGAGGCGTTTTATTCCGGTGTTGACGGATTCGCCGGTTGGAATGTCCAGGTGTTTGTCGAACCAAGTGCCTGTAACGACCGCCTCGGCAGATTGCCGTCCGGCGGTTACGGTAGCTTTCGTGTCGAGATATGGCGTGAAGTCCACTATGTTAAAAGCCCAGAATATCGTCTTTATCCTGGGAAGCTCGTCCTCCGCGAGATACTTGTCCGATACGCCCAGCCCCTCGTCTACGCCGTACAGGTCGCCTAGCAGGGACGCGCCCCGGGGGACCACGCTGAGGTTGGCTCCGTATGCCTTCAGCTCCTGATTCACCTTATCGCCCACATCCATCATGACGTTCAGCATCGCTGTGGCAAGCGATACGCCTAACGCCATTGTGAGGGCAATCATCGCGAGTTTTCCCCTCTGCCTGGTCAAAGCCCCCATCAACATGCGCGAAAACATATCCGTCCCCCCTTATTGGAACCTGCGCGCCTCAGCCGCCAGGTCCTCTGTCCTTATAACGAGATTGCCGCCCGTTACCTCAAACTTCAGAGGCACTGGATTGCATCCGCCTGGCAGTCCTATTGTCGCTCTGTTCATAACCACATCGCACAGGATACAGACCACCTGATCCTTTCTCTGGTAATAGCCTGAAGGGCCGCAGACGTCGCACGCATCCAGCCCAACCCCGTAGGCCGTGTCATTTTTTTTGATGACTATATATCGAACGTCCGTCTGAGATGAACCATTTGTGACCTTGTGGACAAAGCGGTACAGATTCCCGTCGTCCACTCTCTCCAGAGGAATTACGATCACGTCGCCAGTCGCGGGGATTTCGACCGGGGGCGCGAGCTCCACCCGCCGATTGCTATAAGTCACCCCGACTGTTACAGTCAGCAGGATCACCACGACTCCAATCAGCACGGACGCGCAGAAGCGGACCTGTCTGCGCGCGTTCGACCTCATCTTTCTGATTTGAGCGGGGTTTTCCCCGGTCAGAGGCGTCGTCTTGACCTTGATGAGCAGAATCGCGGCGACCGCGAGCGAGAAAGCGACCAGCGCGTATATGAATGTGTTCGCGTTCGACAGCGCCCACATTACCGCTCGGGTGAGCCATCTGTGCCTGCGGATCAGATTGCGCCCAAGGAGGATCTGAGCGATTGTCAGGGACTCGAACGCCAGGAGGGTTATGTGAGACGCGGCCCACGCCGCCAGCATCGCACGGCTAGAAATGTTAGACGCGGTCTTGTAAAGCGCGAGACCAGTCAGAAATGTCAGAATTATACCGAGAGCATAGCCGGTTACCCTGAACATAAATTCCGTGTTGAAGATGGTGTCCATTCCAACCGCGAACTCGAACGGGTAGAGCATTATATTTGGAGCGCAGTATGCCGTTCCGCACGCTATGACGCAGAAGACTAGCGCGCGCAGGACCCTTCTGTATAATGCCCCGGAACTCCCGGAGAAGACGCGAAGCATAAAGAACAACAGGATGACTCCAAAGGCGAGCGACGGAATGAGCGTTCCAAGGTCATAATATTCCCGCACGGCAAATCCAGTGTTGCGCTTCAGCACGGCGTATATAAAAGCGGAAATAAGCCCCACGCAAAACCCGAGGCTCACATATCTTTTTCTCTCCGTATGGTCCGAAGCGCAAATTACCGCAAGCAGCAAAACAGTTGGAACAATCATGTAATAGGTGTTATTCGTTATCTTTATAAGATATTCCAGCATTTGAGATCTCCCCGCGGACTTCAATACAATACCAACCCGCGTTCAGAGAAGAATCAATATCTTTGCCGAGAGTCCATAAATACCAGCTCCAACTATTAATTTCAAACCTCTGACTTCAGGTTGGCATGAATTGAAACCGCGAACCCCGCCCGTGTCTCTCACAAAGGGATGGCTATGCCTGATCCTTTTCGCAAAGCCGCGCCGCTTGTCCGGCAGAACTTCGCGGTTTCAAGTTCTCATTTAAATTTTACCACGCGCGCGGGATATAATCGAAATCCCACGAAACCACAATCGGCTCCTTCCAGAATCGGCCCGGAACTCCGGTCGCCTTGTCAACGTGCAGGAGATAGCTCTGCTTCTCCGGGTTTTCGATTGTGAACGTGATCTTATACTTCCCAGCGCCGTCGAGCTTGACGTTGTTCCCATAGTGAGGACCATCGGATGCGCTCATGGGCATGAAATTTCCCTCGATGACCTTGTCGCTGCCTTCCTTCTGAGCGCGGTACTTTACGGTGAGATTTGGAACGAAATCACCCGCGCCATAACCGAGGTCATTGCCCTCGACCGCCGAAATGTCCGCCTCCAGATGCA
>JAIRWR010000013.1 GCA_031268885.1 Synergistaceae bacterium
CAGACATGCGGCTGACATCAAGGGCTATACCAGCTCGGTTGCCGGGGAGGCGGATATTTTAATCACCCCCGACCTGATCAGCGGCAATATTCTGGCCAAGTGCTTGAGCGGCATGTCAGGCGCCCTCACCGCTGGGCTGGTATTGGGGGCAAGGGCGCCTGTGGTTCTGGTCTCTCGCTCAGCAAGCGCCGATGACAAGTATTACTCCATTGCCATGGCCGCCTGCACGGCGCCATATTTCCGGCAGAAACACGTCTGACCGGCGCAGAGAGGAGAATGGTATATGAGGCGCAACTACCGGGTTCTTGTGATTAACCCGGGTTCTACTTCCACAAAGGTAGCGGTTTTCGACGGGGATGACAAAATATTTCAGAAGAATATCTCACATGACGGAGATCAGCTAAATCAGTTCAAAGAGATACAAGATCAGCTCTCCCACAGAGTTGATATCATTGAGGCGGCTCTGCGAGAGGGAGGGATTGATTTCTCTGAGATTGACCTGTATTCCGGGCGCGGTGGCGGGCAGATGCCACTAGAGGGCGGCGTATATGAGGTAAATGACCGGCTCCTTGCTGACGCCGCGCGGAGGACCCGTGGATCGGCGGGCCATCCGGCGATGTTGGGCTCTCAGATTTGCGCCGCTTACGCTAAAAAATACGGAAAAAAGGCATACGTGGCAAATAGTCCTGACACCGACGAGTTTCAAGATCTAGCAAGAATAACCGGATTTAAAGACCTGCACCGCAAGAGTCACGTCCATGCTCTGAACCATAAGGAGATCTCCCTGCGTTATTGCAAGCGGGAGGGCTTGGTCTATGACCAGGTCAACCTCATCGTCTGCCACATCGGCGGCGGCATCTCCGTAGTGGCTCATCGGCGCGGTAAAATGGTCGACTCCAACGATATCATCGGCGGCGATGGCCCCATGACGCCTTCGCGCAGCGGTTCCCTGCCTGTGATGGATCTTATAAAACTGATGACCGATAACGGACTTTCCACGAAGGAGATTACCGACCGCGTCAACAAGACGTCGGGACTGTTGGAGCATTTGGGCACCAACAGCACAATCGAGGTGGAAAGACGCATAGAGCAGGGAGACCGATACGCAAAACTCGTTTACGATGCCATGCTCTATCAGATTGCCAAGTGCGCGGGAGCATCCGCGGCTGTGCTGATGGGCGAGGTTAAAGCCATTTTGCTTACCGGGGGAATCTCCAACAGCAAGTACGTTGTGGAGACGCTTACCAGTTATCTTCAGTGGATCGCTCCTGTTGCCGCGATGCCTGGAGAATTTGAGATGGAGGCCCTGGCGTCCGCCGCTATCCGGGTGGCAAGAGGCGAGGAGCGGACTAAGGCCTATACCGGCGAGCCAGTCTGGTCTGGCTTTCATTTCTGATAATTTGACGTGCGAACAGAACTCAAAATCTCACAAATATTTAAGGAGAGATCAAGAATGTTGAAATCAGGCGTTTATCTCCAGATGGCACCGGTGCTTTTCGGCAGAGGTACTTTCGCGACAATCGCGGAAAATGCGAAGAAGTTGGGTATGACTAGGGTTTTTTTGATCACCGACAAGGGCATTCCAGAGACCAGCCCCGTCACTAACGCCAAGAAGATGCTGGAGGACGCGGGTCTTTCGGCAGTCGGATGGAACGGCGTCCAGCCAGACGCTCCGGAACAGGTGATCAAAGATGCCGCGGCGATAGCGAGAAGGGAGAGAGTTGACGGCGTCATCGGAATCGGAGGAGGCAGCTCTCTCGATACCGCGAAGCTAGTCTCTGTCGTGACGGTCAACGGCGACGAAGTGCTTAAAGGGCCGACTCTCGTCGAAAACCTGATGGCGGTTCTGACCGGGCAGAAGACGGAGCGGGATCTGTACCCCAAAAAACCACTGCCGCTCCTCCTGATTTCCACCACTGCTGGGACAGGGGCCGAGAGCACTTATGTCGCGGTCGTGTCGTCCATCGATCTCGACATCAAAGTGGGGCTCGTCCGGGCAGGGGATTTCGCGATCGTAGACCCAAGTTTAACGGACACAGCTCCGCCCATCGTAACGGCATTCACTGGGCTGGACGCGTTCTCTCACGCCAATGAGGCGCTGACCGATGAAAAGAACACCGCGCACGCGGACCTTCTTGCCTATGAAGCGATGCGGCTAATCGCCAAGTGGCTCCCAATAGCGGTTAAAGATGGCGCCAACAATGAAGCGCGCGACAATCTCGCCCTCGCGAGCAACTTTGCTGGAATATCCTTCAGCGAGTCCGGCGTGCACATAGGGCACTCCGCCGCTCACGCTCTTGGTCACAAGTATCATCTGCCTCACGGAATGTGCTGTGCGTGGGCAACCCCGGCAGTCATCGAATTCGTGGCTAAGGACTACCCGGAGAAGACGAAAAAGATAGGCGCGGCGATGGGCATAGATGTCAAGTCGGATGACCCTAAGGTTATAGGCAAGACGGTTGCCGACGCGGTGCGGGCTCTGATGAAAGATGTCAAGCTTCCCTCGCCCAAGGAAAAGGGGCTCACGAAGGAACAGGTGACGTCTCTGAAACCTCTGATCTATAAAGAGCCTCTGTGCGAGACATACGACGGCGTTGTAACGGAGCAGGATGTCGTCACACTTCTCGATACGATATACGACAGGTTTTAATACTCGTTAATACACTGTGCGCGGGACTCTTTTATACTCGCGAGCGAAAACAGTTGCCAAGAACTAAAATCGCCGATCCTACACAGCTTGGCCGCGCAACATTTAATTGTGTTAGGTTCTTGGCACAGCGGTAGATCTTAACGTTCGCGAGTATAAAAAGCGTCCCGCGCACTGCTGGCATGACATAAAGGTAAACAACGAGTGAACTGAAGTGGGAGACCGGGTTTATGGTACATTTTTGAGAAGTTTTTACTGCGAGATTTATCAACAATATTCCAATTATAAAGGTTGTCGATCTGTATGAGAAAGCTTCTTGTGTTAGTAATGACGGCAATTTGCGTTGTTTTCACTTCGTCGTCGCCTGCCGCGGCAAATCCATTCATGGATGTTCCCACTAACCACTGGGCATATGACGCAATCTCTCAGCTTGCGGCGCGAGGAATAATAGCAGGTTATGACGACGGTTCTTTCCGGGGAGGGAGCCCATCTACGCGATACGAGCTGAGCGCTGTGATAGCCAAATCGCTCGCGAAAGTCGATCTGGAGAAGGCTAGTAAACAGGACGTCGATATGTTGAGGCGGCTTATCCTTGAATTCAAGGATGAGCTTGATGCCCTGGGCGTAAAGGCAAGCAGTCTGGATGAACGTCTCGGGGTTTTCGAACAAGACCTCGGCGGCTGGAGCATATCTGGGGTATTTTCTTTTGATGCTGACTTTGGCAACGATGACGGCTTTTATGATCAGCTAGCCGGCCCAAGGAACTGGAGAGGCGAGAATGAGTTAGAGACCACCGCCTACGCATTCTTTATACGTAAAAGGATAAGCGATAAGACGAGTTTTGAGACGTGGATGTCCGCGGGACCAAGGAATGGCTCAAGCCCAAATATAGTTTATAATAGTTATCACATAAAGACGGAACTTCCCTATGGAATCGCTTTGGATGTTGGGCGTATAGACTTTTTGGCTGAAAGCGATTTAGGTTTTCAGATGGGCTTCGGCGGAGAGAACGATCAAGCGTTTGGCAACTCTCTACTTGACGCGTTTTTACTCGATAAAAGCTGGGGCAGTGTAAACTTGAGGCTGCTGATAAGCAGGATGAACGATGAAGCCGGCATTCCTGTCCCAGGAAGCTCTTTCGTCAGGAACAACGTATCCTTGGAACAGTACTATTTAGGCGCGCGTGCCGATTTTCAGTTTAACGAACGTATACGGGCGGGTATTCTGGCTTATTACCTGACGCCCGACAACGAGATTGAAAATGTGAACGGCTCAGGCATCGAGTCAGATACGGATCTCCTGACACTAGGCGTCTTCGCCAATTATTCAATCCGGCCCGGACTCGAACTAAGGGGCATTTATTATAATCAGAATCAGGGCGATTCTTTTAAACTCGATGGTTCCACGGAGGCCAATCTGTGGAGGATCATCGCTGATATCAATCAAGATGTCCTGAAGTATACCTCCCTTCGCTTGGAGTATGGCCAGTGGGACAATAATTTCGTAAGATACGGTTATGGATTCTCCTTCACTGGTGCTGATTTTCTATACAACACACCGCAAAACGCTAACACAGGTACTATTTGGGGTATACGCGCGGAACAGAGGTGGGGTGAAAGATGGAGTACCCTTGAGCGTTATTTCAAAGCCGATTTCAATACGAGAGGGTACGACGATACCTCAAGCGCGACATTAGCTGTTACATATTATCTGAACCCGGCAGTTTCATTCCAACTCGCTTATGACGCAATCGACTACGGTTCTGGCAATCCATCCGGAACCCACAATGGAGACGATAGCATTATCAGGCTGAGGACAACGGTGTCATTCTAAAACTAGACTTTAAAGCGCTGCATAAGCGGCGGGACATAGTTGAGCGCCGTTCCGCCGCATGAAAGAATACCGCAGCAACTTCACAAGCCGTTTTTATTTTATCAGATTCCGGGTTATGGCGGTTTTGATGGCGTCCGCCAGGCTGTTAGCGCCAAGTTTCGAGTAGAGGGTGTTTAATACCATCTTCACCGTGGCAATGGACAGACCGTGATTCGCCGCGATCTCCGAGCGTGAGAGGCCATCGCATAAATCCTGAAGGATCTCCTTCTCTCTCTGCGACAACAGAACGTCGTCTCCCATGTTGTTCGCTTTTTTGTACTCAGATATGATGGAGAGCTGTCTCTTCGCGTAAGTGGCCGATTTCCTGTTGATCAGCTCAAGCCATTGGACTGGGATGCCGCAGTTTTTGTCCTGCGTCGCCACCCTGGTGAGCGTGCGCATGTCCTTGCCGAACTCGATGAACGGCATGGTCAGATCGTTCGAGGACGCGAGGTCATATGCCTCCCTCAGTGCCGCCATCGACGCGTCCCGATTTTTGAGCTTGTATTGACACGCGGCCGCGATCAGTTTTAAATCTATCCTGCCGAATAGCACCTCGCTAAAGGCCGGCTTGCTCTCGGTAAAGGAGAGCAGTTCATGGTAACGCCTGTCGAAATAATAAAATTTCGCCTTTACGAAGTCGCCGAAGTCCGTCTTGAACGATCCGATGCTGCCCTTTCCAAAATCGCCGCGCGATATCCAATGAGAGATCAGGTGCGGCTGGTTGAGAAGCGCATAGTACCAGGCCGAAACAATGTCGAACGTTATGAAGCGCGAATGGTATTCTTTCATGTCGAGCTGAGCTTCCAGATCCTTGAACGCGCTCTGGAATCCTTCGAAATCCCCCTGCGCGACGGCTATGCGCAGGAGGTAAAACAACGCTCGGTTTCTCACTTCGTACTGATTGTGTTCCTCCGCGTCGCGTATCGCCTGCCTGAGAAATTTTGTAGAGTGTTTCAGGTCGCCCTTATAGAAGCGCAACTCTCCGTTTGCCAGATCGTCCAGCCCCGACATGCATCCGCTCAGGATATTAGCCATGTTCGGTATAGTGCGCGTCAAGGCGTCTATATACTCCTCCATCGCGCCTCTCCTCGTCGTGCCGACCTTGGAGATCAGCGCGCTCAGGGTTAAGTGGGTGACCGAACCGGTCTCATAATTTGGGCTAAGCTTATAGTATTGATATGCTTTTTCGAGTGGCACGTCAAAATCGTAGCGATCCGTGACTGGCGACATTAAATATTCCGTGGCAGCCAATGCCGTATAAGCGCCGCAAAGGACGCGATTGTTGAAATCACTGCCAGGTAGGGCAGAGAATTTTTCAATGCGCCCCTTTATATACGCCAGGGCCTCTTTATAGAGGTCCAGGCTCATGAGCAGAACTGAACGCTGGCGGTGGTACAGGGCAAATCCTTCCAGAATATGGAGCGGCGCCTTGTCGTAGATGTCTAAGATAAACTTGGCCTGGTCGTGCGGGAACTGTATCGGCAGGTTGTAGACGATGCCGATGATCTCCTCGTATTCGCCGGCCTTGTCGTAGTAGGAGATGGCGTCCATCTTGTAGTCGTTCTCATTGCACCAGCGCGCCGCCTTCAAATATACATCCCTCTTCTCCTCCTCCGTCAGGATGTTCTGTTTTTGCCGCAGATAGTCGAGGAACAGGTGATGGATGAGGTAGGCGTGCAGATAGATATCATGCCGGACGAAGGAGTTGATCTTCTCCATCTCGCCGACGAGTGTTTCATCCCCTCCGGCAATAATGGATATCAGCTCCGCGGAGAGGTGGTCTATCAGGGACAACTGTATCAGGAAGCGCCGCAGTCTATCTGAGATGACGAGGAATACCTCGCTTTCGATCATCTTGAAGATGTTCAGCTTCATCGCGATGCGCGCGTTCTGCTCATGGGCGGGGGATTTTTTCAAAGAGAGGCTGATAAGGTTTATGGCAAACACCCATCCCGCGGTATCGTCGTGAATATTGGAGACGCTCTGGGGTGGCAGTGGAATGCCGAGCAGGTGAAAATACTGGGCGATCTCGGCTTCCGTCAGGCGCAGGTCATCCTCGTTGACGCTGGCCACAAGCCCCTGCGATAGGAGTTTGACAGTGTTGATATCCGGATCCGTCCTTGAAATGAGAATTGTGGTTATGTTCGAGAACGGGGATTTGATGGATCTCTCGATAAAGCGGAGCACTGATTTTTCGTGTATCAGATGAAAATCGTCGAACACCATGACCACTTTTCCGGCCAGCGCGATGCCGTCCTCAATAATTGAAAGGTAGTTCGTGAACTCATCCGCAGTCTCGGGGAATCCCATCTTAAACAGGTGTTCGGCTATGTTCTTGTCGTGCCACATGATTGTGTTAGCGAATTTCTCCCAGAATCTAGCGCCCAAGTTATCGTTCTCGGAGAGCTGAAACCACTTCGTAATGGCCTCGTAGTTCCGGAGAAATGAGTAGACGGCCGAAGTCTTGCCGTATCCCGCGCCCGCGGAGACGATTACAAGCGTCTTTCGCACGGCATCCGCAAAAATCCTGTTTATCCGCGGACGTTCCAGATAGGTTCTATTATCGGTGGGAATCGTCAGTTCTTTGTGATATATGTGGTTATTCATCGAATAATCCTCTTTTATCTTATTTTTAAAGTCACACTCGTCATCATGGTAATTTAATACATGGCCATAAGATCTATTCCTTCGCTGGTATCCGCGCTGATTCGCAGCTTTCGTCCAGCTGACGCTCTGTCTCCTGCGACAGAACTTGACAGTCATCTCTTTGGTAACCCGCTATATGATAGACCTGCTTTGAAAAAAAGCAATATACATCAGGTCGTATTTTGTGATTTTTTTTATCGAAAATGGGACTGGTTTGGAGATTTCGCAACTCCGTCCGCCGGCGTGCCCTGTAATTACCCCCCCAATCTCGTGAATCCAGAAATAAATAACATCCACAAGAGTTTTAACGTATAAACCTGTGATTTAATATGCGTCTGCCCTGATTGACCCAATACTTTGATTGAGATATAATTAGTTTAGCTGGTATATTTATCAGTTTGAACTTATTTCATGAATCTCTTTAGTTGTTTTTAGTAAAGTATTTAATTAAGCGGTTATTTGCGTGAGAGTGTTAGCGGTCGAGGTTGTTTTTGTTGGAAGTCTTTTGCTTGCTTATATCTGATGAGAGGAGTATGTCAGATGGAGACGATCGTCGAGATGAGACGCATCACGAAGCGCTTTGGAGATGTCATGGTTCTGGACGACGTTCATTTTGATTTGCGAAGGGGCGAAGTTCACGCGCTCATTGGGGAAAACGGAGCGGGGAAATCCACGATGATTAAAATCCTCGCTGGAGTGCATGGCGCTGATAAGGGAGAGGTATTCGTGGCCGGCGCTCCGGTACGTTTCGAAAACGTGCGCGATTCCATGAACATGGGGATAAGCGTCATATATCAGGAACTGAGCCTCGCGCCGACGATGACGGTGGCGGAGAACATCTACCTGGGGCAGATGCCGCGGACCAGCTTTGGGCTTATCGACGATGAAAAGATGATAAGAGAGGCCTACTCTCTTTTGAAAAGATTCGGGCTGGACAATATTTCGCCTGTCGCGAAGGCAAGTTCCCTGAGTGTGGCACAGCAGCAGATGATCGAGGTATTGAGGGCTCTGTCAAGGGATTGCCGAATCCTCATAATGGATGAGCCTACAGCCTCGCTGACCGACAAGGAGATATCCAAGCTCTTCGGGTTTATAAAAGATCTGCAGGATCAGGGCGTGGCTATCGTGTATATCTCCCATAGGATGGACGAAATATTTCAGATCTCCGACAGGATCACCGTGCTGCGCGACGGTCGGTATATAGGGACTAAGATCACCTCGGAGACCGATTACGAAGAGTTGGTCAGCATGATGGTTGGGCGGGAGTTCAAGAATATATACTCGACCGTTAAGGGCTCCCCTGGAGATGAGATATTGAAAGTCGTCGGGCTGAACCGGGGGACTCAGGTGCGAAACGTCACCTTCTCAGTTCGAAGGGGAGAGGTGCTTGGGTTTTACGGACTTATGGGCAGCGGGCGCACCGAAACCATGAGGATTATCTTTGGGGTGGATGAGGCGGAGTCCGGCGACATATATCTAGAGGGGAACAGGATGAGTGAGAATTCCGTGCGGAATGTTATAAAAAAGGGAATAGTGCTCGCTCCCGAGGACCGTAAGGAACAGGGTCTAGTGCTGATACAGGGTATACGATACAATATAAGCCTGTCCATCATGGACCAGATAATCCACGGCTTCCGAGTCGACCGGGAGAGAGAGGACCGCATAGCCGGCGAATACGTTAAGATGCTCAATATCCGGGCGAGGAGCGGATATGAGCAGCCTGTGAATACACTGAGCGGCGGAAATCAACAGAAGGTGGTAATATCAAAATGCCTGGCCGCGACGCCCAAGGTTGTCATTCTGGATGAACCGACAAGAGGGGTTGATATTGGAGCAAAGCACGAGTTGTACAGACTGATCACTGAACTCGCTGACAGTGGAACAGCGGTCGTATTTGTATCATCGGAGCTGCCTGAGATCATAAATCTCTGCACCAGGGTGATTGTCATGCATGAGGGACGCGTAACCGGCGAATTGAGCAAGTCGGAACTGACGGAACGCGGCGTGCTGAAACTAGCGCTTGGAGGGAAACTTAGTGCGACAAAATGAAATGGGCAATATCAGGACAGATCGTTTCCAGATGGCTTTGAAGGAGAAATCGGGCCTCCTGCTGGTATTGTTGATATTGATGCTTATCTTTGGATTTCTCACCAAGGGACGTTTTTGGGAGATCGCCAACTTGATCAACCTTCTCCGGGCAATATCACTCTCCACGATAGTCGCCTTCGGTATGACCCTCTGCATAATAACTGGAGGCATCGACCTTTCGGTCGGAGCGCTTATGGCGGTCTCCAGCACTTATTGCGCCGGCCTGATCGAACATAACGCGCCGACTCTTGTGGCTGTGCTGGCAGGAATCCTAATGGCATTCGCTATGGGGACGGTTAATGGTTTCCTCATATCTCGCACACCGATCCCGCCGTTCATAGCCACACTATCGATGATGACCGCCGCTCGCGGCGTCGCCTACATGTATTCCGGCGGGCGTCCGATTCGAACCCCCACCGGGTTCGGCGCCGTGGGAAATGGGTACCTTTTCGACATCATTCCATATCCTGTCATCATCGCGCTCGTGATAATGATCATCATGAGCATCCTGCTCAACAGGACAAAGTTCGGCCGGAGTATTTTCGCCCTCGGTGGCAGTCGCGAAGCGGCCGTGTTCTCCGGCATCGACATCAAAAAAACGTTGTGGAGCACCTACGCGCTGACCGGTTTTCTGTGCGGGATCTCGGGCGTGATATGGGCGTCACGTACTTACAGCGGACAACCTACTCTCGGTACCGGAGCCGAGATGGATGCCATCGCGGCGGCTGTGGTCGGCGGCACGAGCATGGCCGGAGGAGTGGGGTCGATACTGGGCACGTTCATAGGGGCTCTCATCATTCAGGTCTTAAACAGCGGGTTAAACTACCTCAATGTGCCATTCTACTACAACAATATACTTCGCGGTGTCGTCATAGCGGGAGCCGTTCTATTCGATATGCACCGCAAGAGCGGCCGGGGCAGTGTGACAGCGTGGTTCAAGTCTCTTAAAAGAGGGGGTGACAGCGCGGACAAGTAATCCGGCAGGTAGTGGCGTCATAACGATCAACCAAAATAGGAGGGGATTTTTATGAAAAAAAAGGCAGGAATATTCTGTTTCGCTCTGTTAATGTCTCTCTTTGCGCTTTACCCGGTCACGGGTATCGGACAAGCCGCTGACAACATTGGCGACAATCGCTCCTATGGAGTTTCTGTCATGACAATGAACAATCCATTCTTCGTCCGTGAAGTCGACGGAGTCAGGGAAGCTGTAAAGGACGACAAAGGCTCGGAGGTTCTCGCTCCAGACCCAGCCAATGATATAATGACTCAAATCTCCCAGATTAGCGAGTTCATAGCTAAAAAAGTAGACGTCATCATAGTCGATCCGATCGATTCCGACGGAATCAAGCCGTCTTTGGTAGAAGCCGAGCGCGCCGGAATACCTGTCATCAATATCGACTCGGTTGTAGTCGATACTGATCTCATCCTCGCTATGATAGTCTCCGATAATATGGATGCCGGAGTGCAGTCCGCCAGAGTCCTCTGCAACGCTATTGGAGGCAAGGGCGAGATAGCGATTGTTAATTGGTCGGCGCTTGGGGCGGTGCGCGCCCGTACGGATGGCCTCCAAAAAGTCCTAAAAGAGGAGTTCCCGGAAGTAACCATCGTTTCCGATCAGGATGCGTACGGCAAGGTTGAGGACGCGCAGAACATTACCGATACCTTCATGCAGGCGTATCCTAATCTAAAGGGTATATTCGCCATCAATGACCCGACGGCGCAGGGGGTTGTCGCCGCCATCCAGGGAGCTAACAGAACAGGCCAGATAATGGTTGTCTCAGTCGACGGTTCGCAGAACGCGATAGAGATGATCCGAGACGGACAGCTTCTCTGCTCGCCAATGCAACAGCCTATAGAGATAGGCAAAATGGCGGTGAAACTTGCCAAACAGCACTGGGCTGGTGAAAAAGTAGAAAAAGATAACGTCATTTCAGTGGTCAATATAACGACTGAGAACTTTCAGGAATACGACCACAAGACATATTGAACGTCTCTAATAAATCAAGCGGGCAGCCTCTCATTAGTTGAGAGGCTGTTTGCTTATCAATGCCAGCATGTTAACACTACAACGCATACAAGATTTTTTTGCCCTGTATCTGTGCGGGTTCTAAAAAATATTACTGGATTATGAAATCCTGACCTTTTTTTGAAAGCCTCTCACGAGCTTAATTTGTACAGCGCGTACTGGTTGAGCGAGATACCCTCTCTTTCCGCTTCTATCGCGAGCCTTGCGTGAAGCGATTTTGGAAGCCTGACAACGAACTTGCCGCTATATTTGCCCACATCTAGCGGAGAGGGAACTGGAAAACCGTTTTCCAATTTCGTCTCGACCCACCCCTCCATCGCCTCGCGAAGGCACGAATAAGCCTCCTCGAACGTCTTCCCCGTACTCTGGCATCCGTCAAACTCCAAGACGGTAGCGTAAAAGTACGTGCCGCTCTCGTCTTCGACATGCCGTATGACATAATTATACGGTAGTTCCATATACTCTCTCGCGCTCATGTCAGCACCGCCCTCTTCTCTCAGATACGGCTTAAAATATCCTTCACGTAAACCGCTTTCAAGGGGGTTTCATCTTTGATCGTGATCACGTCGCCGCTAGCGTTGATGTACTGACGATGCGAGCCCTTCTGCCTGTCAAGCCGATATCCTTTCACGTTAAGAACTCTGTCGGCCTCGCTCATGCGAATACCGTTGGGCTGATTCTTCATCTTCTCGATTATCTTATCAACCGTTGGCATTTCAGACCCCCTTGATGCATACATAGTATTATATATAATACTACTTGTCAAGCGTTAATCTTCGCAGATCCCGCTTTCCGGACAGCAATAAGTTACAGTACAGCCATCCACGATGGCAAGCCATCACTAAACGGAACGAAACTCAGCGACCTTGAGCTGATTTTCATAATAGTCGGGCCGACGAATCAAAATCGTTCATCATATGGTATGACTGAATTTACAAACTTCATGTCAGATTTACAGATTTCACGTTCAAATCCAACATGTGAGTGATAGCAATATTTTACGGCGTCTGATGCGTCTGCTGACTGTACTGTAACGGGCAGATCATAAACGTTGAAAAGTATCTTCAGTTATGCTAAAATCATATAGTAGTAAAAGTTTGGTTTCCAATCGAGGTGATTTCAGTGGCTTTTACTGAGATACATTTGTTAACAGACAGACAGACAGACAGACAGACAGACAGACAGACAGACAGACAGACAGACAGACAGACAGACAGACAGACAGACAGACAGACAGACAGACAGACAGACCTTACTTCTAGGTAATTTCTCACCTCTCTCCGGAGGAGCACTGTACCGGAGTTCATTCAAACATACCAAATTTTTCAAAACTTTCAAAACCATAAGGAATAGAGATAAATTCTACCCGGCGTGGATATACGTGTGCGCTAACGCATGGGACAATGGTTATATCCCACAGTTTGGATCTTTTAGATGATGATTCCCGACTTAAATCTTTAAAGGGAAGGTACTGTATTCTGCCAATAAACCCAAAATAAAAAATCTAACCGCTAAACGCCGTATGGCATATAACGTATCTTGGCGAATCTTTCCTGAAAGAGGGTACTTATAATGGAGACGTTTGATAAAAAGGACTTGAATGAACATCAGAAGGAAAAATTTGAAGGATATGAGCGTAATTCTGTGGCAAGGTACCTTGCTCGGTACGAAAATATTCTGAAAGATCTTCCGCGTGGCAAAAAAATAAAAGTACTGGACATGGGTGGCGGAAGTGGAAATTTTGCTCTTGCGTTAGACCGATATTTCAAAGAAAACGGAAATGACGCGGAAGTCTCTCTTCTGGATATCACGAGATATTCCACATGGGAACAGTATGCGGATGTTATTAACATTATCGAGGGATCGGTCTTCGAAGCGGGAAAGTATTTTGGACAAAACTACTTCGATCTCATCTTTTTGAACGGTGTCTGTCATCATTTGGTCCAAACATCATGGCTCAAAACGATAAAAGGAATCAGCGCTTTACTTGTTTCAATTCGCTCACTTCTCAAGGAAAATAGTGGTATTTTATGTATATCTGAAATATATTATGGATGTTCTTGGTTGGGAGAGATCTCCAGTTTTATTATTTATTTTTTAAGTTCCATCAAAGTACCGCTGATCGCAAAATCACTCCGAAAAATTGGTTCAAAATCTTCAGGAGTTGGCGTATGTTTTTTGTCGATCAGCAGATGGAGAAAACTTTTAACAGAGACTGGTTATAAAATAGAATTGATGGAGGATCCTAAAAAAGGCGTCAAACACTTGCCCTTGACAGAGCAATTTTTTTATTTTGTATGCAGATAAGTTCAGTCATATCTCGCACAGGGAGAATATTCCCTCTCTCAGGAGTTGGGTGTCCGCGCCCAACTCCAGAAGCTTCCTGACGTCGTCTATGAGCGTGATCCTCCGATCGGTCAGAGTCGAGAGGAAAATTTTCGAATGCAGGGTCTTGTTGACGTGGCCTGATTCGTAGAACAGCTCCTCGTGCAGCTTCTCCCCTGGCCTTATCCCTGTAAACCGTATGTGGATGTCCTTGTAGGGCTCCCTGCCGTGGAGGCGTATCAACGTCTCAGCCATCTCCAGGATATTTACTGGCTCGCCCATGTCCAGAACGTAGAGCTCGCCGCCTCTCCCCATCGACGCGGCCTGAAGGACAAGACTCACCGCCTCCGGAATCAGCATGAAGTAACGGTTCATCTCGGGGTGCGTCACTGTTACGGGTCCGCCCATCTCGATCTGCCGCTCGAACAGGGGGACCACGCTCCCGCGGCTGCCCAACACGTTTCCAAATCTGACGGTAATGAACGCCGTTTCGGAGTATGCCACCTGCGCCCCACAGAGCAAGCGTTCGGCTATCCTCTTCGTCGCCCCCATTATGCTCGAAGGGTGAACAGCCTTATCGCTGGATATCATAACAAACCTCTCGGCGCCAAACCGCCCGGCAAGCTGAGCGAGCGTCCATGTGCCTAGGGAGTTTACCCTAAGCGCCTCCCGGGGGTTCTCCTCCATTAAAGGGACGTGTTTATGAGCCGCCGCGTGGAAGACGACATCCGGGCGGCTGTCGCTGAAAACCCGCTCCATGGCGTCCTCGACCGCGATGTCCGCAATTATCGGCCTGTGCGGAACCCTCGCCGTGCCCTCCATTCTCCCGACGCTTTGAACCAAATTGTAGATGGAGCCCTCGCCGTGTCCGAGCAAAAACAACTCAGACGGAGTGTGCTTCATAAGCTGCGCGCAGATCTCCGACCCTATCGATCCCCCCGCTCCAGTCACGAGTACCCTCTTCCCGGATATCACGGCCCCTATCCCGGCCTCATCCAGAACGATGGGTTCTCGCCTCAAGAGGTCCTGGAGTTCTACAGACCGCATCTTCGCAACCTCCACCTCTCCACCGGCCAGCTCGTGAAGGCTTGGGAGAACCCGAACCTCTATTCCAGGGCGCGACAGCATATCCAGATAGCCGCGCACACGCACTCCGCTGGCGGACGGGATGGCAATGAGGACTACATTCGCGCCGAGCCTTCTCACCTCTTCCAAGAGAGATTCGTCACCGCCCAGGACCGGCAGGCCGGCAATCACCTTTCCGCGCTTGGCAGAGTCTTCGTCGATAAACCCGAGGGGGATGATGTCGGAATTACGCCGCTGAAGATCCCGGGCTATAAAAGCCCCAGCTTCGCCAGCGCCGATTATGACAGCTCGTTTAGCGTCTCCGTTCCGTGACGCGTATGACGGCATCGAGAACTCGGCAAGACGCCACGAAGCTCGCATGGCTCCTATCAGGACAAACCCGGCAAGGGGGGCTATCGCTAGGGATGATCTGGGTATGGTGAAGGACGTCATGAAGGAATTAAAACACAAAAAGAGCGTAACTCCCAGAATGTAACTCCGAGCCAGCCTCGCATACTCCTCAACGCTGGCTTGAGGCCAATGAATCCTGTACACGCCGCCGAAGCAAAGGGCCGCGACAACGCAGGCGGGAAAGACTATGACAGCGACTATCATGTCGTCGTAGAAGCCTGGAGCCAGCAGCAGAGTGAGGCGCAGCGCGAAACAGATATACATCGCGAGCGCGAGGAGACACAGATCCATAAATAGGACCCGCCTGTTTCTCTTGGCGAGCCCCAACCAGATTTTTAAAACCTTATCCCTCAAGCGGCCGCTTCTCCAATCAGACCTTCCTCAGGCAGACCTCAGATGATGAGCTTCCCTCCGCCCTTGCCGCCCGAACCGGGGTGAGGCGCGAGCCTGTCGAGCTGATGCAGCACATCGGACGACGCGACCGCGAGCGAGGACTTTCTGGATTCCTCCCTCGCGTACTCCTTCAGCTTCTTCTCGTACTCCTCCATGCCGCGCTTGATCGCGGCGATATCTCCCTTTGCCCATTGGATGATATTTTCTGTCACCATATTCACAACTTCGTCCCCCGGCAGATTCTGTATCATGCCGAGCTCCTTCAGCATACGATGTTCCTCCTTGACGGAATCTCGGATCTCCTGTTCCGTCACAAGCCCTTTTTTATACAGGACTCTCAAGACGATGTTATATTTCGTCTTGTTGTTCTCGTCGCTCATCGCGAGCGACTCGACTCTTGACAGAAGCATCGTTATTACCTCATCGAGACTGATCTGCATTGGCATTGACATATTCTAACTCCTCCAAAAAATATTATCGGCAGCATGAATATTCTAACATACTGTTGATATATTTGCAGGGACCGCGGCGCGGACCACGCGCCGCGGTCCCTCTGTCCGGCCTGTCTTCCGCGCCGTCCTCGCGCGTCATTTTTTTGCTATATACTTGCGTACGTCTATGGCGACCGCCAGTATGATTATAAGTCCCTTGATGATGTACTGATAATAGGCATTGACTCCGAGGAAGTAGAGGCTGTAATTGATGACTTGAAGTATTATGACCCCTATCAGGACGCCCGGGATGGTCCCGACGCCGCCTGTAAAGGACACCCCGCCTATCACGCATCCGCTTATCGCGTCGAGTTCATAGTTCAGCCCCGTCGCTGTTGTCACGCTCTGAACTCTTCCGGCTTCGAGGAACGCGGCGATTCCGTAGAGGATGCCCGCCACGAAGTACACCCCAAATATGTTGCGCGTCACGTTGACACCAGAGACCGCCGCCGCTTCAGGATTGCCTCCTACCGCGAACATGTTTTTGCCCAGAGTTGTCTTGTTCCAGATTACCCACATAATCACCGAACATATGGCGAGGTATATCACCAGATAAGGTAGATTCATAAACCCAAGGTCGAATGAGCCGTTCACCACTCTGATATATCTTGGATCCAGGCTGGCAAGCGGCTGTGCCCCGTTTGTCTGGCTGTCGATATAAAGGCACAGCGCGCCGTAGGCGATGAGCTGAGTACCCAGGGATATTATAAAGGGATGCATCTTCAGTACCGCGAAGCCGAACGCGTTGATCATACAGAAAATTATCGCCGCTAATATGGCTAGCGCCAGGGGAATTACAAGGGGGAGCGGTTCGGTTATGCTTGGATACATACGGGAAGCGTATGTGACGCTCTGAAGCAGAGAGGCCGATATCGCGGCGCTCACTCCCAGTATGCGTCCAGCGGAGAGATCCGTCCCAGTATAAACTATCATTCCAGCCACGCCGAGCGCCAATATTCCCCTCGTTGACGCCTGTGCCAGAATATTGCTGAGGTTTCTCGCCGAGAGAAATCTCGGTTCGTACACTACCATCGCTATTATCAGAACTCCGAGTATAATGTAGAGCGAGTAATTGAGAAGCCACTCGTTCCATTTGGGGCTTCCGGGCAGATCAGTCATTTATTCTCCCTCCCGGGGATCAGACATACTTCGCGGCAAGACGCATAATCTCCTCCTGAGTGGCAGCCGCGATGTCGAGTATACCGGCGAGCCGCCCGCCGGACATTACCATTATCTTGTCTGATATGCCGAGGAGCTCGGGCATTTCTGATGAAACAACGATGATGCCCTTGCCTTCGGCCGCAAGATTTATTATGAGCTGATAGATCTCGGCCTTGGCCCCTACGTCGATTCCTCGGGTGGGTTCGTCCAGAAGCAGGACGTCGGGGTCTGTCAGAAGCCACCTGCCGATTATCACCTTCTGCTGATTCCCCCCCGAGAGGTTGCGGATATACGTATTCCGCGACGGAGTCTTTACTTTGAGGCTGTCTATCACCCATTTTGTATCCTCTGACATTCGCTTGCCAGACAGGAATCCGTAACGTTTGTAGCTATTTATATTCGCGATGACAGAGTTGAACATAACATCGAGTCCGGCGAATATGCCGGTTGCCCGGCGTTCCTCAGTCAGCATCGCGAATCCATTGCGTATCGCGTCGGATGAATTTCTGTTATTTATGGGCATACCGTTCTTGCTTATGGTCCCCTTTGAGTGGCGGGCTATGCCGAAGATCGTTTCGAGCAGCTCCGTCCGCCTGCTTCCGACCAGCCCGGCCACGCCCAGAATCTCACCCTTCCGCAGAGTGAAGCTAACGTCCTGGCACGTGGGCGAGTACATTCCCGAGAGCTCTCGCACGACGAGCAGATCCTCGCCGGGAGTGTTCGTCTTTGGAGGAAATCGGTGAGTGAGGTCACGCCCGACCATCATTTTTATTATCTTATCCACAGTAAGATCGGAGGCCGATTCGGTTCCAATCCATCGGCCATCCCTCATTATTGTCACTCTGTCGGAAATTTTCAGGATCTCCTCCATCCTGTGCGAAATGTAGATAATTCCGACGCCATCCGCGCGAAGTTTGTTTATTATCCTGAAAAGGTGCTCAACTTCCTCGTTAGTAAGGGAACTCGTCGGTTCGTCTAGAACCAGAATTTTGGCGTTGTACGAGACCGCTTTCGCTATCTCCACCATCTGGCGCTGAGACACGCTCAGGTTACCAATGATGGAGCGGGGGTTTAGGTCTATTCCGAGTTCATCGAAGATGGCCTTAGTACGGCCGAACATCTCCCTATGACTCACGAACCCACAACGTTTCGGAAAGCGCCCGAGCCAGATGTTCTCCATCACGCTGCGCTTGAGCACTTGATTGAGCTCCTGATGGACCATGGAGACCCCGCCTTCCATGGCCTCCTTTGGTCCGCTGAAATGAACCGGCCTGCCTTCCACAAGAATCTCTCCGGCGTCAGCTCTGTATATTCCGAACAGGCACTTCATCAAAGTCGATTTTCCTGCCCCGTTTTCTCCCATGAGCGCGTGAATTGTGCCGGATTCCAGGCGCAATTCCACCTGATCCAGCGCTTTAACTCCCGGAAAAGTCTTATCTATGCCTTTCATTTCGAGGAGACAGGTTCCTCTGTTCAAATCCTTCATAAATTACCTCGTTCGTCTCGTTATGAAATGCCCGGGGGTCCTGGGCCCCCCGGGCATGTATGTATCGGAGCCCTCGCTTATCTGTTGCCCAAGTATGGGGAGTACGGGATGCGGACGGCTATGCCGCTGTCGTCATACTGATAGTTCGTCCCTTCGAGGGGCGTCTTGCCATCTATTACGTTGAGCATTATCTTTGACACCGCAATGCCCATGGCCTCTCCGTCCTGCTTTACGGTACCGCTCATAATTCCCCTCTGGATCGCGTCCACAGCCTGGTCGGTAGCGTCAACCCCGATCACCGGTATGAACTTGCTGCCACCCTCGACGTTGTAGCCTATGTTGGAGAGGGCCGCGATTGTGCCCATTGCCATCGAGTCGTTATTCGCTATGACGAGTTCGATCTTGCCCTCGTTGGCAGCGAGAGCGGATTCCATCGCCTGCTGAGCCAGAGCCGTATCCCAGTTGCAGACGAATGTTTCGCCGATCTGCTCCAGCCTGATGCCGTTTTCCTCCGCCTGTTTCACGCTGAACTCGGTGCGGGCTATGGCCTCGGGGTTATCAGGCTCGCCCTTGAACATGACGTACTGGAATTTGCCGTCTTTGTTGAGGTCAAACGCCTTATTTCCGTCCCAGAGGCTCTTTATTATGTCGCCCTGCATCTTGCCGGCGTCCGCGGCGTTAGTGCCGACGAATATCGCTTTTTCGTAAGTTTTCAGCACATTCAGGTCGGGTTCGCGATTGAAGAATACAACTGGAATTCCGGCCGACTTGATCTTGTTGACGACTCCCGCCGCGGCCTGAGCATCCACCATGTTCACGATCAGACCGTCCATTCCACGTTCGATCAAGACGTCGAGCTGATCGTTCTGCGTGGCCTGGTCGCCCTTTCC
>JAIRWR010000029.1 GCA_031268885.1 Synergistaceae bacterium
GGGTGTAAAATCGCGCCGACATATTCAATTTACGATGGAAGATGCCGCTGTCGTGCAAATGGACACGGTAGAAGGGCGCAAAGGCGGAAAAGTACTGTTAACTTTGAGTTTCGTAAATAGTTCGTTTATGTGGGCTTATCTGAGAGATGCCAATACGTCGAAATCAGTAACAGATATTTTTCAAATGCTGTGGGAGGTCTTGGGAAAGGAATATTTCATGGAGCTTTTCCCAGTCATATTGACAGACAATGGTAGTGAATTCAGCAACCCCGGCGCAATAGAATTCGACGAAGAAAACAAGAGGCGGACAAATCTATTTTATTGCCATCCGTCTTCACCGTTCGAGAAGGGTTCGATAGAGAACAATCATGAATTCCTTCGCCGGATACTGCCGAAGGGAACGAGTTTTGACCATTTGAAGCAAGAGAACGATATTCAACTGATGCTAAACCACATAAATTCGTATCAGAGGAAAAAGCTGAACAATAGATCTCCGTATGAGACATTCGCGTTTTTGCATGGAGAAGAAATCTTGAGGAGGTTTGGGGCTGAGTTTGTATCTCCTCAAGACATTATTTTGAAACCTGAACTGCTGCCCGCATAAAACGAAGTAAGTAATAATGTTGTAATAGCTGAGGGAATGTTAGATTTTATGGAAAAGGATAGGTCAAAAGTGGGATTGCAATAAGGTTTGCTGAAAAACTGGTAAATTGCAATGCTCTATTTTACTGTACCCAAAAATATTTTTAGGAACAGGGAAAATGAAACGGATTTTCCTCTAAAAAAATAAAAACCGCCGCAAAATTTATAAACGCGACGGCCAAAATTATTCAAGAAGCAAGTAATGATCAGCTTGTACAGTACTATTTTTATATATTTGCATTTACCGCTTCAAAGTTGCAGTTACTGTTTCAAATCAATTCTTTCGTTTCATTTCCTCACGGTTTGTACTATTAAACGCAACCCCGTTCTTCTCGATTGCATTTACCACTTCAAAGTTGCAGTTACTTTTTCAATCGACCCACCAACAGGATTTGCAGGATGAACCGTGTCTTGTAAAACCAGTCTCTTTTTATCAGCTTCCAATGATCAACGCTCCAGAAGTAAACGTACCCAAACGCGCAGAGAATAACACCAGTCCCGAGGGTAACTTTAAGAGGTATCCAAAAAAAACTCTCGTTGTCTATCTGATCGAAGCGGAACTGCGAACCGAGCCAATACGCTGTCAGCGCTATCGCTACTACAAATTCCATAATGGCAAATTGCCCTCTCAGGTAGTGAAATTGTTCATATTCCAGCAACGAATCTTTGGCAGCCGCCGCAATTTCGCTTCCCATATCCCGCCCAATCTTCCAAGCCCCGTCACTTAGAACTCTCGAAATAGAACTCTCAAGTTATGGGAGTTAAGCATGAAAAAAGACCCTCTGCTGGACGGGATAATCGAATGGTCTAAAGGCAACCGCCTGATGATTGCCAATAGGTTCTCAAGGGGAAAGCTCAAGGAAATTGATTTCGATAAATTCAGGAGTGATGATGCCTACAAATTGGATTGCAATATTCCACAGGAAGTTATGAAAAACATTTATGAGGGCGTCGAACTGCCTTGGCTGCCTTTATTAGGGCATAGGCTGGACGCTGTGAGAGGCGCATCATTATATGTCCAGCGAAAGATAACCCAAAAGCTGGAGCAATATCCGTTAAAAATCCTTTTCCGCTCCGATTCGAAAGCAAGACTTTATAAAACACTTCGGCCTACAAGCCTCCTGTCCGCCATGTGGTATCAGTTCTATCTGGCGCTGACCGGGGGTATCCGGCTTCGCCGCTGCTCCATATGCGGAAGATGGGAGAATATGGCAATCCATAGGGATAGCTGGACAAAACACGCTAATTGCGCTAATTATAATCGCGTAAAGAAGTCGAGGAACAAGAAAAAAGAACAAGAAAAAAGAACAAGAAAAAAGAGATAAAGAGCGGAGTTCAAATGGCGGAAGCGAGCAGCCTTTGTAGTTTTAGGTCGAACGTTTTTATGGGAATCCCTTCTAACAGCGGCATATCCGGCAAGGAGGGAATCTACAAAATCCATGTTTTTTCCGCGTAATAATCCAACCCTTTTAATACTGCCGCCCTATGCGGCAACACACATCTTGTCGCCTCGAAAAACGCCCTGAGAGCGTCGCGTATTTCAGTACGGCTAATGCGATAAACGCCTGACAAAACATAAACAACTTCGCAAAGAACCTCTATAGGTATTTCGATCACTTCGTTGTCTATTATTTCTTTGGCCTTTGGTGAAAGATCTTTATGATCGCCCAACATGTACCGAAGGACGATGTTGGCGTCAGCGAGAGCAGCCATGTTCATCTCGCGCGGCGTTCTGCCAGGCGTCGCGCTCTTTCTCGACTAAATCTGGATTCGCGTATTTCGCGAGACAGCCGAAAACTGATTTTCGCGGTTCGTCAAAATGATTCGTTTCCAGCGGTAAAATGAGAACTTCCACAACTTGGTGTGCCAAAGACGCCGGCAAATCGATAATGCCAGATAACTTTTCACTGTTTATGGTTTGACGCACATAACTCATCTTGTTTCCTCCTCGTTGCTGAATAAAGCCCAAACGGGGTTGTGTTCAACATAACCTGAAGCTACGGCGTACCGAAAAACCTGTCCGCAAATCTGGTGTACTGTATGCGTCGTCTCGTTCATACCGCGCACTTCAATTGTTCGCAGCGCCGTCAGGATTTTTACCGCTGTGACCTCGCTCATCGCCACGTCTCCGATATACGGGAAAAGAAAACTTTCCAATCTCGAAATCACTTTATATTGGTATTTCTCCGACATGACTCCGCGAATGTTCTTTTCGTACCACTCGACCGCGATCTTTTGGAACGTCATCGTTTCCGGCGGGTTTAGCGTCATCTTTGGATCGACGCCGCGCTCCATCCCTCTTTTCAAGTCGTCGCGTTTGTCCCTGGCTTCTTTCAGGCTGAGATAGGGGTACTCGCCGAGGGAAAGTTTGACGCCTTTCTTGCCGTCGAAATACCTGTATCTCCAATGTTTTATTGCCGCTTGTCATGACTTCGAGGTAAAGCCCATTGTCATCTCGGATCATATAGCGCTTGTCCTTTGGTTTCAGCCCGCGTATCTGCATCTCCGTCAAAGCCATTTGAGCCGCCTCCAATCATTGTTTTGGGGTTGTTTGTACACAGAATTGAGCGCGATCTTCTGTGTATAGCTCTGTGTACAACTACACTATTGATTTTAGCATATCGGGGTATATTCACTTGGACGCAGAGAAAGCGAAAACCCCGTCTGAGACGGGATTTTTTAACTTCCTTAGACCTTGTTGTTTTAAGAAGTGGTGCCGAGGACGAGACTTGAACTCGTACGGATTTCTCCACACGCCCCTCAAACGTGCGTGTCTACCATTTTCACCACCTCGGCACAACGTAGAATTATACGCGTGACCCGACTCCTAGTCAACCTAAATCTCCAAAAATCTAAATCTCCAAAAATCTCCAAAAATCTTGTAACTGTTAATTTCCTCAGACCGCTGGGTTACGGCACAGTGGGACGGATGCGATAAGAGATGTAGCCGATGATGTATGACGTCATAGCTGTCGTATATTATCCGCTCTTAGGCAACGGGCAGGGTGATCTTCCCTGCCCGCCGATATTAAAATCTACGCTCTCATAGCCGCTTTAATCTTGTTGGGTGTCGCGGGGAGCGACTTTATTCTAGCCCCACAAGCGGCAAAGACCCCGTTGCAGATGGCAGCGTGCGGGGCGGCCAGTGGCATCTCTCCGGTTCCGCTCGCGCCGAATGGACCGAATGGGCGCGGAGTCTCTATGTGGACTAAGCGCAGGTCGTCCGGGACATCCTTTGGATAGGGCAGTCCGCATGTGATGAGGTTGTTGTACTTCGTCTCGTCGAGGAAGTCCTCTGTCAGCGCGAGTCCTATCCCCTGAGCTATCCCGCCGTACTGCTGGCCATCCACTACCAGGTAATTGCATATAACCCCAACGTCTCCCACGAGCGCGAATCTCTCAGTATGAGCTCGGCCAGTCTCCGTATCCACCGACACGAGAGCGATGTTTATCGAGAACATGTGGGCCATGAACGGATATCCCTGCCCGGTCTCAGGGTCGTTGCCGCTGCACTCGACCACCTCTCCGTCGTTATTAACTACCTGGGTCTTGTATGTGGCCTCGTAGTGCAGGCCGCGGCCTTCCGCCACCATCTCGTCGTATGTCCTGTACGTCCCGTCGTCCTTGCGCATGGCGTCGAGAAGCATGTTGCAGCTCATGATTATGGCGTTGCCGACCATATTCTGGCTGCGGCTCGCCGCCGCCGCCCCACTGTTCGGAGCTTTGGCGGTGTCGCTGGAGATGTGCTTTATCCCGCGAGGGTCCAACCCGAGCGGCTTTAGGGCCTCGTGAGCCGTGCCGACCGTTCCAATGTCCGCCCCCTGGCCGTGATCCTCCCATGTGTTGTATATGATCACGCCGTCCTTTGTGAGCTCCACTCCGTTCGACGCCTCGTCCGCGCCGTCGTCGTTCGAGTTATATATGCCGAACGAGACGCCGGCCCCATAGCGAAGCTTGCCCCCAGCGGCGTTCTTCCTCTCAGCCTCGGCCTTGAATTCCTCGTATATCGGGCGCGCCTTCTCGATCATCTCGGGATACGGATAGACCTCGAAGCGCTGTCCGCTGGGAGATATCCCCCTATCCTTCATTATATTCCTCACCCTGAATTCGAACGGGTCCATGCCGACCTCGTAGGCGAGCATGTCTACAGCCGTCTCCCCTCCCCAGTATGTCTGAGGTCCGCCATACGCGCGGAACGCCGCCGACCAGCGGTGATTCGTCCAGACGGTGTAACCGATGCCCTTCAAGTTCTCGACGTCGTAAGGGGCCAGGAAGAACTGTATCCCCTTGTTCATGAGATCCTGACTCGACTCGGAGTACGGGCCGTGATCGACGTACCAGGTGTGCTCGCCGCCGACGATGCGACCGTCCTTGTCAGCGCCGATCCGGATCTTCATTAGGAACGGAGAGCGCTTAGGCGTGCGGGTGATGTGCTCTTTCATATCAAGCCGCATATACACCGGACGGTCCTTGCAGGCCAACACGCACGCGGCCAGGAGATATTCATTGGTCGGCCCGACCTTGTAGCCGAACGTCGCGCCCATGTTGTTCTGGATGACGCGAATCCCAGACGGAGGAACTCCTATGCCCCGCGCTATCATGAGCTGATGCCGGTATACGCATATGCTCTTCGTCTGGAGGCAGATCCTGCCCTCCTCGTCGTAGTAACCGTACCCGCAGTCCGTCTCCAGAGTCAGGTGAGGCTGGCGCGAACTGTAGAACTCGTCGTCTATCTTGTATGGCGCCGCGTCGATGAGATCCTTCGGGTCGGTCCCCTTTTGAAATGGCCGCCTGTTGAAGGCGTTGCGGATTCCGTCGATTCCCTCAATTTCGTCATATACGGGTATCGCGTCGGGAGCCATCGCCTGATGGATGTCGATCATCTCCTTCAGGGGTTCGACATCGACCTTGACCGCCTCAGCCGCGGCTCTCGCCTGGCGCTCCGTGTCAGCGCAGACCACAGCTACGCACTCGCCCCACTGGCGGATCTTGTCCCCCTCGGGCACTATCATGCGGCGCTCCCAGCCGTCCGTAGTTGTCGTAGGGCTGCCGACCTGACCGCGGATTCTGTTCGTGCCTCTGTTATCGGTCAGAGTCTTTGCTGTGACTATCTTGTAGACACCGGGCATCTTTTCCGCTTCCGAGGTGTCTATTCTCTTCACGACTGCGTGACGGTAGCGGGTTACTACGGGAACGGCAAAGAGAGTGCCCTGTGGCATCTTGAGGTAATCGTCGTCACCGAAGTCGAACGTTCCGGTCACCTTGTATATCGCGCTCGGGCGCGGGTAGCTGGTGTTCCACACCTGAGCGCCCGGCTCCATCCTTCGTAGAAGGCCTTGAAGGCTCTTCTTTCCGTTCAATACATCCGCCGCATCCATCACGGCGTCGGTTATCTGAATATATCCCGTGCACCGGCATGTCATAAAGTTCTTCTGAAACGCCTGCCTCACCTCTTCGCGAGTCGGGCTTGGATTGTGCTCCAGAAGATGTTTGGCTACCATGATGAAACCCGGCGTGCAGAAGCCGCACTGAATGGCCCCGTTCACCACAAACGCGACCTGAAGCGCGTGAGGCGCGGTAATCGTTCCGACTCCCTCTATAGTAAAGAGATTCGATTCCTCCGGCACATTTTTCCATCGAGTGACGCAGGAGCGGATGACCTTATCGTTTAAGATCACATTACAAACACCGCACTGTCCGCAATTGCAGCCGCGCTTCGTTCCAGTCATACGCTGCTGTTCCCGGATCACCTCAAGCAGGGTGATCTCTGGATCCGCAACGACCCTCCTGGGAATGCCGTTGATGTAAATCCGCTTGACATGAAACTGCTTCTTATCCGATTTTTCTGTTTTTTCTGCCATTCCAGCACACTCCTCCCTAAATCCAACCCTCGCCCGTCGCGAGGCTTGCGTATTGCGCCGAAAGTTTCTTCATAGGAAAAGACTTCGAGTCAATCAACCATAATGTATACGAGTCTCGCGGTGTCCGCAAGTAGTAAGCGCTCATCTTTTTAAAGGTGACACAATGTTGCACAAATTAGGCGCTAAATTCAATGCCGAAACCCGAATAACGCGCATAGTTGTCATTTGCGCATGTTTCAAGGCATATAGATGAGTCTGTCTCCTCCGCGGCCTGTGTTCAAACAGGATTCGAGCTAGGAATCTTCGTTCGTCTCTGACTTGTCCACGTGGGAGGAATTTTATAACGTCCTCTCGCTCCATGAGTTAATTTGGATAGTCATATTCTAAATTATCTCATAGCACTTGTGATGACTAGGGTTATACAATGGCGCTCATAGTTCCATTCCCGTATTTTGTGGATGTCGTCGATAGTAAAGTCCGCGCTTACTTCCGGCGCTGGAATATTATGTATTATCTTCAGTAGACACTAAATAATCAGCCTTCCGGTTCCGTCGCTACTGACAACAGTTTATCTTTCATTCTGGCACATTGGGAATGCCATGCGTGAAGCGTGGCCTTGGCAGTTTCGTTCATTGCAGGAGAAACAGGCTGCCACGCCGTAAGCCCGTATTGAGAATGATAGCAAGAGTTCAGGGCATTTGCTTTGAGCCCTTTTCATTCTATGGAGCCAGGATTTGATGCCTATGCCGGACGCCAGTGAACACGCGCGAAATCAGAAGATTTCATGTATAATTTGACCAGTTTTCTTCAAATGGGTCCTGTCAGTCTGAAAAGGCTGATTTATTGTCAGCGGCCTGAGGAGTA
Source organism: Synergistaceae bacterium (assembly GCA_031268885.1). Taxonomy (GTDB): domain Bacteria; phylum Synergistota; class Synergistia; order Synergistales; family Synergistaceae; genus JAIRWR01. The sequence continues at coordinate 7,368 of JAIRWR010000029.1, forward strand.
TGTTGTTTGGAATTGAGGTGATTAGAATACGTGTTCTGTTGTTTTTCTTGGCAGCGTCGATCTCCATGCTCGTCGTGTCCGGCCCTGCTGACGCGTCGATCGAGGCGCGCGGCGCAATCCTGATGAACATCAAATCAGGAAGCGTGCTCTACGTCCAGAGCGAGGACGTGAGGATCCCGCCGGCATCGTTGGCCAAGATCATGACTATGCACATTGCCGCGGACAGAATAGGCGCCGGACAAGCCTCCCTCGGTGACACAGTAAAAATCAGCGCCAGGGCGGCGAGACAACCGGGGGCGCGCATGGGCCTCGCCGCGGGAGAGGAGGTGCCGCTCGATGAACTCCTAAAGGGGGTCGCCGTAGCGTCCGGAAACGACGCGGCTGTGGCAGTGGCGGAACATCTATCTGGAACGGTCGAGAAGTTCGTGCGGGATATGAACGCCAAAGCGGCGGAGCTCGGGATGAAAAACACTGTCTACAGAAACCCGAACGGACTGCCAGCGGCGGCTCAGGTCACGACGGCGCGCGACATGCTGACGCTCTGCAGGAGCTATATCGAAAATCATCCTGATGCCCTGCGGTATCACAACCTGCTGGAGATCACGTACCGGAACAAGACGACCACGAATAAAAATCCCCTGCTGCGCACTCATCCTCTCGTTGACGGTCTGAAGACGGGCTGGATAAGGGCATCGAGGCACAACCTCGCGACGACCGCCCGCAGCGGCGACATAAGGCTGATCTCGATCGTCCTGAGCGCTCCTACGTCAACCGACCTCACGGATGGATCTGCCCGGCTGATCGACGCCGGATTCAGAACCGTCTGGAGCGGAGGGAGAATAAAGGTAAAAGAACAGCTTGAAGCGCCGCCGGGGACATACGCGGACATAGGTCCCGGCTCTCCCTTCAACGAGGAATCACGAAACCTGCCCGTAGAGTTGGACGACCTCTTGGAGATTGCCGATTCCTCTGCCGCGGCGGATGACGCCAGCCCCGGGAAATCCCTCGACGCCGCTGTCTCGGCAGAGACCGGAACCGATGGAGTAAGGAATATCGGAGCCGGCGGAGTAACTGAGGCTGTGGCCAGGCTGTGCGCGGAGTCGAACTATCATCTGAGCGACTCCGCAATCGAGCTCCTGCTGTCGCCCGACGACGCCGACAAGGATGCGTCTGAGGAGACGCCGAATCTCCTGTCGGTATGCGCGAACCAAAGAACTACGATAGTGATGGTGGAAGTTGGACAGGATGTTCACGTGACAGACGGCGGTCTGGACGACGCCATTCGCGAAGGGGTTCGGATGGGAAGCTTGAATCGTGACGAAAGTATGGAGTGGCTGGGCGAGGAGGACTTTGAAACGGACGATCCGCAGTACGCGGTCAACTACGACATAGTCCCAGGCGACAGACTGAGGATAAGGGTAATTCCAATCGGCTTTGAAATCGACAGAAGATTCGACGTGAGATCATCTCCGAATAGTTTAGGCAGCGTCAGAAATTTCATAACCCAGACAGTGAAGAAGGCCATGCCGGGCCTCTGTCTCCCTATGACAGTCGGCGTCGGCATGGGCAGGACGATTGAGGAATCCTCACTCATGGCCAAACGGGCGATAACTCGCGGAATAAACGAGTATAACTACGACGAGAACTGGGCTCGATTGGAATCCGACCTGCTCTGGGCGATAAACGACGCGGGGGAGGACCTGCCGGGATTAGGCGACTTCGACGCCGCGCTTGCCGTCAACATAGAGACGCCGCGGATACGGACAAACATATCGAACATGGCGGTCGTAATATACATAAGCTGTCACGCGACGAACGACTTGGAGATCGTGCTGTAGCATCGGTGTCTCTCAAGTTCGGATTTCGCCGCCAAGCTGCTTTGACAAGCGTTTTTTTACGGCGGCCGCCGCGGCCTCAATCTCGTCCGACGTCAATGTTTTTTTGTCGGAGCCAATTACCAGACGGAGCGTTATCGACTTCTTGCCATCCGGTATCTGTCTGCCGCGGTACTCGTCGATAAAGGAGACCGAACGGACGAGGTCCGGCGCCACACGTCTGCCGAGTGCCGCCGACTCCACGCTCTCCCACTTCACGGGTTCGCCGAACAGCATCGATATATCATACTCAACCTGCGGATATTCCGGCAGACGGGTGTACCTGTTCGTTCGGGACCTCAGTGGGACCAGCGATTCGACGTCGATGTCAAAGACAATTACGGCCGACTGTCTTATCCCGGCCAACATTGCCGACCGCTTCGAGAGCAGGGCCAGGGAGCCTATTACCGTCTCTTCGCCCAAACTCTCTCCGCCCAAGCTCGAAATGTTGAGCCAGACAGTCTCGTCCGCCCAGTGTGGCCTGTTCGTCTGAATGAAGGAGAGCGGTTCTACGTGTACGTATCTCTGGATTCCCTCGACCGTGCCCTTTGCGCGCCGGAACAGCCCGGCGACGCCGGCGTCCTTACTCACAAAGACGCCCGTCACGCGGCGGCGCTGTTCGGGCAGGAGTTCACGCTCGTCGTATGGAGCGGAAAAGTTACGGTCGAAAAATACCTGAGACAACTCGTAGATTGCGAACCCGTCCAGATGGCGAGCATTCCCCGAAGCGGCTTCGAGCAGGTTCGGAAGCAGCGAGGAGCGTATAAATCTTTCGTCCGGAGCCGGGGGGGTGGATATCTCAAGCATCCCCTCCCTGTCAGAGAATACCGCGTCGAGGTACTCGTCCCTGACCCACGGGTACGTAAAGACCTCCTGCATACCGCAACGGTATGACAGATATTCGCGAAGCCCGCGCTCCGTGTCCATGTCCCGCTGATTTATCGAGCGCTCGAAGGTCGCCGTTATCCGCGTCGGCTCGAAGTTCTCGTAGCCGTGAAGCCTAGCGACTTCCTCCATTATGTCGTCAGGTATAGAGATATCGCCGGTGGATCTCCACGAGGGCGGCGACACCCTCAAGGTGTCCCCGGATATCTCAGACGAGAAACCGAGCCGGTCCAAAAACCTGTTTATTTCACTGTCATCCAGGCGCTTGCCCATGCGGCGCGCCAGCCATTCGAGAGAGACGTCGATCTGGATCCGCTCCAGAGGGCGAGGATAGTTGTCATAGCAGCCGGAGATATTCATATCTGGAAACTCGGACGCAAACACGCTGCAGGCCAGCTTCAGAGCCTGATCGGCCCGCTGAGGATCTATCCCCTTCTCGTAGCGCACTGACGCCTCCGTCCTAAGGTCGTGTTTCTGCGCCGTCTTCCTCAGTCCAATGGGCTCAAAGTTGGCTATCTCCAGTATTATACTGGTCGTGTCGTCCAAGATGGAGTCCTTGACGCCACCCATGATTCCGGCAAGAGCCACAGCCTCCCTGTCGTCGGCGATCACAAGGTCATCCGGCGAGAGACTGACCTCCTTCCCGTTCAGCAGGATGAGGCGTTCGCCGTCCCCTGCCTTTCGCACTGTTATCCCGCCCTCTATGTTGCCCGAGTCGAAGGCATGCGTAGGCTGACCGACGGCGAGCATCACATAGTTCGTGACGTCGACCAGAGCGTTTATCGGGCGCATCCCCACCCGCCAGATACGGCTCTGGATGACGAACGACGACATCTTTGCCGCCGACACCCCGTCGATCTTTACCCCCAGGTATCTCGAACATCTGCCGGGATCGTCTATCACGACCTTTATCCCTCCGACGCCGCTGGGCAAGCTGAACTCCGGAAGTTCCAGGAGCGGAACGTCGTACAGGGCCGACAGCTCTCGCGCGATTCCGTAGTGTCCCCATAGGTCGGGACGATTGGTCAAAGATTTGTTGTCTATTTCGAGCAGCACATCTTCGAGCCCGAGTACCGCCGCGATGTCATCGCCAGGCCGCGCGTCGAAACCTGAGAGGTCCATGATCGTGGCCTCTTCCTTGAACGGGAATAGATCGAACAGCCCGATCTCCGATGACGCGCAGATCATCCCATAGCTCTCCACACCGCGCAGCTTGGCGTTTTTTATCTCAACCAGGCCGCCCTCCCCGTGCCACCGGACAAACGCGCCGGGTTTTGCCACCGCCGTTTTCATGCCGCTGTTCAAGTTCACGCCGCCGCATACGATCTCCTTTATCTCGCCGCCGCCGATGTCTGTGCGGCAGATCCTGAGCTTGTCGGCATTGGGGTGCGGAACAATCTCCTCAATCACTCCGACGACGATGTTTTTAAATCTGTCGGAGAGGTTTTCCGCGCCCTCGACCTCCACCGTTGACATTGTGAGGTCGTACATCAGGCGCGAGACCTCCAGCCCATCCGGCAGTCTGACGTAATCCTTTATCCAGTCGAGCGATAATTTCATCTTCCAGCCTCCCGCTATTTGAACTGACTCAGGAAACGCAGGTCCGCGCTGTGAAACAGCCTTACGTCGTCCACTCCGTAACGCATCATAACCAGCCTGTCAAGCCCGATATTGACGTAGAAGCCGGTGAACTCCGCCGGGTCGAGGCCTGACGCGGCAAGCACGTTCGGGTGCGGAGTGCCGCCAGGCATTATCTCGATCCATCCGACATGCTTGCATACGCCGCAGCCCGAGCCCCCGCATACCAGACAGCCCATATCGATCTCGAATCCCGGCTCAACAAAGGGGAAGAAGCCCACCCTCATGCGCACCGGGACATCACTTCCAAAGACCCTGTCGAGTACGCTCTTGACCATCACCTTACCGGCCGAGAATGGGAATTCCCTGTCCACTGTCAGCGCCTCGTACTGAAAGAACGCGCGTTCATGCCGCGCGTCGGTGGTTTCATTTCTGTAGACCCTGCCGGGGTAGACAAAGCGATAGGGAGGCTTGCGCGTCCGCATATAGCGAACGCTCGCCCCGGTAAGGTGAGGCCTCAGGCAGAGACGGTCCCCGCCTCTTCCCGAGTCGTGCCCCGCTATCCAGTACGTATCCATGCTCTCCCGAGCTGGGTGGTCCGGAGGGAAGTTCAAATTGTCAAAAGCGTAGAGTTCGCTCGTTATCTCGTTCTCCTGAAATATTTCAAATCCGAGGGAGCGGAACGCGTCGTCGAGGTCGTAGCGCATCTGCGTTATGGGGTGCAGCGCTCCGCCGTCTGGCGCGATGCCGGGGACGGTCAGGTCGAAGTCCGGCGGGACTGCCGAACCGGCCAGCTGAAGAGCCTCATCCCTCTCCTCCGCCAGTCTGGAGAGGTGATTCTTGAGCTCGTTCGCGATCGACCCGATCTCGGGCCTTTCAGAGACATCAAGCGATTGTATCTCCTTGAGGATATTGGTGAGCGCGCCCTTTCTGCCTATCAGGGAGGCTTTTACATTGTACAGCTCCGAGGTTGTGGAGGCCGACGCGATGCTGGCTTCGCCCTCCTCCCTCAGTCTCGCGAGTTTCTCCTTCAGCGCCGCGCTCATCTACTATACCGCCAAGGTCTCCCTGGCTTTGGAGATGAGCTGTGTGAACGCGGCGGCATCATGCACCGCCAGGTCCGCTAGCATCTTGCGGTTGAGCGTAACCCCAGCTCTCTTCAGTCCGTTCATAAAGACGCTGTATCGCATTCCGTTCGAACGAGCGGCGGCGTTTATACGCATGATCCACAGCCTGCGAAAATCGCGCTTCTTGCGTTTTCTATCGTGATACATGCGGGTCAGGGACTTCAAATACGCCTCCCTCGCCCTGCGGTATACGTTCTTCTTGCGTCCCCAGTAACCCTTGGTTATGGAGAAAAGTTTTTTTAGTTTTCTTCTGCTCGCGCTTGAACCCTTCACTCGCATCTCTGGTCACTCCTTATGACTGGCCGTTAAAATTGATTGGCATGACACGTACAACAACAATGGGCGCTGTTCGAATTCACTGAGATATCGACAAACACCCCAAACCTGACAGGCCACATAACCGCCAAGTCCGTAAAATTAAACCGGTTAGCTCATTTCTAAACGAAAATAACTGATTGAACAGACTTACGCGTATGGAATCAGTTTTTTCACCCTCGCCTCGAAGGACGGGTTGACGATTCCCTTCTTACGCATGTTGCGCAGCCTTTTTTGTGCTTTGTTCACCAGTATATGGCGGCGTCCGCCCTTCTGGTAGGAGACGTGTCCTGATCCAGTCAGACTGAAACGTTTCTTTGTCGATGAGTGCGACTTCATCTTTGGCATGACATTTTCACCTCTTTATCGGCATTTCTTTATTTTTATCCGGCATTATCCGCGTCTTCCGGGAGACGCTCATCCTGCTGAGCCGAATCGCCGCTCTCCTTGCCCGGTTTTGGTTTATCGGGTTTTGGAGACGGCTGGTTAGCGGACGGGCTAACCATCATCCTCATGTAAGCGCCTTCCATCCTCGGCTCCGTCTCGACTTTGCCCAACGGTTCGATATCGGCCTTCACCCGGTTCAGCACCTCGCGGCCTCTGTCGAGAAAGGTCATCTCCCTTCCCCTGAAGAAGACGGAGACCTTCACTCGATGGCCGTCCGTGAGAAAACTCCTGATGGCCCTGACCTTGAAGTCGTAGTCGTGCTGGTCGATCTTTGGACGCATCTTTATCTCCTTGACGGTCTGATTCTTCTGCTTTTTGCGCGCGTCCTTGTCACGCTTCTGCTGTTGGAAGCGATACTTTCCGTAATCGAGTATCCTGCAGACAGGAGGATGCGCAAGCGGCGCGACCTCTACGAGATCCATCTCCCTCTCCTCCGCCAGCCTCAGCGCCTCAGACACCTGGACCACTCCCAGCTTGTTCCCCTGATCGTCGATCAGTAGAATCTCGCTTGCGCGGATCTCCGAGTTTACGCGCGGTTCGTCTTCTTTGTTGGTGTTGGTGTTGCTAATGATTAACCACCTCCTGATGATTTGAAAGACCAAGAAGGCTGATTTTGATAGTCAAAGGCCTAAATGGTATGGATACCGTCTTGAAGATTCAATCAGCGCTCCCTTAATTCTTTTTCAGCAAGCGAGCTAGCCCGCGTAAAAGAACAAAAAACAAGAGAAAACAGCATAAAATGCGCCATTCTCTCTGGATTCATGTAGTTTCCCGTATTGACCCGCCAGCTTACCGCCAACAGGTGAGAGGCGCATTCCTCCGCTTATTATTCAACTTCGCCAGTATATCATGTCTGGCTTCAAACGCAAATATAAAGTATCTATTGATTGTTCCGCATCGGGTATAGTTGTGTTCCAGCTTGTGTTCCACAATACATTACGGTAGCGTAACTTGTGCCGGACTTGATTCTCCTTCCCAAAATATCCGAGGAGTCCATGTGTTCCAGGACGCTTCCCTCCCAGGAGTCCAGCTTCTTAAAGAGCATGAGCGCGAGCGCGGCAGCGCGGCGGGCATCCACGTCAAGCCCGCTCGTCTTGGTGAAACGAAGTTCCGTGAGTATCTCCAGCGTGCGCGCGTCTTCGGCCGCCATCTCCTCCGGCGTTTTATAGTGCGACAGATCCATGCTCAGGATGAGAATGTCACCCTCCCGGAACAGTTCCAGAATCCTGTTTCTCATTATGATCAGCCCTACGTCAGAAATGCTCGGATTCAGCAGCACCGGCACGACTGACGCATTCGGAAAATAACGGCCGATCAGGGGGATGTGCAGAGTGACTCCGTGCTCGCGGGCGAATATTCCAGCATTTGTCTCCACGATACCCAACGTCCCCAACGCGCTGCCGGCCTCCTCGTCGTATCTCACGGTCCCAAACGAAAGGTCCCAGTCGGCATCGCAGATTGCGGCCAAGTTCCCGACTCGTCCGAAATGATCGGGGGCGAACAGCCAGACCCGTTTCACGCCTGCTTGCCGAGATTCGGATGTCAGGCGTTCGTAAAATCTCACGATCATGGGGAGCGCGAGGTCGTGGTGCGGCACGATTCCGCCCAGAATACGAGCATGACTCCCTGCCTGTCGTGCCGAGGCAAGCGAATACCGCCCGACCGCGCGAGACACCTCACCCTCGAACGGCGAACGGAGCGCGAACGCGTCTCCGGCATCCGAGAGTAGTAATCCGGCGAATGCCATTATGAACAGAAACCGCGTACGCCGGACGCGCTCAGCGGGAATCGCGCCCCCTATGGCCTCATTATCTTTCAAGTTCGCGATACCAGGCCGGGCGGTATCTCTCCAACTCCTCGGCGCGGTCCTCGCAGTAAACTATCTCTTTCCACTCCTCGTCTGTCATCCTGCCCTCGGAGAGAGAACGCTCGAACTCATAGTACGAGTAGATATATCCGCGCGTCAGGCGCGAACCGCCGGACTTGTCATTCACATAGGCATAAATTTTTCGCGGCGTCCCCGACGCGGCTTCAAGACAGGCGCCGCTAATTCCGTCTGTGGCAACGTCCGCGACAAGGGCCATCTTCACCTGCTCCCGCGCGTCGTCGCCATAAAATTCTCCTGTGCCGGGCAGAAGGATCTCACCGCGGAAACCGCGTGCTATCTCCTTTATCGCGGAGTAGTCCTCCCGGGTTATCTCCGCTCCATCAACCTCTTTTTTAGCTATATCGCGAGCTTTTTTCAAGATATCCGAGAGATCGGTCAGTTTTTTTTCATAGTTGTCCATAGACTCGAAATAATCGTCTTCCGGCGCCGGGGGCTCCATACCGTATTTTTTGATGAAATCCAATAATTCGCCAGTAGCCGCAAGCAACGCGTCAAAGGCTTTGGGGTCAGGCTCGACGTAACCTCTGGGTTGAGGCGGGGCGAAGCGTCCGGCGTAGAAGTCGCGGCCATCTCCCATCTCGGCCGCGCTCTGTTCCGCGTAGAGTATCGTATCGTGCTTGAGTTCCGCCCATGACGCCAGATAAGTGGATAGCTTCTTCCACTGCCACGCAGGGGCGTTATAAAAAAACTGCTTTGAACCTGAATCCTCGAAACCGGAACTGAAAACCGACAGCCACTTCGAGTAGACAGTGCGCTCGCCACTCAGATAAGCGGCCGCTTCGGACTTCAACGCTTCGAGGTTATCGCGGTAATTTTTAACATCGTAGTTTTTCCGGGCGTAAATGTCAGCCGCCGCCGAGCCCAAAACCGCCATAACATCCGTTCCCTCGGGAAGATTTCTCGGCAGTTCGTCGGTCCCGGTCCGAGGCGAGGCGAGCATATTCATTACGTACGCGTCATACGTGAAACGTCTGCCGGAGATACGAAACACAGCGTCCCGATTCGCGAAATCGGAATCTTTCCTGTCAACACCGACGACGCTCTGTATCATCGGCCCTCTTATCACAGCGGAGATCTCTTCAGCAAGAGAGAGAATTTTAGCCTTGTCGGACAGGTTTTTATAGCTCGCTGCGTGATCCGGTTCGCCGATATGCTTCCGCACGAGAGCGCGGAAAGCTTTAGAGTCCCCCGAGTTCGGAACTCCTACCAGGAAACCTATCGGTTCCTCGAACGATTCCCATCTTTCGCCCAGAGAATCCAGAATTAGAGATATGAGGGCGGCTGTCCTCACGTTTCCAATTATCGGCTTGCCGGACGAATCAAAGAGCGGCAGCTCCGCCGTGCCGATATAGCTCATGGCACGGAAGTAACACCCGAACTCCCGGATTAGCGTGTAGTGTCCGCGAGGTTTGAACATCGTGTAGTCGATTTTTTGTCCTGTAATCCTTGATTCTTCGATGCCCTCAGCCGTCATGACGCGGAGAAATTCTTCGGCGGCTGCCGGGGAGAGCCCGAATCTATCCGCGTGATCCGCTAGCGGCAACGCGGCTGCCATGCCCTCAAGAGCCATGGCACGACAAAATTCTTCGGCGGTTGACAGAGGGAACCCTGATTCATTCAGCAACAACGCGGCTGCCATGTCCTCAGCCGCCACGACGCGGCGAAATTCTTCGGCGGCTGCCGGGTAGAACTCTGATTCATCCGCGTGATCCGCTAACAGCGACGCGGCTATAGCGAACATGTTCCTGGCTGTCTCGTAAGAGGGGGTAATGCCTTCCGGAATGTCCGGCTTCGCTCTTTCGAGGCTGTCCATTGCCTCCTTCAGACAGATGCCGAGCGCGGGGGCGAGATACACGCGCTCAAGTTTTTGGAGCATGTGCTCGAAGATGAGGTGAAATGAGTGAAGAAATATGTCCGTCGTGATGAAATCGACCTCGTAATCGCCGGTTTCGCGATAGCTGTCAGCCATGTCGTCAACTGAGATATATTCCAGTATCACTGGACGCGAATCTATCGCGAATCCGTGTTTGGATATTCGCGCGATCATCTCGGACGGGACCTTCTCTGTGATTTTGCCGGCATCCCCTCCATCGCCTTTTCTCATCACTGCCGGTATCGATGCCGGATCGATCCGGCTGTTGTCCGGCTCGTATGATTCGAGAGAGATGAAGTCCCTCTTGTCTCCCCACGCGTAACGCGCGCCAACACCCCCGTCCCCGCTTCCGGGCACGGTGCCGAATTCGAGCAGGAGCATCCCCTCGCGTTCGCCGGGCGAAGGCAGGACTTCTCCCTTTAAAAGGGAATATCCGTAGAAGGACAAGTCATACTTGTCCTCTCCCGGATAGAGGAGCAGTTGAGGGGAGTCTTTAAGCGACATGTAATATTTTGTCGCGGCGGGCTTGTATTCCGGAGATTTTTCGACTCCGGACGTTTCAACATAGCCGAGCGCCGAACCGTCTTCCGGGGAGATCAGTTCGTTCCAGCCCTCAGTCGAGCACTCGCGCAGTTCCAGCCTGTTTCCGTAAACGACGACGCCCTGAACGCCCTCGTTCCAGAGCACCTCTCCGTCTCTGATTTCATACTTGGCGCCGGGCGACTCCATTATCGGCAGCACTTCCGCTACCACCGTGTAATACGCCGAGTCCGCGGCTAACGCGGCGCGTGGTAAAAACGCTGAGGCTGCCATAAGTAACAGAAATATGATCGCAGAGGAACGCGCGTAATTTCTCACTCATTCTTCACTTCCTCTCAAATAGTTTATTAAAGATATAGACGAAATACCCGGCGAAAACAATGGTACGCGGAATAACAGCACTCTCCTCTTGTCTCTTACGATAAGGGACTGTCCGCCTTTCGGCGGACAGTCCCTCGGCAGACCGTCAAACGCGCGTGTTAGCGCGTCTTCGAATCGATGTTTACCGTGTTTCCGTTTATCTTGAAGAATTTGCCCTGCCATGTGGTATCATCATCAGGCTGAGCGTCGGAGCTATACGTGAACGTGTGACGGCTCACCCATCTTCTGATCTGCGCGTTCTTTTTCGCCGCCGAATCGTAATACTGATCCTTGTTGTACGCCGCGAAGTAAATTCCGCGCGATTCGTCGGCGTTCAACGTAATTGATGTTTCACCGTCCGGCGCCACGTGCCACCAGCCTTTCGTCACGAGCGCGCCGCTTGCCTTATCAACATACGTCAGGGTAATGCTCAGGCGCGTATTCACGCCGTTCACAATCCTTATCGTAGCCGCGCTCGCCTCAAACGCCGACACCATAATAAACACCGCGATGATCAGTATTGCTGCTTTCAAAGTTCCTCTCACTGTTTCCACGTCCTCTCAATTATAGATAAATTACAAACGCTTCTGATAATTATACCCTATAAAACAGTCTATTTCCTCCTGTCGTTCCGCCGATTGTGGATCGCTAATTTACTCAGCCGGCGGAACCGGCGCGGTTATCTCTCTGTAGCCCACTCTAGTCTGATTTACGGCTGCGGAGGGACGGGAACCGTCAGCTCGCGCTTTATGATTTTATTCTCGGCGTCGGCCCAGTCTTCCGGCGTTTTGACGTAATCCTCGGTGATGACGATATGTTCTCCGTCCTCCGAGATTCCGGTGAACCGGAAATTTTGTGTGTCAGAGGACTCCTTCAGGACAATGGTCTCATCGGCCGCCGAATCATACAGCACGGCGGACATCCTCAGCCAATAAGGACGTTCGCGAGTTCGCCGGTCTCTTCGCGGGTATAATCTATCCGCGTGAAAACAAAACGCATTACGGGCTCTCCTAAAACGCGGTTTTCCTCAGTTCGGCGCGGGAGTGAACGTCTAATTTTTCGTAAATAATTTTAGCGGTGGATCTTACAGTGTTCTCCGTAATAAAAAGTTTCTCAGCGATCTCCTTAGCCTGAAGCCCGTCTTTCATAAGCAGGGCGATCTCCCGCTGACGCTTGGTAAGGACGGGTTTTATCCCCGCGAGGGACGCTTGAATCTTATTTATCCCCGCGGCCTGCCGTTCGCACAGAGCGGTCAGTTCCCTCATCTCCCCGCTGTAGACGCCGCCGAGCGATTTCAATAACGGCGCGATATACTGGGCGTGCTCCGCGAAGGGAAGATATACTCTGTCTGGCATGGCGAGCGCGAACGCCTCCTCAAAGCGGGCGCGGGCCGCGGACTGATCTCCGTCCGTGTAATGGGCCGCGGCAAGGAATATTCCATGATAAACCTGGGGCAGCAGGTAGTTCATCCTGCGGGCGACGTTCGTCACCGGTTCGGTGATGCCGTACAGTTCCGCGTGGCGGCCCTCGCGAAGCAGCATCATGCCGTGAAGCATGAGCGCGTAAGGCTGTCCGTCGGAGTAAACGGCCTTTCTTATGCTCTCTGTCTCGCGCAGCCAGGACGGGAGGTCGTCCGTGTTCCCCAGCAGCATGTCCGTCTGCGCGCGGCAGAGATCGCCTATGCGCAGTATCGAGGTCTGGCTGGATTCGTTCACGTCTTTTGCGATACTCTTCCGCGCAGCGCCGTATGCTCCGGCGTCGCCGCGCAGAATCGCGATACGCGCCAATATCAGCTCCGCGCATAGGCAGTTGCCTATCTGTCCCGCTTCGCGCGCCTCATAAATAGCTTTGTGACACAGTATCTCCGATACGCCGTCGTTGCCGCGGAACAGCCTGGCCTCCGCCCGCATCAGACATTCCCCGCCAGCTCCATGCCCGCCCGCCAGCGTCACATAATAAGGAAGACAGTCATCCATGATATCGAGCGTTCTTTCCAACGCGCCGCTCTCTCTCCAATAGAGAAAAAAGACGGACGCCCCGCTCATTGTCCATGGCATGGACCCGCCGAAGATGACCGACCTCGGCGGGTCGGAGAGGCGTTTCAGGTAATCGTAGGACTTCCTGTGATACTCGCTCATCTTTGTGATATCGTTGAATTGGGTGAAGGAGACGAGCATCGAAAACTCGCCCATGATACGCGATAACTCGGCTTCCGGCAGATCATGAAGGCCGATGAGTCTCCGTATCAGCGCCACTACCTTGGAGAAATGCTCCTGCCTTCTGTCGCGGAAGAATTGATGTCCGAACGTGAGGAGAGCGATGGGGTGCTTCAATAGCGTCTCCTCTGGACATTCGTCGATCAGCCGCTCGAAAAAGTCTATCACGCTTATGTCCCTGAAATTGTAAAAATACCGCGTTGTAAAGGGCATCGAGAGTATTTTATCGTAGTCTTTGATGTCGCTGTAAAACCGTGTGGCGTCGAAATAATTATCGTCTGTCTCACAGGCCGCGCCAGCCCTACGGAACATCTCACGCCGGAAATCGTCTCCCGCGTGATCGAATCTCCTTCGAAGGTAATTTTGCAGGAGGCTGTGCATGTAATATACGCCCTTGTCTGGGATAAACGGAATAAAAACGTTGCGCTGCAGCAGGTCGTTTATTTTCGCTGTGTCCTGGAAGCCTCTTCGCATGACGGAAGCCTGCCGGGGCGAGAAGCTGTCGAAGAGTGACAGCGACAGCAGAAAGTCCCTCTCCTCATCCGACAGACGGTTCCATATCGCGGTCTCGATGAGGTCATCCATGTTCTCCGACAGGGCAAGCGTTCCAGTCGCTTTGTAGTTCAGCATCTGAAGTTTTATCGCCGCTATCCATCCCCCCGTGAGGCTATGAACTTTTTCCAGGTCTTCCGGCGAAATCTCGATACCAGCCAGCGCGAAATAACGCCCGACACTCTCTCTGTCAAATGAAAAATCACGTAGGCCGATGTTGTGAATATCGAGGGAGTGCCACGTTTTGTTTTGAGGAAGTCCCTGTGTAACGAAGACGACGTGGAGAGCGCGCGACGCGTGAAGCGAAAAGGCGTTGACGATATCGGCGGGAACCTCGCTTCTGACTAGCTGGTAATTGTCGATCACCAGAAACGAGTCGCGCTCGCATCTGCACTCTCGCATGATCGCGGCCACGTCAGCCATCGTCTCCCTACCTGGAAGCCCGATGCCACGCAGGTTTTCTGACGTAGCGCGGTCTATCTCCCCGAGGACGTCACAGATGTTATTCCACGCCCTCACGGGAGATTCCCCAAGGCTCGTGTACCAGAAATCGCGCACGGAGGCGGACAGATTCTGGCGCAGGTATCCGCGAAGGGAAGTCGTTTTGCCGAAGCCGGAAGGCGCTTCTATCACCGTCAGCGGGTAGTCTTTTACCTTTGATACCTTCGATATAAGTCTTTTCGGAAAGTAAACGATATCCTCGGCGTGCGCGATTTTTTTGGCCATATCCTGTCCTTTCCTCATCTCATCAATTCGCCGCGCTTCGTGTCGAAATCTATGTCGCCGCGTCCGACAGAAAACCGTGTTACTCAAAAGAGATAACACGGTTGCTTATTTTTTTCCAGGGACTAATGGTCCCGAATATTTTTTATCCTCGGATCGGTAAGGTCATGTCCGCGACCGCCAGTCAAATCCCGTTTCATCAAGAGACGCGGCGAGGTATGTACGGCCTCGGCGCCCTATTTTTCCGTAAATTACGGAAAGACAATTCTTGATGGTCTTTTCGGACAGGAATAGTTTTTTCCCTATCTCCTTGTTATGAAGCCTTTCCGCCGCGAGGCACGCGATTTTATACTCCCTCTCTGTCAGGCCGAAGGGAATGTGGGGATGCAACGCGTGCCAATAAGCGGAACGCCCAACTTCCAGGCGTTTTGCCAGCGCTCGGATCTCATCCGCCACAGAATCTCCGGAGTCAATCCTCCCGCACTCTCGGAGGACGGGGGAGATCGTCTCGTAATGCTCGGCGAACGGCAGCAACAGCCGGTCGGGCAGAGCGATCGAGAGCGCGCTGGTAAGAGATGAGACTGCCGAACGGAGATCGCCTCTCCAGCAGTACGCGCAGGCACTGAGGATATGGCAGTAAACCTCGCCCATGACCAAGCGCGGCCTTTTGGAGAGTTCGAGAACCTCATTCACCGTGTCGAGCCATTTTTTCGCGGCTTCAACGTCTTTTCTAGAACCTTCCGGCACGGCGCGGAGCAGATATTTTCCGTATAACGTAAGCGCGTAAGGCGCGGCGTGGATATGTTTCAAAAATTCTTCGCCCGCCCTTCCATTCTGTATCCACTCAACAGCCTTGCCCGGATTACCGAGGAGCAGCGCGACGCAGGAAACCGCCATCTCCGCCTCCTGCCGGTCAGATCTCTCTCCGTCACGCCGAGCGATGGCCGAATACCCGGATAGTGTTTCCATCATCTGGGCAACCTGTCCAACGTCACCGGAGAGGATTGCCGCTCTCGCCAGCAACAGACATGCCCCGATGCTAACGCTTCTCTGTCTTCGCTTCTCTGACTGGACAAGCGCCTTGCGCGCCAACTTCACGGCCTCACGGGGATCGCCTCGGTTGAGGCGAGCCTCCGCTTCCATCAGAAAGTCGCCGCCGCTCCCGTGCCCCTCCGTTAGGGCGAAATAATACCCGCACCCTCTGTACATTTCGGATAGTTCTTCGTCAAGCTTCCCCGGCACTGAGTGGTACATGAAAAGCACGGAGGTGTTTCCGAACGTCCAGGGATCGTTCATCCGAATAAGCGACGGCCGCCCTCCTGTCAGTTCATGAGCGCGCTTCATCAGAGCCGCCATCTTCGAGATGTCGTTATACTCCCCGAAGGACGACAGTAGGGTCAGCTCTCCGAAGAGACGGTTCTTATCGTCCGCCGCTATTTCGATGCCCTCTATAACGCGCTCAAATTCGGCGCAGGCTTCCTTGAATACATCGACGCGCCCTACGTCGAGCAAGTTGAAGGCGTGTTTCAGGAAGTGTATCGGATATCTCAATCTCACCTCCCGAGATGAATTTCGCACTATCCCAACGGTTATCTCCTCGTAAGTCATGCCCATGTTGGGGGAGACGTCGCGCCCCATAATATCCAGGGAGAGCGCGGCATCGTAATCGTGGCTCGCGCAGTAATACGCCACGGCATCCTCCGGATGCCCGCGGTTGATACGCCATTCGGCGGCGCGTCTCAGCGTTTCGGAGCGGAGATCAGGGATGAGTTCCAGTTCGGAGCGTATTATGCGGAGCAGGTAGTCGTGAGGCAGAAAGATGCCTTCATAGATGCTGTGCCGCATCAACGGTTCCTTGCCAGATATCTCCCGAATTTCGTGGGGAAGGGGATCTCCCGGGCCGAGGCCGAGCGTGAAAGCGGCCTGTTCCATCGTATAGCTGTCAAAAGGCGAGATTCTAAGAAGAAAATTTTTCTGCGCGGCGGACAGCTTCCTCCATGAGTGACGTTTTTTTAAGTCGTCATTGGTAGCCTCGTTCATTCGGAGGAATTTTCCCGTTGAAAAATATTCGTTCATCTCGAACAGGAGGTCCATCACGCAGCCTCCAGTGAACTCGCTCACGAGAGCGGCATCTCGCCCGTCGAGCTTGACGCCGCTCGCCGCGAAAAATTTAGCCGTATCGTCCGCATCCAAGGCAAGATCCTCGTAATCAAGCCAGCATACGCCGGGATAGCCGCGCAGTCTCAGGTCGTCGAAGTGCCGGGTCATAACGACTACATGAAACCGCTCATCCCTTCTCCTCCAGAAATCCCCCCATGCATCCACACACGCGGCACGGGCGAGATTTTGGAAATCGTCGATGAAAAACCACGTTTCAGCCTCACAACTGACGCTTGACAAGATACGCGAGGCATCCCCTGATAAATTCTTGTCGGGCAGCCCGAGGGAACGTAGTTTTTCCCCGGCGTCCCCAAGATCGTTGACCACATCGCAGAACCGCCGCCATTCGGACGCTTGAGACTCGCCGCATAGACAGGTGTGCCATATTTTGCGCGCGTCGCGAGGTATTTTTTCGTTCCAAAGGCATTCACCGACTGTCGTCTTGCCGAAACCGGACAGGGCTGTGATTATGACGGTATGGGAGAAGCGCGCCTCATTGAGCCTGGAGATAAGCCGAGGGGAAAAGCATCTGATATTTTCACGCGGCATAGCGTATCACTCCGCGCCGCACGATTTCGCGCGAATCCCAAAGGACTATATTAGACGCGTTTGGGTCCTCAAGAGCTCTCTTCAAGATTTTCTCTCCCTTGGCGTAGATCCCTTGGAAAAAATTATAGCTTATTCGTTCCGCTGTAAGATAGCTGGAGAGTTCAAAGTTCTAAAGCGCGGCATGATTTCGCTTCACATTAAAAAAAAGAAGCGGAGGCTTATGAAGAGATCGGATTTACCTGAGGAGGCAATAAACACCGAAAAAAATCAGAGCCCCGCGCGATAGCGAGGCTCCAACTTTAACAGTTATAGATGGAAATATAGGGGACAGAGACGCTTATATCTCCTTTAATCTTCTTCGTCGTAGTAACTGTTCACTTCCCAGTCCACCCCAGCGCGGAGCCTAAAGCTTCCTTTACGGGCCTTGATTATAAAATCCTTTTTCTTGACGAATTCCTGCTCTTCCCGCTCGCCTCTAGCACTCTTCCAATCTCCTGATTCAAAGGCGCTGCCATCGACGAGCAGCCAAACATCTTTCGTCCGCTCGAACCAGCACCCTTCAAAGTTATGCTTGAACCACTGGGGTAGATCATCTGGGTTATTGGAGATGACATAGGGGTCACTCTGCGTACCCTTGCCAGTTATCGCCAATGCCACCGAGATATTGGCCAGCAACAACGCTACTGCCACCAAAACTAACACGATTATTTTTTTCACTGCGCTACCTGCTTTCTGGAGCAATTCCCCAAATATATTTGGCTTCACCAAAGAGGTGGAAAAGCCTAACTCTATATTAAAGAGCTAGATCTGCTTAGACTTAATGACGATCTCGCAAAATTGAGATGGATTAAGTGCTAAACTTAATTATTTCACGTAGTATATCATATCATATAGCAAATATCAAGATTAAATGGGATATATAGGCAAAATACGCGGTTTTTTGGTCAGTAATAGCTTAAACTCGACTTTGGAGTCCGCGTTAAGTTTCCGGATCTCAGGATCCGCAGGACAATATTGATGGAGATATTGTAGCTGTGGTCGAATATCGTGACGGTTTGCTGATCGACAGCATCCGCCAGGCAAAAGCCCGATAATATGGGCGACAAATACCAGGCCACAGCAATACCCCTAGCAGCAAACGTCAGGTTCTACTCACACAAATTACCTTTGATCGCGCAATAATTCGAAGACTGTAGTTGTAGCATCATGTATCGCGTCGATTGCAAGAGAGGGTTTCTTTACGTCACCAATGCGTAAAGTCAAACCACGGCATGTTTTTTCAAGTTCTTCCGCTGCTTTTTTGTCGATCCTCCGCCCTATACACACCACGGCACAGTCAAAACCATCAATAATCGTATTTTTTGACCTATCTTTAGTATTAACGTATACCACGCGCGGTAAGTCTATTTCCTCTATTATAACATTTAAGCGAACATCGATATTTGTTTCGGCAATACGTTTTAACATAAAATAGCGTCTGCTCGGGACAAGGTCCGTCGCAATGTCATCCTTCATTTCAAACAAAACGATTTCTTTACCCATTGATGCCAAAAACTCCGCCGTTTCGCACCCTACCAGCCCACCCCCTATTATCGCTACCTTGCGTCCGCTTGGCGGGTTCGAAATAGCATCGTCTCCCGTCATGACTAAAGGGTTTTCCATGCCTTTGAATGGCGGCACAAAAGGCAAACTACCAGTAGCTATTATCAAGATATCAGGGTCAATCTCCTCTATCATTTTTGCGTCTACTGTCTTCCCACACTTTATCTCCACGTTTAATTGGGCGAGACGTTCGACGCGGTAGCGAACCATGTGCCCCATGTTTGCTTTGAAGGGAGGCATTTTGGCTAAGCGTATCAAACCTCCGGGTTCGTCATATTTTTCGAAAACTAAAGGATTCAATCCTTTTTCAGCCAGAATCGTCGCGGCTTGTAGACCTGCGGGACCAGCCCCGACAATTACTATTTTCTTCTGTTTCAGCAAGTCGGAAGCTTCCGGTATATTAAGTGTGTGGAGCCTCCCCAGAAATGGATTCTGGGTACATCTCACAACTTTTCTCAGCCCAGGAGAACCTGTCCTGCATCCTTGATTACATCCGATACAACGTAACGGCGGCCTTCGATCAACTCCGAGATATTTATTGACAAGCGCAGGGTCTGCCAAAAGTGCTCTGCCCATACCGACGAGATCCGCCATGCCTGTTTCTATCAAGTTGCCAGCTTGTTCGATACTGACTACACGCGCCAACCCGACTACCGGAATCGTCAAAACATCTTTTATCGCCTTCACCGCAGGCATGTTATATCCGTCGGGCATGTCCATTGGAGCACATTTATATGCTTCCGATTCTGTCATCCCAATAGATACTGATATACAATCCGCGCCAGCGGATTGAATTAATTTAGCTATCTCAATAGTCTCCGGAAGTTCACGTCCCCCTGGTGTCATTTCGTCACTGCTAATCTTGAATGAAATTGGAAAATCGGCGCCGCATGAATCTCGAATATTTCTGATAATGTCCAGCGATAATTTTGCCCGTTTCTCCGGACTCCCCCCGTACTCATCGGAGCGTCTGTTGCTCTTGGGCGACAGGAAATCGGCGATGTACTGCTCATGACATCCTTCTATCTCAACGCCATCAACTCCGCAATCCATCAGCCTTTTAGCGGCTAGTCCATAGTAATCGGTGAGTAGCGTCAAGATCTCATGGTTGAATTCACCAGGTGTTTTCAGCCTATTACCAGCATCGTCAAAGACTGGCGCCGGATGCAACTGACAAAAAAGGCGCGCGCCGTTTTTATGGGCTATTTCAGCAAGGTCTCCCCAGTCTTTTTTGCAGACGTCGTCGCCAATGTAGGGTCTGGCAGCAACTCCTCCTCCATGAGGATTACCTGGAATAATAGCTAGTCCAACACCGCCATCTGTGATACTCTTGAAGAACTCGCGAAAATCGTCGCTTACCGTTCCATCGTCATTACAAAAAAAAGTGCATATAGACGGGAAGACTATACGATTTTTAAGCGTAACTTTGCTTATATTTACGCGCGTTAAGGCCTTATTTTCACTGCTCATATTTCGTAGTCGGCCACTGCTCGTTCGCATGTTACAGATTTTACGTATTTCTGATTTTGTTTGTGCAGTGGATGATCTATATAGAAAGCTAATGCGTCCTTATCCTTGAATCGTGAATTTAAACAGATGTCGAAGCCATTTGGATTGAAATTCTTTCCCACTTCCAGGTCAAGCAAGCCCTCTATTTTGCCCACAAGCCCCTCCAGATTGTTTTTTATTATCTCTTTGTTTTCGTCTTTGGTATGTCCTTCCGCGAAATCTTTCAATTTCCACATGACTATATGCCTTAACATGAAAATCCCCCTCTCTGTATTTATCACTTATAAGCTATGCCAATGGCAGAAGCTTATCATAGTTGCCAGACATCATTGCCTCAAGGTCTTTCAGTGAAACACCTAGCATATTAAGTGTGTACGCAAATGCGCGAATCGCCTCGTGGGGCATGCTTTTCCTCGGGTGCCCGCAGTCGCTGCCTATGATGAACCGCTCGCTGCCGAAGCGAGATACGGCTTCCGAGTACAAGTGAATATCTATTGGTTTTGGCAATGGATTTAGCGCGTTAGTGGAGAATTCTACAAAAGCTCCATTTTCAACAGCTTCTTTGAGTTGTTCCATAGTAAAAGCGGGTGGCGTGAAAAATGGATGAGTGACCACTATTTTCTTTAAACCGACATCCTTAGCTACTTTAATAAGTTCTAGACTCTCATCAGGGGAGAGATGCCCAGTGCTTAGGATGGCGTCATACTGCAAAACAAGTTTGCAGATCACAGGGACCTCCGATTTTACCTTACCGGACTCGTCCAATATCGTGACAGGTTTAAAATCATATCCGTTAGCCGGATTGAACAGTCCAGGTTTCCCATCTAACATGACCTGATATGCCGAGTGGAATGTCGGCATCCATACTAATTTTGCGCCGAATTGCAGCGCGGCATCGACTGCGGCGGGGTTTATTCCTCCAGTCTGCATATTGAGTGTTATACCGCCGTAAACCTTTATGCCCTCGACAGTTTTTTCAGTATGATAAGCTCTGCCCATAGTCGTATCCAGATGACATTTTATGCCTATCGCGCGCATTCCCGCATCCCTACACGCTAACGCGACATCGACATCATCACCTACGCGTTCCCCCAGATCCGGACTCGAATGAATATGGAGATCACAAGCCCCTTTAACGGATATCTTTGGCATGAAATTTCACTCCTCACAGTTAAATACTTGATTATATTAAAATAATCACGAATGATGTAAAAAAATTTTATCAGACCACATTGACTCTTGTAAAATTAGTGGATAATATAAGTGCATATATGTATAAAAAATATTTATATTATGGGTGAAAATAATCATGCTGCTGAAGGACTTACGTTATGTAATGGACATATTTGAAACAAAAAATTTATCAAAGAGCGCAAGCCGTCTTTTCGTGACACAGCCTACGCTGACGCAATCTGTCAAAAGGCTTGAGGATTTTTTCTCGTCGAGGCTCTTCGAGAGAACTAAACACGGTATGGAACCAACTCCCGAGGGAATTCTGTTCATGGAGTACGCGTCGGATATAATAGCGCGTTGTGAAAAACTTAGAGAACGGATGAAAAATGTTACACAGGGCGGGAAAGCATACTTGAAGGTTGGAACGGGGAAACTGTACGGAAAACATTTCATGCCGCTTTACATCAAGCCGTTCGGAGAACGTCGGCCAGACATTGATATCGAATTCATTGAAGATCGTTCCGTGATTTTGGAATCAATGCTATTAAACGGCATCCTTGATATTGGCATCATACCAGCTCCCATAGAATCTAACATATTGATATCGCGGCCTCTTTTTTACGAGGAACTCTTCCTCGCTCTCCCCAGAGATCATAAGATGAATCTGCCCTATTATAACTATACAGTTGCTGGAACCTTCCCTGAAATTGATCTGCACCTCCTCTCCGGTGAGATTTTCATAATTTCGAAGACGGGGTACAAATTACACGACCTTTTTACAAACATGTGTAAGATGATGGGCTTCAAACCACGAAGCACACTTGAAATCGAGAGCGTCGATACGATAATAAGCTTCGTAAGGAATAACAAAGGCATAGGGTTTGTACCCGATTCTTTCGCGAGGCGTGAGATGTGGGCGGAGAGCGTTAATTATTATCGTATAAAAAACGCGAACTGCAAACGGGCTTTTATGATAGTTCATGCGGATGAGACAAAATTATCGCTTACCGCCGCCGAATTCGTGTCAGTTCTCTTTGAAATACAGGAAAAAATAGGATATAAATAAAAGAATCTCTCGACGTTGGTCCCGTGTAGCATGATTATTTTCACCCATAATATAAATATTTTTTATACATACATACATATATTTATATTATCCACTAATTTTACAAGAGTCAATGTGGTCTGATAAAATTTTTTACATCGGTTGAGCATATCTCTATTCTTGATGCCCTTATCAAATGTGACGAGGGAAAAGCTGAGCAAGCCCTCGAAAGATTACTTTTTCTTCATTGCGTGAAGCGTTCCAAGGAGTGGCTTCATTGTTTTGAAGACATGAATCACTTTTCATGTGCGATCAAAAAAGGAGGGAGGGATCTATTTGAGGAAAAATTGATCGACTAGAAATACTGTTCTGCGCTGAAAAAGTGTCCAACTTTAGGTCCCGAATAGAACAAGGAATCAGTATTCGGCGACGGCATGGCGACAATTTTCGACATAGAGGGGGAAGAGTTTTGAAAAAGGCGGTTTTGTTGATCGCGATAGCTTTTGTGTATTCTATACTTGGCGCGTCTGTATCTTTTGCTGCTGATTTCCCATCGAGAAAAATAGACATTATAGTTCCCTTCGGCCCCGGCAGCGGGACCGATACTACGATGAGAGCACTGGCGCCCTCGTTGCAAAAAGTACTCGGAGTTCCTGTCGTCGTTCAGAATATTGAGGGGAGCAGCGGACTTCGTGGTTTGGAGTACGCGTCCAAACAGCCCGCGGATGGCTATACGTTATTTCTGAACAACACCACGCATATATTGTTGGAGATGCAAAACCTCTCTCCCATAGCGCTTACCCAGAGCTTCGATCCGGTGGCTTGCGTGGTTCAGGACTCGGTATTATTTACGGCGTCGGCGAATGGGCGCTTTAAGACCTGGAAGGATGTAGTCGCTTACGCTAAAGAAAATCCAGGCAAGGTCACAGTTTCCGGTTCTAGCCCCAGGGGAGTGGATGGCGTTTCTACACTCATGGTGGCCAAAGGAGCTGGAATAGAGGTTACATTCATCCCGTTCAACAGCGGCGCGGAGGCGATGAGCGCCATCCTTGGCGGTCACGTCGACTTGGGAAATATGGGCCCGGCAGACGCTATGGAGATGATAAGAGGCGGCGAGATGAATGGTATTCTCGTAACTTCCGAAAAGAGATTGGATATATTCCCAGACACCCCCACCACGTACGACGAGGGAATCAATGTGACAGCCGGAGCCTGGCGCGCGCTTGCCGTACCGAAAGGAACACCCCCTGAGGTAATCTCTAAACTTGAAAGCGCCATTAGAGAGGCGTATGACAGTCCGGAATTCCAGAAGTGGCTCAAGGATGTGACGTTGGATCAACGTCCCGGCTGGAAAGATGCCAAGGGCCTCGGCGAACTCTGGCAGAGCGAGCTAATATACTTCAAGAAAGCTTTCGAAGAGATAGGATTGTAATTTTTCCGTAGACCTTAATTCCTCAAAGAAAGGCTCTTTCATCTAGGCGCTATACCGAGAAGAGAGGGCCTTTTAAAATAAAAACTATCAAGGAGGTGCGGAAATGGGTATAGAAATAATAGTGAACATAGTTTTCCTCTTGTTTTGCGTTTTTTGTTTCATACACGTCGGTGTTGGCGTTCAGCCTCTGGCCATACCCGGAGCCCTGAGTGGATCGGCATGGCCGAGAACGATTCTCGCTGGGCTTATAGTGGCGGTCACTCTGAATATTTACCTCACATATCGAAAAAACCATGCGCCTGGCGCGCCGCGAGAGATTCCGTTCAAAGAGTTCATGCCCCCGAAATTCATACTCTCCTTTGTCCTCATGTTGTTTTACGCGATAGGGATAAACTACCTGGGTTTCATCGTCAGTACGTTCATCTTTATCACCGCGTTTTCATATGTGATAGGGCTCAGGGAAAAAATCAAGATGATCTTTGGTGGCTTGGTAAGCACTGGAGTAATTTATATTGTCTTTCAGATCTTCCTCCAAGTGATGCTTCCGCGCGGAGTCGGTATTTTTCGCGAGATAAGCTTATGGCTAGAATTGTTAATACAGTGAGGTGGCTGTCATGAATCTTTTAGATTTGCTTGTCGCTGGCGCCAATGTAGTATTTACGCCCACCATATTGCTTTTTATATGTATCGGCAACGTAACAGGGGTAATCTTCGGGGCTCTGCCTGGGATCAGCGCGGCTATGGCTGTGGCGTTGATGGTTCCCTTTACCCTTACGCTCGACCCCATCGGTTCCATCGCTTTTCTCTCGGCTGTCTATTGTTCAGCGATAACGGGAGGCGGTATTCCAGCAATACTGTTCAAGATTCCCGGAACTCCATCAAGCGCCGTAACGACATTCGACGGTTTCCCTCTGGCACAAAGAGGACAGGCCGGCAAGGCGCTCTTATTAGTGCTGGTCTCCTCCGCTTTTGGCGGAATAGTCTCCGCTTTCGCCATGCTTCTCGTCTCGAGACAGCTTTCAAGTCTAGGGCTTCAATTCGGGCCGTCCGAACTCTTCGCGATAGCCTTCCTCGGCCTCAGCGTGCTGACGAGTATGGACGAAGACAGAATGCTCAAAACAGTGATATCTGGTCTCACCGGATTGTTACTGGCAACTATAGCTATGGATCCTCTTGAAGGGACGCCGCGTTTAACGTTCGGTTTCGTGTATCTGCTGGGAGGCATACCGATGATTCCCATGATGGTCGGCATGTTCGCCGTATCGGAGGTTTTAAAGCAGGTCTGCAACCCCACGGAATTCGACAAAATTGATGGCGGCTACCTGAAAGACTCTCCCATGAGGTTGTCTTTTTCCGAATGGTGGGGGCTCAAGTGGACTATGATCCGCTGTTCAGTTCTTGGGACACTGGTCGGGATACTGCCCGGCGCGGGAGCAACCATTGCGTCGTTCCTGGGGTACGGTATGGAGATAAAACTCTCAAAACATCCGGAAGAGTTTGGAAACGGTTCTCTAACAGGATTGTGCGCCTCAGAAACATCAAATAACGCCGCTACCGGAGGCTCGATGGTGCCATTGTTGTCCCTTGGCATACCAGGAGGTAATTCGGCCGCGGTTATGGTAGCGGCATTAATGCTTCAGGGGGTTCAGGTAGGACCAATGCTCTTGAAAGCCCAGCCTACCTATCTTTCAAGTGTTTTCATATCCATGATAGTCACCAACGTGATGATGGTCTTCATCTCGATAGCAGTGGCCAAGATGTTCTCTAAACTGATAAAAATTCCGTACTATTCACTGGGACCACTTATTATCCTGTTCGCAGCCGTGGGGAGCTACGCGGCACAGAACAATACAGGAGATGTGATGGTTACAATGTTAGCGGGCCTCGCTGGATATTTCATGGCTGAATTTAAATATTCTCCAGCTGCTCTCACGCTTGGTCTCGTCCTCGGTGATATATGCGAGAACAACCTAAGACGAGCGGTGATGATAGAACACGGCGACATGCTGAACGTGTTCTCACGGCCCATAACAGCCACGTTGCTTGTCCTATGTGTGATATTCATTATCGTTCCTATAATAAGAAAACGGATGAGAGACAAACACGCGCTGCTCTCCTGATCAAATTAAATTTTGAATAAATAATCATATTTAATGAAGGAATGGTGTGTCTTGAATAAAACTGAAAATCCACTAAGGACTCTGGCGCAGTATATCGTTTCGATAAAAATCGAAGAGCTTCCGGCACAAGTAAAGCAAGCCGCTGTTCATTGTCTCGTTGACACGGTGGGAGCGGCGATCGGCGGGCTTGATTATGATGAGGTTCCAGAGGTGATAGAAACATTCCAAGCCTATTCAGGGCACTACTGCGAACGCGATCCCAGAGCTTCCGTATGGGGCACGCATTTCAACACATCTGTCTTTCAAGCTTCCTTTTTAAACGGAATCCTGTCGCACGCACTTGAGTTAGACGATGTTCACACCGGCTCAAAAACTCATATCGGCGCTGTGGTAGCTCCCGCGGCTTGGTCTGTGGCAGAGGCGATAACAGCGTCGGGAGCGAATTTGATAGAAGCGTTGGTCGCGGGTTATGAAACGATGTCGAGAATAGGTCGTGGGTTTGGCGTATCTGATCACAGACTCAAGGGATGGCACGTGTCAGGTACGGCTGGAACGTTTGGAGCGGCCGCCGCCGCGGCCAAACTCCTTGGTTTAGACGCGGAAAGAACTTTAGCCGCTCTTGGCATGGCGGGAACACAATCGTCCGGTGTGTGGGCTTTTTTGGGAGACGGAGCAACCAGCAAAAAATTACACACTGGAAGATCCGCTGAAAACGGGGTCGTTGCCGCGTTCCTCGCTAAGGCTGGCATGACTGGCCCTGAGCATATTCTCGATTCCGAGGATGGCGGATTATACAGGACAATGTCTGGGTCGAGTGATTTGAGTGAAGTATCGCGAAAATTAGGGACTGTCTTCGAGATCCTGAACGTCGATAAGAAACCATATTCCTGCTGTCGAAGCATGCACCCCGCGATAGATGCCATTCTGTCAGTTAAAAAAGAACTCGGCCTCCCTGCCAGTCAGATAAAAAAAGTTAAAATTAGATCGTATGAAGTGGGCATTAAGCAGTGCGGGATCATAATGTATCCAGCAAATACCAGCGAATCCAAATTCTCAATGAGATTCGGCGTCGCAGTCGCTTATATAGACGGCTTGGCGGGGAAGGAACAGTTCTCAACGGAGAGGATAAACGATCCTGAAGTACGCGCGCTAGCCGCTCGAGTCGATTATATCGCGGACAGCGAATTTACCTCTCGTTATCCTAAAAATTGGGGTTGTTCTCTAGAAGTTACGATTGAAGATGGCTCCGTAATCAAAAAGGAAGTTCTTGATGCCTCTGGGAGCGTAGCAAATCCAATGACAGTGGAGCAGTTGAAAAAAAAGTTCAAATCACTTGTGTCTAGTTTCGTGGGGAACGAACGGTCGGAATTGATTTTAAAATCACTTGAAAATATGGAGAATATTCCTGAAGTATCGGATATTTTGAGTCTTCATAGGGGGAAATGAAATTGAATTACACTGAAATTGATTTCCCTGTCGGAAAGGGATTCGTCAGAGCGCATGTGCCGAATTTGATGGCAGTCGCGGCTCCAAAAAAAGTAAGAGGCGTACCCGACGAAAGAGCGGAGGTGAAAAGAGCGCTCAAAAATCCGATTGGAACTAGAATGCTCTCAGAAATCGCTCAAGGAAGGAAGAACGCAGCTATAGTGGTAAACGATATTACACGTCCCTATCCTGGCGCTCTTCTGGTCGATGAAATCGCTAACGAACTGACGCTAGCTGGTCTTAAGGACGAAGATATATTCCTTATCGTTGCTTACGGAACACATAGAGTGAACTCAGATGATGAAATAAAAGGGATGTTCGGTGAGGAAATCACAACTCGCTTCCGCATAATTCACCATAAAGGCAGTGACGAAGATACCCTGATAACACTTGGAAAGACCGAGCGAGGAATCCCTGTAACCGTAAACAGAGAATACCTTAACGCCGATGTCAAAATATTGACAGGATTGATAACTCCACATCATTCCGCTGGTTTTTCTGGCGGACGAAAGAGCGTTCTCCCTGGAATATCGGGACTGGAGACTCTTAAAATTCATCATTCATTTCCCTTTAGGCCGACACGTCCTTCTATGGGCTGGATAAAGGACAACCCGTTTCACGAGGAGGCCCTTTCGGCCGCAAGGATGGCTGGCGTCGATTTCATAATCAACACTATTGATAATCCCAGCAGGGAGCTTGTAGCCGCAGTGGCCGGAGAATTGAATGACGCGCATATGGAAGGCGTAAGGATATGCAAAGATATATGGTCTTTTGAACTTCCATCAAAAGCAGATGTCGTGATAGTGAGTCCGGGAGGCTATCCCAGAGATTTCGACCTTCACCAATCCCAAAAAGCGTGTGCTTGCGCTGAACTGGCTTGTCGTGAAGGAGGAGAAATTATTCTATGTGCCGAAGCGACAGACGGGCCGGGGAAATTTGCGAAATTACTAATGGATGCAAACGACCCGCAGGAAGTTATCGACAAATACGCCAGAGAAGGTTTTACAGCCGAGGTAACATCTAAAGCGTACATGTACGCCAGAGCAATGAAGAGCCATAAAATAGGCCTCGCGTGCAGCATGGTATCCGACGATACAGCGCGGAACATGTTCATGACTCCGTACAGGACAATAGATGATGGCATTAAAGACGCTATGGACATCTACGGAGAAACCGCGTCCTTTCTAGCAATTCCATATGCGGCAGACATAATATTGACACACTCTGGGGAGGAGTCTCTTTTATGAGAAAGTTCAGAGCGGTGTTCATGCGCGGTGGAACCAGTAAGGGGTTGATATTTCGAAGAGAGGACCTTCCGGAAGATCAGCGCGATTGGGATTCAATATTTCTTCAAGCAATGGGTAACCCAGATGTGAAACAGATCGACGGACTTGGCGGAACAGTGTCCTCAAATAATAAAATCGTTGTGGTTTGGAGATCTGAAAAGGAAGGAGTCGATGTTGAATACCTTGTCGGTCAAGTCGTAGTTGGGAAAGATCAAGTCGATTACAAAGCAAATTGCGGAAACATGACCTCCGCGGTCGGTCCTTTCGCGCTTGACGAAGGGCTTGTCCAACCCAGCGGCGATCTGATGACGGTCAGGCTGTTCAACAAGAACACTGATAAAAAGATCGACGTCTCTTTTCCTCTGAGAGACGGAAGATTCGCGTTGGAAGGCAACTGTAAAATAGCCGGAATTGACGGAACCGCCGCGGAAATCAAAGTGAATTTCTTAGATCCGGCAGGCGCCAAAACAGGCTGCCTCCTGCCGACGGGAAAACAGCGTGAAATTCTCGACGTGCCTGGCGTGGGGAAAATAGATGTTTCAATTATAGATATTAGCGGTCCTTTCATCATGGTTAATGCTGACGACATTGGACTTGAAGGCATTGAGACCCCTGAAGAGATAAATAGCAATGCCGAAACATGTGAAAAGCTCGAAAAAATACGCGGTCTAGCCGCTTGTACCATAGGTATGGCGTGTGATATGGAAGACGCGTCCGCAAATTCACCGGCTTTGCCCAAAATAGGAGTGTGTTCCATTCCAAAGAGATATAAAGACCTGTCGGGTAGGACTGTAGACACAACCGAAATGGATTTATTGGTCAGAGTGATGTCGGTATTCAAATGCCATAAAGCGAGCCCTCTTACAGCCGCTTGCGCGATAGCTGGCATGGCTGTCATAGATGGAACGATACCGAACAGCCTGATGAAACGACAAGTTCCAGAGACTGGGGAGATACCCATTCGCATAGCGCATCCCAGCGGAGTCATGACAATGTATGCCGATCTCCAACTAAGCGGCGGAAAGCCCTTTATCGCTGGAGTCGCTGCACAGCGCACGTCAAGACGAATAATGGACGGAACAGTCTATATAAGGAAGTGACAGATATGAACGCACAGATTGATAAAGCAGCCGAAGAATTCAGAAATCTACTTGAAACCGAATTCAAGAGAATTGGACTTATGAAAGAAACTCTGACTCCTATTAACCATGAAAATATGGATAAAATTGTCGTAGGAATAATTCCAGGAGACGGAATAGGCCCGCTAATCATGAGTCAAACAGAGCGAGTACTTCA
The DNA here is from genome assembly GCA_031268885.1 of Synergistaceae bacterium. GTDB lineage: Bacteria > Synergistota > Synergistia > Synergistales > Synergistaceae > JAIRWR01. The sequence continues at coordinate 37,403 of JAIRWR010000029.1, forward strand.
CGAACTCGCTGGCAGTGAGATATCGAACGGACGAATGGAGTTACGTCACATAGGAGGCCTCGATATAGAGAACCGAGCGGCTCTAAAACAATCCGTACCAGAAGATATCATGACCGAAATAAAAAAATGTCAGATTATACTAAAAGGTCCGATGACAACCCCTCGCCCTGGAGATCCGTGGCCCAATATGATAAGCGCTAATTCTCTGCTTCGCAGAGGATTGGACCTCTTTTGCAATATGCGCCCCGTATCAATGCCTGAAAAGGCAATAGACTGGACCTTCTTCAGGGAGAATATCGAAGGAGCTTACATATGGGGTAATAAAGGGATACAAGTTAACAGTGACTTAGCTGTCGACTTCGTGATAGAAACACGCCAAGGCAGTGAAAGGATAGCGCGCGCAGCCTTTGAATACGCTCGCAAAACTGGCAAACGATTCGTGACCGCGGTGACAAAAGCTAATATAGTAAAGCTAACCGACGGCAACTTCTTGAAAGTATGCCGCTCCGTCGCCTCCGAATATCCGGGGATAAATTACGATGAACGTCTCGTTGATATTGTGGCCGCTAAACTAGGGGATACAGAGTTCAATGAAAATTTACAAGTTTTCATACTACCTAATCTTTATGGTGACATCATATCGGACATAGCAGCCGAAATGCAAGGCGGCGTTGGTTCTGCCGGAAGCGCGAACCTCGGCGCTAGATACGCTCTGTTCGAAGCGGTTCACGGAACCGCTCCTTTTCTCATGCAAAACAACCGAGGGGAATATGCCGATCCCAGCAGTCTATTACGCGCGCTATCCCTTATGTTATTACACATTGGAATGCGGGATAAATCAAAGTTATTGGACAGAGCGCTCGATATATGCGGGAGAACGGAACGGAAGATTACAATTACGAGCAAGAGAGAAGATGCCTCGACCAAGGAATATACCGATTATATTCTTAGAACAATCGCGGAACTGAGGAGAAAAGACTGATGACGATAAGACTTTCGGCAGGTGGAACTTATCTCTGCCGCGGCACGATTCTCATACCAGACGACGAGGATGCCCAGGCCGTATTGAAACAGGAGACGGGCCGTATTATCTCCAGAGAGGAAGGACGGCGCGGCACGATTGCTTACTCCATTCTCTCTTCACACAACATTGGCGACAATAAAAATTTAAGAATAAAATTCGATGCCATGTCGATGCACGATATCACTTCGGTTGGAGTCATACAAACTGCCAGAGCAAGCGGAATGAAAAATTTTCCGGTTCCGATGATCATGACGAACTGTCATAACAGCCTTTGCGCAGTGGGTGGAACTATAAATCAAGATGACCACGTCTTCGCGCTCTCCGCCGCGAAAAAATACGGGGGCGTATACGTCCCGCCGCATCTCGCCGTTATCCACTCGTACAATAGAGAGATGCTGGCAGGCTGCGGAAAAATGATCCTGGCAACAGACAGCCATACGCGTTATGGAGCGCTTGGCGCTATGGCTGTCGGTGAAGGCGGCGGAGAGCTGGTTAAACAATTAATAGGTAAAACATATGACATTAGTTACCCCGAAGTGATAGCGATCTACCTGACCGGGAAACCTCAAAAGGGTGTCGGGCCACATGATGTCGCGCTATCTATAATAGGTGCGGTATTCGAAAAGGGTTATGTAAAAAACAAAGTGCTGGAGTTTATTGGAGAAGGGATAACAGAGCTGTCCGTAGATTTCAGAAACGGAATAGACGTCATGACAACGGAGACTGCTTGCTGGAGTTCAATATGGAAAACCGACAAAAAAATTAAAGATTTCTTAGAAATTCATGGACGTCCTTCAGAATATGCTGAACTATCTCCCGCTGAAGTCGCGTACTATGATGGAGTAGTCCACGTCAATCTTTCGGCGATAGAACCAAGCATCGCTATGCCGTTTCACCCGAGCAACGTATTTACAATACGGGAGTTTCGCAAAAACGCTGTTTCTATAATGGCTGAAGTGGAGGAAAGGGGACGCGGTCTGTCCGGTTCAAAAACTGTGGATTTTAAACTGAGAAAGAAGGTTAAAAACAACGAAATTTTTGTCGATCAAGCCGTAGTATGTGGTTGCGCGGGGGGGACGTTCGACAATATAACGGCTGTCGCGGATATTCTTGCCGGAAACACGACGGGGAACGGAGTCTTTTCCATGAGTATCTACCCAGGAAGCCAGCCAATATATATTGAACTCGTGAAAAACGGTACTATTGAAAGCCTCATGAAGAGCGGCGTGATAATACGGTCCGCGTTCTGCGGGCCCTGTTTTGGCGCTGGAGATACGCCAGCTAATGGGGAGTTTTCCATTCGTCACACGACGCGCAACTTTCCTAGCAGGGAAGGATCTAAGTCCGGTGAAGGTCAGTCGGCTTCGGTGGCATTGATGGATGCTAGATCCATCGCGGCGACAGCTTTGAATGGCGGGATACTAACAGCCGCTGACGAGCTTGACGCGGACTACAGGACAGTGAGATTCTTCTTTGACGCTTCGATTTATAACAGACGGGTATATGATGGAGTAGGAAAACCTGTCCCTGATACAGAACTTGTTTTGGGACCAAACATTAAAAGTTGGCCGGAGATATCATCGCTTACGGATGATATACTACTTAAGGTCGTGAGCTATATAACAGATTCTGTTACTACCACTGATGAACTGTTGCCATCCGGCGAAACTTCGTCATTCCGCTCTAATCCGTTGAAACTGGCTGAATTTACCTTGGGCCGCAAGGATCCCGGGTACGTATCGCGCGCGAGGTCTATTAAGAAGATCGACGACGACAGGCGTTCGAACATAAACCCCGCGGATAACATAGAACTTGCCGCTGTATACGAAAAAATCCGGCAGATACCAGGAAATGAAAAAAAATCCACAATGGAAATCGGCATAGGAAGCGTTATATATGCCAATAAACCAGGAGACGGTTCGGCACGCGAACAAGCCGCTTCATGTCAGAAGCTGCTGGGAACTTTCGCGAACATCGCTCGCGAATACGCGACTAAGAGGTATCGCTCAAATCTCATTAACTGGGGGATAATACCCTTCCTTACAGATGATGGCGCATCGCTTTGCCTTGGAAATTACGTTTATTTTCCATCAATAAAGCAAGCTATATTGGAAAAAAGTGAAACGATAAGAGGTTTCGTGATAGAAGGTGAAAACGTCAGAGAGATAGAGGCGAGACTTGGCGAATTGACTGATGAAGAACGTAAGATAATCGTGGATGGATGTCTTATTAATCACTACAGAGGTCAGATGCCTTCTCTCTGACGCCGGTCACAAAGCAGTGCGTTATGCCGCGCCTCAACGCGCGGAGTATAATGACCGCAATAAACACCGTATCAGCGATGAGTCTGTGGAGGAGCGAATCACCGCTTATACGGTAAAAATGTCGGGATCTCAAAAGTCCTATTTGAACCGCGCCTGATTTTATGTCATCAACCTATAGGCCAGAAGCCCGACGAACTCGCGCAGGGCGGTGCAGCAGTCCAGAAAAGCGCGCGCGCTCGCGCCAAAAGCTGAAGGAGTCAGACGGTCTCTCGTGGAACGCCAGCCGGACGGCCAGGCGACGAGTTCCACGTCCGGCATTATCCGGGCCGCCGTCCACATTGCGCGTTTCATGTGATACGCGGTCGTGGAGATCACCAGCCGCTCGAATCCCCTCATTTTGACGAGCTTCGAGACCTCTGTCATATTCTCCAGCGATGTCCGCGAACGTGTTTCCAGCAGAAGTTCCCCCTCAAAGTTCGCGCCGGCGGCAACCTTCCGGATCGCGTTCTCATAATCTACCGGATTGCCCTCGTCGTATCCGCCCGAATACATGAGCGGACATCCGAGAAATCGTGCCGCCCCGGTTCCTTCGACGAGCCGCTGAAACGACTGCTCCGCCAGTTCGACCTCCGCTTCGCCGCCGGGCATGGGATGTGTCCCTCCGCCAGCCAGAACGACGACCAGGGTGGACGTCCCATCCGCTGTCAGAGTAGGGCGCCCGGTCTCCAGACGCGCCATCAAGAACTTCGCTGTTACCGGCATGAAGAGTACGTACATTATGACGATCACAGCTAAAAAAATGACCCCGCCCCGGCGAGACGCCCGTCGTCCACTCCTCATGCCCCAAAGCGAGAGAGGTATCAGAATCGCGAAAAAACACCCCGGCGGGGTCACCAGCGCACCCACTAATTTATACAGGAAAAACACAGCGGCAGACCTCCCTTACGACTCCTTTTCCATATCGGAACCCGCCCGTTCGTATTCCAGGCTCAAAGCCTCGGATGAATCGAAATACAGCATTTCTATAAGACGCTCCCTGATAATATACCGTACCGCGACGGGTTTGTTAAACCGAAAATACAGATCTTCCTCCCTGTATACGCGCGGAAGATTGGCGTTAAGAGAACGTTTATATAACGGCCGGCCGTATCCCGCACACGGGACAGTCATCGGATAGACGGGGTATTTCGAGCGACTTGAACTCCGAGGTCAGCGCGTCGTAAACGAGTATGCGTCCTGTGACAGGCCGGCCTATGCCGAGTATGAACTTTATGGCCTCCATAGCCTGAAGGCTGCCCATCACGCCGCATACAGCCCCGACTACGCCGCCTCGGCGATTCGAGGCGCCCTCCCCGGGTTCACCGAAGACGCATCTGCAACACGGCCCCTTGCCTGGGATGTACGTCATCATCTGTCCGCCGAAACTGCCGACTCCGGCAAAAGTGAAGGGCTTGCGCGCTGTTACGCACGCGTCGTTTATCAAGAATTTCGAAGAAAAGTTGTCAGTGCCGTCAAGGATAAAGTCATACGGCGCAATGATATCCATGATGTTGTCTGGAGTCAGAAATTCATCGTGAATATCAACCCGCACGTCTGGGTTGAAATCCGTGAGAATCCTCGACGCCAATTCAGCTTTCTTGCCGCCCACATCGTCCGGCCCGTAGAGTATCTGTCTTTGGAGATTTGACAGCTCAACGGTGTCGCCGTCAGCTATACCGATCGTGCCAATCCCAGCCGCGGCCAAGTAGAGAGCCGCTGGCGAACCGAGACCGCCAGCGCCAGCAACCAGCACCCGAGCGTCGAGCAACCGTCTCTGCCCCGCCGTCCCGATCTTTTTTAGGACGATATGCCTGGAGTAGCGCTTCATGTCAACCTTGTCCAGCAAAAATCACCCCTCTCTGTCTCTGAGGGCCTTCAAATAAAGCCGAATCTCCCCCGATACGCTCTGCTCCGAGGGGTTTTTCAGCGTTTCGAGCATTCCTCGGACGCCGCCCGCCAGAAACGAGGCGACGAAATCCTTCATGGGCAGTTCATAACCGTCTATATAAACCCGCGCTGGCGAGCCGTACCTCTCAGTCATATCCGCTATGTCCGATACGAGCCGGTCTATATCTCCGGGGCCATATACAAGACCGCCATCGCCCGGCCCGTGCCGGTCGTAGACGGCGAACACGCCGACGCTCTCCGGTACATCCTCCCCATCCTTCACAACCCAGATTTTGGGCAGCCGCAGATACTTTCCACCCTCCAATATCACTACGTCGGCCCGCGGGAAGTATCTGCCAGCCAGATCCCGGACGTCGAGTTCACCGGCATGGCCGCATAAAGTTTCAAATCTCAACGACTCCTCCCCCCAAAGGAGGGACGGCACGCCAAGTTGGTTCGCGGCTCCTGAGTCCGTGTCCGGCGGGGACGCCACAGACTCCTGTGTACGCTTTATATAGCCGACGCTGAAGCCGCGCGTAGTTAACGCGCTTATCAGCGTTCGGCAGAGCGTGCTCTTGCCAGAGCCTTTGTAGCCTGAAACCGCTATCACGTTCATAAACCCAGCGCTCCCTCCCTACGGCAGCTCATACCCACCCATGTTAACGACAGACCTCCTCCACTCCCCGCTCTCGATGGCCTCGGTCAGCGCGCCTGCCGCCGGGTGATCGAAGAACCCCTCCGAGAACACGAGTTCGTAAGGTTCCGTCGCTATAGGGATAAAATACAGCCCCAGAGCTGCGGCGGCCGACGCGATCCCGAGAGTGGCGTCAGCCACACCCGAGGCAACCTTATTGGCAGCCTCCAGATGAGTAATCGATATCCTGTCGTAACCGAGAACGTCAGCCGCGCTCAGTCCATTGCGCTTGAGCATGTAATCCAGCAACACCCTCGTTCCCGCGCCCGGTTGGCGGTTTTCGAACATCACCTCGCCTGAGGCCAGAGCCGCAAAGCCGCGTATATCCTTTGGATTGCCGGGAGCGGTCATTATACCCTGCTCGCGGCGGAAGATCAGTCTGCGGCGCCAGTCTCTCCCCGCGGCAAACCGCGCGATATAGCTGGTGTTATAGGTTCCGTCCGAGGTATCCAGAAGATGCGCGGCGGCCAGATGCGCCTCGCCGCGGCCAAGCGCCGCCAGGCCGCCCATGCTGCCGACCGCCCTTATCGCGAAGTCGTATCCAAGCTCTCGCATAATGGGTACAAGGAGCCCAACCGCCGGGTCATCCGACCCCTGGAAGAGGATTCTCTTCGAAAAATCCACGCGCTTCGTAAGGCGCACAGAGGCCCGCGTCCCCTTTGGGCACTCCAGCGTCTCCTCCGGCAACATCACAATCCCATCGGCCTCCGCGAGCGCCCATAAGACGCTTGCCCCCGCGGTGAGAGGCCAGCACAGCATCTCTCCATTTACCGACGCGCACTTCACTCTCAGACACTCGGCGACACCCTGTGGCGATGAGTGCTGAATCATGAATGATGCTGAGAGAGTCTCCGTTGAAGCTACCGCCTCCGAAATATAATCTGTGGATATCGCTTCGCCGGAGAGCCGCTTTAGGATCGGATAGACAAGCAACCACAGCGTGACCGCGCAGGACATCGGAAAACCTGGGGAGACGATGACCGGAACGCCTTCCACGTTGGCGGCCATGGCTGGTCTGCCCGGTTTCATCCGCACATATCTGAACAGCATGCATCCCAAGTCAGAGAGTATGCCGGCTGAATGATCCCGACTCCCCTTCGCGGAACCAGCGCTCACCAGAACGAGATCGTAACCGCGCGCAGCCCGCAGCACCTCCTCCTTTATTATGCCGGGCTTGTCCGGCAGGATGGGAGCCACGTCCAACGAATAGCCCCACGATTTGAAGATCGCTTCGGCATAGAGGGAGTTGCTGTCCGCCACAAGACCGGCAGGTATATGCGCCCCGGAGAGCCATTCATCACCGGATACTATCTCGTCTCCGGTCGGAATAAATAACGTTCTGGGCTTCGCTCGGACAGAGACCTCACTGACCCCGGCGCACAACATGAGGGAGACGAGAGCGCACGTCACCCTCTCGCCGCGGCTAGCGAGCAGCTGCCCGTTCATCACATCCTCTCCGACCGCTCTGACGTTTTCGCCCTGAGTCAGGCTTCGGAAAATTCTCAATCGCGCAGCTTCGGCGCTATCGTCTGACAATGCCGGTCCGGCCGACGTGTCCTCCACCATCACGACGGAGTCATAGTCGCCTACCGGCATACCAGTGTTGACCCAGGAAAATTCCCCATGTCCGAGCACTACCGGCGTCGCGGGCGACGCGCCCGCCGTTGAGCGCGACTGTACCGCATAGCCATCCACAGCCGAAGCTGAGTAGTGAGGCACGTTTCTCTCGGAGTATACATCGCCGGCGAGCATAAAACCGAGCGCGTCGCGCGCTCTCATCCTCTGTTCTTTGATGCGAGGATGCGCGAACTCGTCCAGAAGTATTTTCAGGGCCTCGCTCAGCGAACAGTGCTCCATGTAATCGGACGCCCTCACCACAGCCACACCTCCGCCAGTTCCCCCTTCCTTAGCGTCTCGGTGTCGGGCCTCAGCCTTATGAACCCGTCGGCATGTCTCATTGCGGACACATACCCCGACTTGGCCGCGAGAGGACAGACGCCATCCCTCCCTATCATGGCCGGTATGAACTCGTCGGGACCGGTGCGCCCCGGCACGTCCTCCGCGAGAGGAAATACGCAATACTTTCCAACGTCGCGTCCGCCCAATCCGCACATGGCGTTTATCAGGGGGAGCGCGACGAATATCGACGAGACCAGGCAGGAGAGTGGGTGGCCCGGAAGCCCTATGATCAGCTTTTTTCTCTCCTTTGATCCGCCGATTAACGTGGGTTTGCCTGGAGTCATGTTAATGCCTCGCACCAGCGGTCCCGAGTCCGAGAACTCGTCAATCAGCCTGGCAGTCTGATCCCTTGCCCCGACTGACGAGCCCCCGGAGATCAGGACGACGTCGCGTTCGCGGATTGCCTTTCCCGCGAGGGTCCTGATCTCCTCCCAGCAATCAGACGCTATCCCATATGCTGTGGACAGCATTCCGTATCTCTTGAGGATAGATTTAACCGTGGAAGTGTTGGCATCCCTGATGGAACCGTTTTGAAGCCGAGGCGTCTCCGCGGGAACAATCTCATCCCCAGTGGAGATCACCCCTACGCGCATATCTATTACGCTGACAGATGTGATTCCAAACGAGGCGAGGAGCCCGGGCACGGCTCTGTCTATCATCTCGCCCTTGCGAAGCAGGATATCACCGCTCGCTATCTCCTCGGCAGCGCTCAACACATTCTCTCCCCGCCGCACAGGCGATCGGATTTCGACCCAACCGCCGGAGAGCGACGTGTTTTCCGCCATCACTACGGAGTCGGCCCCATCCGGCAGCATCCCGCCCGTCGGTATGGATACTGTCTCGTCCATCGCAAGTCTAATCGACGGCGCCGAACCCATAGCTATCTCCCCTGTAAATTTTAAAAAAACCGGCGAGCTCGCCGAAGCTCCAGTGGTATTCAAGTGATTTAGCGCATATCCGTCGCGGATGCTACGCGTAAATGGAGGATACGGCTCCGGAGATGGCACATCGACCGAGGAGAGAGCGTAGAGCGCATCCACAACGCGCTCTACGCGACTGGGCGCCTCCCACGGAAAACCAAGGCTATCGGTCACAAAATTCAGGCAATCTTCAATAGACCTTGCTTCTTTTACAAAACCGGACATTATGAACACCTCAGGCTAAATCTCCCGACATTATATCAATCGTCCAACGGCGAGGGGTCGAACCGCTTCCACATCTCTCAACAGATTGATCGAATTATATCATCAGAATGTTTTCGCACAGGCTGGCGCATATTTTGACTGCTCCAGCGTTGGGCCATTAACGGTGAAGCATCTCTTTACGCGAGATTATCTTTCATAATGGCGATCAATAGTATAATGTAAACATAGTTATCGGAGGGGGGTCGCGGATCCCCAACTATAAAATTCGGGAGGGTAAACTGGTGAATAAAATGAAGCTCTTGGCGGAGTGGGATTATACTCCGTCCGCGCCGCGTCTAGGATACACCAGAGAGACGCTGTACGTCGGGCTTGGCAATCGCGACGGCAGTTACAGGTTCGAAAAGCGTCCCGTGACTGACGACATGATCGACAAATTCATCGGAGGCCGTGGGTTTGGGCTCAAACTCTTATGGGACGCCGTGACGCCTGAGACCAAGTGGAACGACCCCGAGAACGAAATAGTCATATCGGGGGGGCCGATCTGCGGCATAACACAGTATCCTGGCGCTGGAAAGTGTTACTCCGTCTTCCTGTCGCCGCTCACAGAGCAGACCTACAACAGCAACGCGGGCGGATACTTCGCGCCTCTGCTCAAATTCTCCGGGTTCGACGCGCTGGAACTTCAAGGCATGGCTGAGCGCGATGTGGTAGTTTTCATAGACGGGGACAATGGGCGCGTCGAAATACTGGAGTCGAACATAACGGATGACAAAAACGCTTATACCGTCACCGAACGCCTGCACGAGTATTTCGCGGCGGATGAAAAGGACAAGAAGAACATATCCGTCGTGTCGAGCGGACAGGCGGCAACCCACAGCCTCTGGGGCTGCATGAATTTCAGCTTCTACGACCAGAGGCGCAAGGTTGCCAGGCTTAAACAGGCTGGGCGCGGCGGAGGCGGAACGGTGCTGCGCGGCAAGGGAGCTCTGGCGCTTGTAGTCAAGATGAGCCGCGTCACCGGGAACTCGACCGGCCCGGCGGACACCGACACCTTGAGCCGCGTCGGCGGCAAGGTACACAAGGAGATACGCGACTTTGACGACGTACAGTGCAAGATGCGCACCATCGGCACGGCTCACCTGAACGAAATAATGAACGATTACGACCTGCTGCCAGTGAATAACTATAAATTCGGCCGGCACGACGATATCGGCAGGATCCACTCCGAGGAATACAAGAAGCGTTTCGCTCAAGGGATGCCGGATGGATGCTGGTACGGCTGCTCACTCTCCTGCGCGAAAGCTACGCCTCCGTTCAAGCTCGCAACCGGCCCTTGGAAGGGACGAGAAGTGATAGTAGACGGCCCGGAGTACGAGACGGCGGCAGGGCTCGGCTCGAACGTCGGCATATTCGACCCCGAGTGGACGATAGAGGCCAACTTCTACGCCGACCACTACGGAATAGACACCATCTCTCTCGGAACCGGGATCGCTTTCGTATGTGAGTGCTACGGGCTGGGGCTGATAACCAGGGAGAATACCGGGGGGTTGGAACTGAACTTCGGCAACAAGATCGACATCATGGAGCTGATCCATAGGATAGCCTTGGGGGCCGACGAGTTCTCGCGCATAGTGGCGCTCGGAACTCGCAGGATGAAGCGTCTGTTAGCCGAAAGGTACGGCGCTGACAGCAAGATCATGGAGGATATAGCGATGGAAGGGCAGGGGCTGGAGGCTTCCGAATACCGCTGCCAGGAATCCATCGCGCAGTGGGGCGGATACTTCCTGACTCTCAAGGGACCGCAGCACGATGAGGCGTGGCTGATATTCATGGACATGGTAAACAAGCAGCTTCCAACGTTCGAGGACAAAGCGGAGGCGCTCTTCTACTTCCCAAACTTCCGCCTGTGGTTCTCGCTCGTCGGACTGTGCAAGCTCCCGTGGAATGACATAGAGCCCGAGGACAACCACGCTAAGTACAAGGGCATCGAGGCGGCGAAAGTGCCCGAGCACGTACAGAATTACGTCGACATATACAACGCCGTCACCGGCAAGAACGTGGTCAAGGAAGATTTGATCGCTATGTCGGAGAAGGTATACAATTTCGAGCGAATTTTTAACTTGCGAATGGGAAAGGGCACACGCTCGAATCATAACTGTCCGAACAGGGGACTTGGCCCGGTGTTCGAGGACGAGTGGATGGCCCGCCCGGATTACTTCGATGGCAAGCTGAAGGAGGCTGGAATCAAGCCGGAGGGCTTGAGTGTCAAGGAGAAGATAGAACGCCTCCAGACGCACCGCAGGGCACAGTGGGAGCAGCTAGTTGACAAGGTGTACGCGAGGCGGGGATGGAACCGCAACGGCATCCCGACGCTAGATACAGTACGGCGGCTGGGCATAGACTACCCAGACGTTGTGGAGTTGCTGGAGCGCAATCTCAAGCCGGAGGACGAATTCCAATGATAACGGTAAACGGCGACAGATTCGAATGGAAGGAGGGCTTGACGGTTCAGGATATATTGGACGCGAAAAACTATACATTCAGAATGATATCGGTATGGATAAACGGAGAAGCCGTCCAGAACCGCGGCGACTACGCCTCCACGCTCGTCCCCGACAAGGGAGAGGTGGAGGTAATCCACATGATAAGCGGAGGGTGAAGGTTTCGGGGCTTTGTATGGCGTTAGAACGCGAAGAGCACGTGAACGCGCGTTTGGACAGATATATCTCGCGGAGAGTGTTTCATATCCGGGAATCCTGGATTCATGACTCTCAAACCACAGATTGACGCGACCTTTTGGCGGTTCTATAATCATGAGTACAAAAATGTCGATATTTGGGGGGATCTGTTCATGCCAGCAAAGAGTCACGTTCTATGGGATCAACTGAAGGATTTGAAGTCAAAATACAGATGGGTGGACCTGACGCACACACTCAGCCCTGAGACGCCGCACTGGTACGGATTTCAACCCTTGGACGCCAAAAAATTGTTCGATTTCGACACGGCGCCGATGAAGGTGTTCGAATACACGGTGGCAGGACAGTACGGCACCCACGCCGACGTGCCGGGTCACTTCGATCCGAATGGCAGGCTGATGCACGAGATCCGCGCGGACGAATTCGCGTACCCGCTGTGCGTCATTGACAGATCGGCGGCGGTTGCCTCCAATCATGATTACGCCCTCACAGAACAGGATGTGCTGGATTGGGAGGCGGTCAACGGGGAGATCCCCGAAGGAGCGTTCGTCGCGTTTCGCAGTGACTGGTCCAAACGAAGCGCCGCCGAGTACGACAACAAGGACTCCGACGGCAATGCCCACTATCCGGGCTGGGATCTGGATTGCGTCAAATGGCTGTGCGGCGCCCGCAAGGTCGGGGCCATCGGACACGAGACCTCGGACACCGACCCGGCCAATCGTCAGGCGGAGATCGGATTCGCCGCCGAGGATTACATACTGCGTCAGGATAAACTCAACGTCGAGGTCATGTGCAATCTGGACCAGGTTCCACCGACAGGAGCGATAATTTTTGTGGTCTTTCCCAGACTGAAGGATGGCACTGGATTCCCGACCAGATGTTTTGCCATCTGCCCCAAATAAATAAATATAGCGGTTGCCCCGCGCGACGCTAAATTGAGAAGAGCTTTTCGGCACAATACCGGCGGACGAGGCTGACACGCGCTTCGTTCGCCGTAAATCGAAGGGAGAGATTCGCATTGGGCCTGCAATTTAATGAGCGGTTGTCACGTCTGCAAAAACCCGACAGAAGAGAGATGACAGACGAACAGTATGAGATATTCGACAAAAATGCCGATACGATGGAGAGAAACTGTGGGGTCATCAACAACCTGTTCGGGGTTCTGCCGCTCAACGCCTCACAGTACATAAGTTTCCTCGACTTCAAAGCGTCGCTCTTCGACCCCGAGATCTGCTATCTCTCGAACATTGACAAGGAGATGATAGGGTTGGTTGTCTCCTCCGCCAACGGCTGTGCCTACTGCCTGACCACCCACGGCGACATCTTGCGCGGTCTTACCGGCGACTCCGGATGGGTGGACAGCCTCTGCTATAACTACCGCACGGCAAAGCTGACAAAAAAACAGCGGGCGCTGTGCGATTACGCGTATTTTGTCACAGTTTATCCCCGTGAGATCGACGCCGACCAGGTCGAAGATCTTAGGGACGCTGGGTTTAACGATCATGAAATCTTGGAAGCCGCCTTCGTCGCCGGATTTTTCAACTATACAAACCGCTGGGTAAGCACCATCGCCCCAAAGCCAAATCCCTTCCATTTCAACCATAACAGGGGGTGAGGCAAGAACCTGGCGGATGGCAGCATAACAAGCGCGTCAACCCGAATGATATACGCCCCCCAAGCCGAAGGCGGATTGGCATGACAGCGCGTGACCCCGGCAAGACAAACTCCGCTATCGGGTTTATAATAATCCTCACTCGAACAGCAGGTCACATAATCCGGAAGGGAATGAAAAGACATGGAAATCCGCATAGAGAAGACGCAGCATCCCAAGAAGAGACCGTCCGATGACGAAATCTTGAACATCCCGTTTGGGAAGGTATTTTCGGACCACATGTTTATGATGGACTACAAAGAGGGCAAGGGGTGGCACAACGCAAGGATAGTGCCTTACGGCCCTCTGTCGCTCGAACCCTCGGCCTGCTGCCTGCATTACGGCCAGTTGATCTTCGAGGGGCTGAAGGCGTATAAAACGGCAGACGGAAGTATCGTCATGTTCCGACCCGACCAGAATATGGCGCGGATGAACAATAGCTGCGACCGCATGTGCATCCCCCAGATCGACGAGAAAGAGGTCACAAAGGCCATCGCGAAACTCGTGGAGATCGAGGAGGCGTGGGTTCCGTCCGCTCCATCAACATCCCTTTACATCCGTCCTTTTATATTGGCGGACGAAGCTTTTTTGGGCATTCATCCTTCCGGATCATTTTTGTTCGTCGTCATCCTCTCTCCAGTCGGACCGTACTACAAAGGGGGTCTGGAGCCCGTCAAAATCTACGTGGAGACCAACTATGCCCGCGCGGTCAAGGGTGGCACGGGATTCGCGAAGTGCGCCGGCAATTACGCCGGTTCGCTCAAATCCCAGGCCGAAGCCGAGGAAAAAGGGTATTCCCAGGTTCTGTGGCTCGACGGGACCGAGCGCAAGTACATTGAAGAAGTCGGAGCGATGAACGTATTTTTCGTCATAGACGACACTGTGGTGACTCCTGAACTCAACGGCAGCATCCTGTCGGGGATCACGCGCAAGTCGGTGATAGAAGTCGTTAAGAGCTGGAATATGCCCATCTCTGAACGGAGAATATCGATCGACGACCTGATTTGCGCTTATGAGTCCGGAAAGCTGCGGGAGGTTTTCGGCGCTGGTACGGCCGCGGTCATATCGCCGATAGGCGAACTGAAGTATAAAGATACCGTCATGTCCATCAACGGCGGGAAGATCGGCCAGATCTCGCAAAGACTGTATGATGAGATCACTGGTATTCAAACCTGTACCAGAGAGGACAAGTTCGGCTGGATATACAAGGTAAAATAGCTCCAGCACTTTGAGAGGAGAGAGATATTATGCGCGCGCTTGACGGATATGTCCGCGTGGCGGCAGCCACTCCGCCCATAAGAGTTGCCGACTGTGCTCGCAACGCGGAGCGAATCCTCTCCTCTATGAGGAGGGCCGCGGAGGATGGCGTCAGACTGCTGTGCCTTCCCGAACTCTGCGTCACGGGCTATACCTGTGGGGATCTGTTCTTGCAGGAGACCTTGCTTAAGAGCGCATGTGACGCTCTGGCGTATCTTGTCCGGGAGAGCGCGGGGATCCCCTTGATCGCGGCGGCCGGCATACCTCTCGCGCACGGCGGGAAGCTGTTCAACACCGCGGCGATCTTCGGCTGCGGTAAGCTGCTCGGCTTTGTGCCAAAGACGCATATGCCAAACTATAACGAATTCTATGAACTCCGCCACTTCTCACCGGCCTTGAAGGATATGTTGTCAGTCAATTCCTGCGGCTGCGAGGTTCCGTTTGGGACGAGGTCCATCTTTCAATGCGATCGCGAACCGTCGTTCAAGTTTGCGGTGGAGATATGCGAGGATCTCTGGGTGCCGGCCGCGCCAAGCTGTTTTCACGCTATGGCCGGCGCGGCAATCATATTAAACCTGTCGGCGAGCGACGAGACAATAGGCAAGGCGGCGTACAGGAGGACGCTTGCTGCCGGGCAGTCGGCAAGGCTTGTATGCGGCTATGTCTACGCCGATGCCGGGCACGGCGAGAGCAGCAGCGACGTAGTGTTCGGCGGCCATAATTTTATCTGCGAGAACGGCGAAACGCTCTCCGAATCACCGCCGTTCGGGGATGGATGGGCCGCGGCTGAGATAGATCTGTTTTCAATAGAGCATGACCGCAGGCGCATTAATACGTGGAACAGAGACGAGAGTGGTTACTCCACGGTTCGCTTCTCCCTCGACGTCAGAACGAACTCCTTACGCCGCAGAGTGGATCCTCACCCCTTTGTCCCCAGCGACGAGAACGAGAAGAACCTGCGCTGTGAGGCCATACTGGATATGCAGGCGGCCGGCGTCGGAAAGCGCGTTGAGCACACCGGCGCAAAAACCGCTGTCATCGGCATATCGGGCGGGCTGGACAGTTGCCTCGCCCTGCTTGTGACGGCGAGGGCGTTTGCTAAGCTCGGAAGGCCCATGTCCGACATCGTCGCGGTCACGATGCCGTGTTTTGGCACGACATCCAGGACCAAATCTAACGCGATCAGGCTTTGCGAGGCCATAGGAATAAAATGCCGCGAAATTTGTATCACCGACTCGGTGAAGTTGCACTTGAGCGATATAGGCGCGTCCGAGGAGGCCCGTGACGTGGTATATGAAAACGCTCAGGCGCGTATCAGGACGCTAGTGCTGATGAGCCTGGCGAACCAGTCCGGCGGCATAGTGGTCGGAACTGGCGACCTCTCGGAGCTAGCGCTTGGCTGGGCTACCTATAACGGCGACCACATGAGCATGTACGGAGTAAATGCCGGCGTTCCAAAGACCCTCGTCAGGCACATAGTGAGATACGTCGCCGAGGCGACCCCTCCGCTCAGGGATGTCCTGGAGGATATCCTAGCCACCCCCGTGAGCCCGGAACTGCTGCCGCCCTCCGGTGACGACATCAGCCAGCAGACCGAGGACATCGTGGGGCCTTACGAGCTGCATGACTTCTTCCTGTACCACGCGGTCCGGTGGGGACGCCGTCCGGCGAGGGTATTCGCCATGTGCGAACTGGCCTTCGGTGACTCGTATCCGCCCAGCGTGATTTTGAAATGGCTTCGCGTATTCTACCGCAGATTCTTCGCGCAGCAGTTCAAGCGCAACTGCCTTCCCGACGGCCCAAAGATCGGTTCCGTCACGCTCTCACCACGCGGCGACTGGCGTATGCCCAGTGACGCCGACAGCTCGGCATGGATCAAGGAACTGGATGAGATAGAAATAGACGAAAGTCCGGAGGGATAAGAACGATGCCGGACGCGCTAAGAGTTCGAGTTCCCATGCCGGGAAGCGCGTAAGAGCATGGAGTAGCGAGCGCTCGTTACTACTTAGCGGCAATGATTGCCATAGACATTGCTTAGGATTCCTCATTATCGTTCACAGTTCCGATATGCGGAAGCGTGTCGAGTATTGACTGAAAGTACTTTAACGTTTCAGGTACATCGATATTTTGTGGGCAAATTTTTTTACATTTCCCGCAATTGATACACGCGGATGGCCGTTTACTCGGTTTTAGCCCGTCAACTATCATTCTCACTATGACAGAAGGTTCATAGCGGCAGTCGTTGTATAGCGCCAGCAGGTTGGGAATGTTCAACTCCTTTGGACAGTCCGGACAACAGTACCGACAGGCAGTACAGGGGAGCATATCCGCAAGCCCCGCTATGATTTCTTCATATAGTTTTTTTTCACCGGCATTCAGTGGTTTTTCTTCGCGGAAAGTGTTGATGTTATCCCATACTTGCTCCATAGTCGTCATTCCGCTCAATGTCACGCTAATCCGCGGTAATGATTGAATCCACCTGAATGCCCACGCTGCCATGCTCTCATCAGGACGTTCCGCTTTGAGTTTTTTCTCGTTTTCGGCGGAGAACGACGCCAATTTGCCACCCCTGACAGGCTCCATTATCCAAACCGGAATGTTGCGCCCCATCAAGAATTCATACTTCTTTCTTGCGTCCTGCAAGAACCAGTCAAGCGCGTTGATTTCAAGTTGACAGAATTCCTTTTTATCGCCGTGGAGTTCCATAAATTTCAAAAAGGTTTCCATTCCGGCGTGACAAGAGAACCCGAAAAAACGAATACGTCCCGCATTTTTCTGTTCCAACAGATAGTCGATAATTCCCCACTTGGAGTTGAGATATGTCTTGATAGTGTTTTCGTTGACATTGTGTAACAGATAGAAGTCGAAGTATTCCACTCCACACTTATGAAGCTGCTCTTCAAATACATCAGCAGGATTCCACTCCGTTCGCGCTTCGTAACCTGGGAACTTGTCCGCCAGACACCATGTCTCACGTGGAAAACGCGCAAGTGATCTGCCGATAAACCGCTCTGATTCTCCGCCATGATAGCCATAAGCGGTGTCGAAGTAATTCACGCCGTTCTCATAGGCATACGCTAACATCTTGTCCGCTTCAAATGTGTCAATCGCTCCATTTTCGAGCGTTGGCAGACGCATATTTCCGAAACCGAGCGCGGATAGTTTCAATCCTTGAAAGTTTTTATACAGCACTCTGTGTCTCCTTTATAAAAAGTCCATCTTGGGCCGGTTCAGTTAATTGATTGCGGCATTAACGTACCTTCAATCGTTAAGATGCCATTGGAGTAGCCAACCATTAATATTCCGTTATATTTACGGCTGGCATCGGTTTCAGCGGTATCTGGCCTCCATTGAATCTTACTCCAATCAATAGAGTTCCAATCTGTTGCTGTGCTGCCGGGCAGTATGTATTCCGGCTTTAGATTGACAGGAACAAGCGCGTTAGTTACGGTTATCCCTTCAGCCTTTGAAAAGGCGTTTCTAATATCAACTTGTTTTCTGTCATCAGTTCTAATTTGATACAATGTGCCATCCAGTATAAAACGGACAACAAGCTTTTGACCTTCTTCGAGTACCGTTAAATGGAAAAGATCCGTGTACCTTGTTGGACATATCGGAAATAACAACAACTGCCGAAGCCCAACTGGAATAGTATATCTTCTGGTTGTTGTTGAATCATACCGGACGGCGTCAAGCTCTCCGGTTGACCGTGCCTTGCTTGCGCCTGTTACCGCGTCTAAAGAATCTTGTATATTTATGTTGCCAGTTGACCAATTAAGATAATTTCCTGTCGGTTCTGTTCTAAGAACATTGTACCGAAAGTCAATGGAAACTTCTTGTGCCGCTGCTGAAAGATTGGCAACAAACACCAACACAATACCTATTAAAAATGATTTTTTCATCATTTTCTCCTCCTTAAAGTATTTATCCAAGTCCCGCAGTACGGCAGTGTGTGTCTACTCTTGTAATTCTTTGTCCTTCATTCTTCAAAACCCTACCAAACCAATTTCTTTTCCACCTCTAAAACGGCGGTATCATAGTTCGCAATCTTGAAATCAAGTTTTCCCAGTATTCCTTGCAATTCCGCTATTCGTTCCGCCAGTCGGTCCCGTTGTTCCTTCAGGATCGTCTTCCGGTTTTTCTGCGTGTCATTCCCTTGCTTAAAAAGGTTCACATACTCAATCAATACTTCAATGGGAATATTCGCTATCCGCATACATTTAATAAATCCGACCCATTCTATATCCTTATCACTATAATCCCTTATGCCACTCTTGCCCCGTCTTACCGGCGGGATCAACCCCACCCGTTCATAGTAGCGTAGGGTGTCTATTGATAATTCATACTTTTTGCTCACTTCGGCTATGGTCATCTTTTTTTTCTCCAAAAAATCGTTTTATACAAAGCTCCAGATTTCAGGACATTTTTTACCCTGCCGAGTATCGCCCAATGTTATGAACTATATTGGGTGATATATCTACAGTTTTAGACCTCTTACCCATGTTGTTACTCTTTCGGTTATTTGCCTATCGCTGGCGACGTTGTTAAAATTTATGCCGCCCCTTGGAAGCGCGTTCTTAGCTTGTGCCTCGATATCGCTTACTGCGGCGCCTGGCCCGCCTTGAGCTGTCGAAAATGCCGCCATGGGTTTTCCTCCAAAATCTGTCTGATGGAGTAGCTCTGTTACCGGCAGTGATGATGAGCCCCACCATACCGGTGTCCCGACAAAGATGAAATCATAGGAAGCAATATCGATATTCAAATTTTTTATCGGTGGATAAGCTCCCTGTAGCTGCTGTTCTCTCGCCCATTGTATAAATTGAGGATACTCCATTTCTGGAAACGGTGTTGCCGGCTCCACTTTGACGATATCCGCGTCTGTCAGCTCCTGTATTATTTTAGCGACCTTCTCGGTATTGGCGTTTTCTGAGTAGGAATAGTACAGCACCAATACTCTCCCCAAATTACTCTGCTGCGCGCTCTGCCCGAATGAAAGAACGGCTGTGCAGAATAGCAGACCAAAAACCGCAATGCTCCCTACTATGATCTTTTTCATATTGTCCTCCTCCAACGGAAAATTTTTTTTGACGTACATATGAACCTCCTAATATTCTGAACTGTACCGGCTGGAGTTAACTCCAGTCAAGTACTTTTACAGAATTCTTGTGACGGCTGAAAAGACGTTCGCGGCCACTCATTGTCCGGCAATGGCGTTGTCAACCCGCCGTGCGTTTATTAAATCAATGTCACCGCAAAGGCGCGTCTCTCGATGCCAAGCGTCATTCCGCGGCGGCATCCTCTCCCAGGGTGTTTGGATGCTGGTGGTATGAGCCTCGCTCTTGTGATAGAATATTCACGATGGGATTTATTTTCGGGGGGCATGGAGAAGTGAAAATCGTTTCGCAAAACGGACGCCTGACCTGGGGTGGGCTTGATGTAGTTCGTCTGGCGGAAGAGCACGGTACTCCTCTTTACGTCATGTCTGAGGACATGATTGTCGATCGCATACGCCAAATTCGAGATCGTTTTTTGGACAGGCACGAGCGAACGAGGGCCGCCTACGCGAGCAAGGCGTTTCTCACCGGCGCGATGGCGTGCATCGTCAGGCGCGAAAACCTCTGGCTCGATGTCGTATCGGGCGGTGAGTTGCACACAGCGCTCCTCTCGAATTTTCCGATGGAAAGAGTCCTGTTTCATGGCAGCGCGAAGTCGAAGCCGGAGCTGACATACGCCGTCAAGCTTGGAGCAGGGCGCGTCGTAGTGGACAATATGACGGAGATGGAGAGGCTGTCGGACATAGCCCAATCAGAGGGTGTTTTGCAGAAAATACTGATCCGAGTATCCCCAGGAGTCGATTCACACACGCACAAATATATCCAGACCGGTGGGTTGGACAGCAAATTCGGCATACCGCTTCGCGGGAACGGTCTCATAGAGGCCATAAGATTCGTCATGAACTCCGCCTCTCTCGAATTGGAGGGGTTTCACTTTCATATTGGTTCCCAGCTGAAAGACCCAGAGTCGCATGTACTAGCGGCAAAGGCCCTGGTCTCTCGCGTCGGTGAGCTTCGGACTGACGCCGGGTACTCTCCCAGGGAGATTAACGTCGGCGGCGGATTCGCGGCGGCCTTCAGCCCCAGTGAAGAATCGGCTGAGATAGGGACATTTCTTGATCCGGTCATGAAAACGTTCGACGAATACTTCGAAGCGGAGGGGATCGCGCGCCCCATCGTCTGCATAGAGCCTGGGCGTTGGATTGTATCGGAGGCCGGCATCACCCTCTACAGGGTGGAAAACGTCAAGGATATGCCGGGAACCGCCACATACGTCGCTGTAGACGGAGGTATGGCCGACAATCCGCGTCCGTCCCTGTACGGCGCCGAGTACTGCGCTTTTGTCGCGAACAAGATGGACGAGCCTGCCGGCGCGCCGGTGACGATAGTAGGACGCTGCTGCGAATCCGGAGATGTGATCGTGCGCGACGCGCGCTTGCCGATGTGCGAACGGGAAGATATCATAGCTGTTCTGTCGACAGGAGCTTACAACTATTCGATGGCAAGCCGTTATAATATGCTACCCCGCCCAGCGGTGCTGTTGATATCGAACGGCATCGCCGATACGATAGTGCGCGGGGAGACGTGGGACGACCTTGCCAGGTACGACTTTATACCGGAGCGCCTGAGGGCCAGCGGGCAGGGCGCTTTTTGAAATGGGCGACGACGTAAGCGAGATCAAGTCGCGAATCGACATCGTCGAACTTATAGGGGACTACGTCCATCTGCGGAAAACAGGCTCGACTCATTGGGGACTCTGCCCTTTTCACGGCGAAAAGACGCCATCCTTTGCCGTTTCCAGCGAGAGAGGAACATTTCACTGTTTTGGCTGCAACAAGGGCGGAAATATCTTCACATTTGTGATGGAGATGGAAGGATTGTCGTTTCGCGAGGCGCTGGAAACACTGGCTGCCCGTGCCGGAGTGCGGCTCTCGGGGGGGCGGCGCGCGAGTCAACGGGGAGTGGGCGAGAAAAAGGACGAAAGGGCCATACTGGAGGCCGCTTGCAAATTCTTCAGACAAGCACTGAAGGGACCGGGCGGTTCCGCGGCGATGGCCTACCTCTCCCGGCGTGGCGTCGGTGACAACGAGTGTAGCCTGTTTGAGCTTGGCTGGGCGCCGCAATCGTGGGATGGAATGTCGAAACACCTGAGGTCGCTGGGGTATTCTATCGATGACGCTATATCATCAGGGCTTGCGGTTAGGGGAGAGAGAGGGACTTATGACAGGTTCCGCGGCAGAATTATCTTTCCAATTCGCGACAGGATGGCAAAAATTACGGGTTTTGGAGGGAGACTTATAGACGGAGAGGGCGCAAAGTATATAAACAGTCCTGAGTCCGCTCTGTTCAGCAAGAGGCACAACCTATACCTGATGCACGAGGCTAAAAAAAACATCAGGGAACGCGGACGAGTGATTCTGATGGAGGGCTATATGGACGCGATCAGGGCTCACCTCTCCGGCTTCACCGAGACGGTGGCATCGCTCGGAACCTCGCTCACGGACGAGCAGGCGAAGCTAATAAAGAGCATCGGCGACCTCTGTTACGTTGCGTATGACGCGGACGGAGCCGGACAGGAGGCGTCGATCAGGGGGATGTACATTCTCAACAGGCACGGTATAGAGGTCAAGGTCGTCGCCCTGCCGGAGGGCATGGATCCGGATGACATGCTCTCAAAGAGCGGTGGCGGCGAGAAGTTCGGCAGTCTTTTGGATTCCGCTATGCCGTTGCCGCTCTATCACGTACACGCTCGCCGGCACGATCTCAATACGCCCGGGCGCGCTCTGAAGGCGCGCGAGGAAGTTTTCTCCAGCCTAGCGTCGCTGCCGTGGCTTGACGTAAGGAGTCATATTCCTAAGATAGCCGTCGTCTTCGCCCTCAAGCAGCACGAGGTGGAAGACGAGATACAGAGTCACAAGAAGAGAGAGAGGGCGTCGTCTTACGATGAGGATATCAGCGGTCGATCGGATGTATTCATGGGTATGGGCGGGAGAACGGCATCGCAGAGGAATAAGGAGCTGGACCTGGAGTGCGCGTTCTGTAGCCTCATCTGGAGCGACGAGGCGCTGAGGACGGAGCTGGCTTGTTCGATGGAGGGACCAGAACTGCTTCAGCTCTTTTCGGACGAAGCGACGTCGGGCGTTGTCGCCGCCCTCGTATCCGGAGAGAACCCCAATGAACTGGAGGAGAGATGGAGGCATATCGGCGAGCGAGATCTCCCAAGCCGCATAACGAGAGGAGATGCCGTGCTTGCCTGGGGAGAGCTGGGAGCGCGGCATATCGATAAGATAATCGATTCCCTGCGTGTGAATATGGCGCGCAGGCGGTACGAGACGCTGAAACCCCTCGTTCTGTCGGAGAGGGCGACGAGGAATGATATTGCCGAGTACCACAGATGGGCCAAGAAATTGAAGGGAGGAGGGGGATCATGACGTCCGATCTGCTTGATGAAGACGCGGAATCCAGCATCATCCGCGAGGAAAAGGCCGAGATGAACGATGTCATGGACGTTATAAACGAGGAGGACAAGATCGACGCGGAACACGGCGATCTGCCGATTCCTCCAGTTTCGCCTGTAGCCGGCGACCTGCCTGCCGAGGAGATGATGGACTATATAGACAGCATAAGGGATCTCCTGCACACCGGGAGGGAGAAGGGCTTCGTCACATACGAGGACATCGAGAAGAGGCTGCCGAAGGAGATACTCTCCACAGAGGTGCTCGACAACATCTATCTCAATATAATGGAGCTCGGCATCGACGTAGTGGATGAACCTAAGGACAAGGACGACCTGGAGGATGAGGCTATTCCTCTCATGCCAGGAAGCAAGGACGATTCAGTGCTCGACGAACTGCCGCTGTCCGACCCGGTTCGTATGTATCTCCGCGAGATAGGCAAGATCTCGCTCCTCACGGCTGACGAGGAAGTGAGGCTGGCAAAAGGGGTGGAGGCCGGCGATTCGACGGCCAAGGCGCACCTGGTGGGAGCGAACCTGCGTCTTGTGGTCAGCATAGCCAAGAAGTATATCGGCCGCGGAATGCTGTTTCTTGACCTGATCCAGGAGGGAAACCTCGGGTTGATCCGGGCAGTGGAAAAATTCGACTATCAGAAGGGATTCAAATTCAGCACATACGCGACATGGTGGATACGCCAGGCGATAACAAGGGCCATTGCGGATCAAGCCCGCACCATCCGTATACCTGTCCACATGGTGGAGACCATAAACAAGCTGATCCGGATCTCACGTCAGCTCGTACAGCGCCTCGGACGGGAGCCGACCGCCGAGGAGATAGCCGTTGAGATGGAGATATCATCCGAAAGGGTGGAGGAGATACAGCGTATTGCTCAGGAACCTGTGTCACTGGAGACCCCGATAGGAGAGGAAGAGGACAGTCAGCTCGGCGACTTCCTTGAGGACAAGGAGATGCCGAACCCGGAGGAGGTTGCAGCCAGCATGATACTCCGCGAACAGTTGGAGGAGATGCTGGCGGATTTGAGTGAGCGCGAAAGGGAGGTTTTGCGTCTGAGATTCGGCTTGGAGGACGGGCACGCGCATACCCTGGAGGACGTGGGCAGGAGGTTCGGCGTAACGAGGGAGCGCATCCGCCAGATAGAGGCCAAGGCGCTGCGCAAACTTCGCCACCCCAGCAGAAGCAAAAGACTGAAGGATTTTCTCGATTAGCGGCCGCGGTTCATGCGCATCGACAAGTTTCTAAAATTGTCAGGACTTGTGAAGCGCCGCGCGCTGGCGCGCGAGATGACGGATATCGGCGCTGTCCGGCTCAATGGGAGAACCGTCAAACCCTCGGTCGGGACGAAGGTTTCTGATACGATAGAGATAGCGTTTCCGGCGAGAGTCGTAACAGCGGAGGTAATATCAGTCGACGAGAGAGCCATGAAGCACGGAGAACCCTCCGTTCGGATAACCGGGGACAGAAGGCTTGGAAGGGACGAGCATCCCTGGGCGGTGACTGAAGATATTGAGAGGAGTGTTCAGAATCATGAGTGAAATAGTTGGAGTTCATGGGCGTGAAATACTGGATTCAAGGGGAAATCCGACCGTCGAGGTAGAGGTCTGGCTGGAGAACGGAATACAGTCGCGCGCGAGCGTTCCAAGCGGCGCATCCACCGGCACATTCGAGGCGGTGGAGCTGCGGGACGGCGGCAAGAGGTACGCGGGGAAGGGCGCTCAAAGGGCCGCGGAGAATGTCAATAACATTATCGAACCTGCTCTGATCGGCATCGACGCGACAGACCAACAGGAGATAGATTCGCTGATGATTGCCCTGGATGGCACCGACAACAAGGGTAAACTCGGCGCGAACGCGATACTCGGAGTCTCGCTGGCAGTAGCCCGCGCGGCGGCCGCCTCGCACGAACTGCCTCTATGGGCGTACATAGGCGGACTCGGGCCCTACCTGCTTCCAACGCCTCTGATGAATGTGGTGAACGGCGGCGCTCACGCTGACAACAATCTGGATATCCAGGAGTTCATGCTGGTTCCGCACGGCGCTCTATCATTCTCCGAGGCCCTTCAGATGGGTGCGGAGACATACCACTCCCTCAAGGGGATACTCAAGAAATCCGGTTATCCGACGGCTATAGGGGACGAGGGCGGATTTGCCCCAAACTTCAAGTCAAATTCCGAGGCGCTCAAGTTCCTGGTTGACGCGATAGAAGCGGCGGGCTACGAACCAGGAGGACAGATAAGCCTGGCAATGGACGTCGCCGCGAGCGAGTTCTTCAAGGATGGCGTCTACGATCTCAAGGGCGAGGGGCGGAAACTCACTGCGGCTGAGCTCACTGACTACTACTCCGAGATTGCGTCCAAATATCCTATTGTTAGCATTGAGGATGGCATGAGCGAGGAGGACTGGGACGGTTGGGCGCTCCTGACGAAAAAGATCGGCGATAGAATTCAGCTCGTCGGCGATGACCTGTTCGTCACAAATCCAGTCCGTTTCGCGCGCGGCATCAAAGCCGGAGTCGGCAACTCGATCCTCGTCAAGTTAAACCAGATAGGTTCTCTTTCCGAGACGCTCAAGGTTATCTCGATGGCAAGGACATCGGGATACAGCGCGATCGTATCTCACCGCTCCGGCGAGACGGAGGACACCTTTATCTCGGATCTGGCAGTGGCCACGTCTGTCGGTCAGATAAAGACAGGGGCGCTCGCCAGGACAGACAGGGTTGCCAAGTACAATCAGCTTCTCCGCATAGAGGAAGAGCTCGGCGAGAGCGCCAAGTACGCCGGAATGAGCCGCATACGCGGATGAAGAAGATCGTGCTGACCGACGCCGCTCCAGCTGCCGTAGGCCCATACAGTCAGGCCGTGTGGGCGGGTGACCTGCTTTACTGCTCTGGCCAGCTTGGAATTGATCCGGTGAAGGGAGCTTTTGCCGGTCCGGACGTTGAATCGCAGACGGAACAGGCGCTCTCGAATGTGTTGGCCGTATTGAAATCCCAGGGACTGTCCGCCGCCGATGTAGTGAAGGTGTTGGTCTTCCTCGCCGATATGAGCGACTTTGGGAGATTCAACGGCATCTACGCCAGAGTGTTCGGGACCGAACCGCCAGCTCGTTCGTGCGTGGCGGTCGCGGCTCTGCCCCTGGGCGGCTTGGTGGAGATCGAGGCAATAGCCCGCGGACGGTAAAGAACATTATGGCTGTTTAGTTGTCTTTGCGGTCTGTTTATTCCAAATGAAGCCGGGGGCATCTCCCGGCATGGTCAGCCTTACCAACGTTTTGGAAGGGGCCTTTGCGTATGAAGGTTGCAGAACTTACAATCGAGCGATTGGTGCAGTATCGCCGTCTTCTCGAAACGCTGAAGGAGGAGGGGTATCGTGTTGTCTCCAGCCAGCAGATAGGCGACTTGCTCGGCATAAAAGCGAGTCAGGTCAGAAAGGATCTGTCGTATTTCGGCGAGATAGGAAAACGCGGTGTCGGATACCATGTAGGGCGGCTGCGCGATCATATAGCCGAAATTCTGGCGTCTCCCAAAATATGGAGAATAGCACTGGCGGGAGTCGGTAATATGGGCACCGCGCTCCTCTCAAACCCGGCTTTCCACACGAAGAAGATACGTTTCGAGGCGCTTTTCGACGCGGACCAGCGTAAGATAGGCCGGGACATATCCGGAATTCACTGTTGGAACTACACCGACATTCCGTCCGTTATGGCATACAGAGGAATAGAGATCCTCATACTCGCCGTTCCGGCGAAGGCCGCTCAGAGTTGCGTGGATCTCGCCATATCGTCTGGGGTTTTGAGGGGGGTATTGGCGCTGACCCAAGGGCCTCTTGTTGTTCCGGACGAAATTTTTGTGGTCAGGGTCGATATCATGGCCGAACTGGAGAAGCTCCTCTTCTTCCTGAAACAGCCGATATCGACCGGCTCGGTTGTCCCCTGACGCGGCATACTTCAGCGTGTGCGCCGCGAAAGGTTTTGGGAAAATATTACGGTATCGTGTGGTCTTTTGTTGAATTCATGATAAAATGTTCGTCGTTTGATCCCTTCGACGCCGCGCGCCGAAAAGACGCTTCTTTAAAATATGTCAGCGCGGAAGCGTTTTTTCGCGCAGAGTTTCAGCAGTGACCACAGAGAAACGGGTTTTGTAAGAGCTAGAATGGAGGGGGTTTTTTGAACCGACTGAGTGAATGGATAGCAAGCCTGCTGTTTCCGGGGGCGGCTATGGCCGCGGATGCGCCGGCGTCGGGGCAGCAGCAGGGAATCGTTAGCCTCGCGCTGCCCATAGTGCTATTTATAGGTATCTTCTACCTCATGATTTTCCGTCCTCAAAAGAAAAAGCAGCAGCAGCACGACAACATGGTAGCGTCGATAACGAGGGGCGATACGGTAATCAGCGCTGGCGGTTTCTTCGGGCGCGTCTGCGATGTCATGGATGATTCTTATATAATCGAAATAGCCGAGGGCGTAAGGGTCAGGATCCTCAAATCATCCATTTCGACCAAGAAGGACTCGGCGGATGGTTCGAAACTGTTCAAGCACAAGAGGAAGAAGAAGAGGCCGGAAGCTCAAAGCGGCGCACAGACCGAGAGTGAGACTTCAGTGCCAATCGCGATTGAGGATGGGATCACGGCCGAAGAGAGCGATGTTCTCTTCAAGGAACCTGACGAGGGTAGTAATGGTAGCGAGAATAATGAGCCGCACGTAGAGAATGAAGCTCCTGCTCCGTCAGGGGGAACCGACGCCGTCAGCGGAGAAGAACGCGAGAAAAACGATTAAATTTATATGACCTATATGACCGTCAAGGTGTCCCGATCAGCGGCCCGAGACAGATAACTTCCAACCTATCGCGCGAATCGGATCTCTCGCGTCTCTTTGTTTGGGTGGTGGTTTATGGTTGTCCCAGTCCGTCGCTGGTTTTGCTGAATCCTCGTCTCTTGATGGGAATTTGACAGTCATAATTATGCTTCAGGAGGCGTATGTATTATGCTGAAAAAAGACAAGGTGAGGATGGGCATTATAGTTCTCGTCATCGTTTTATCCGTGGCGGCGGTTTTCCCGATAAGCGGGCGGGTGAAGCTCGGGCTTGATTTGAAGGGGGGCGCGCATGTCGTTCTGCAGGCCAAATTGACTGAGGATATAAGCGTCGATGACGACATCATCGAACGGCTCATAGCGACCCTTCGCAATCGAATCGACCAGTACGGTATCGTTGAACCGATGATTCAGAGGGAGGGTTCCGACAGGGTGGCGATAGACCTTCCCGGTATAGAGGACCCGGATGAGGCGCTCGAATTGATCGGCCGCACAGCGATGCTCGAGTTCCGCAGTGTTATTGGGATTGGACCCGAGAGCCCGCCGCCTGTTGAACGGAAAAATTATCCGAATGACGCCGAATACGATGAAGCGGTTAGACGATGGACAAACCTCAACGAAGCCGTAATGAGCAATATCGAAGCGTTTGAGGCGCGCGCAAACGGGAGCCCCGATGTGCTTGCGGCGAGGGGTGACAGCGGCGAAACATATCTCCTCGGCGAAGTGTATGTGTCAGGGCAGGACCTCATCGACGCCAGAGTTACGTACGACGAGCTTCAGAAGCCGGCGGTGTCGCTCAGATTTAATAGTAATGGCGCTTCGGCGTTCGAGGCGGCGACCGGAGCCAACATCGACAAGCAGATCGCGATCGTCTTAGACAACGTAGTCATATCCGCGCCGGTGGTAAGATCGCGTATCAGCGGAGGAGAAGCCCAGATATCGGGAAATTTCTCCTCAAGGGAAGCCGCCAATCTGGCCGTGATGCTGAGAGCGGGAGCGTTGCCGGTCGAAGTGGAGATGCTGGAAAACCGGTCTGTCGGACCGACTCTGGGGGAGGACTCCATACGGTCCGGCGTGCAATCCGGACTGATAGGGGCTGTGTTAGTCGCGTTTTTCATGCTGATATATTATGGAGTGCTTGGAATAGCGGCCGATATCGCGATGATCGTGGCCATGCTTCTGCTGTTGGCTATAATGATAGCTTTGCGGACAACATTGACGCTTCCTGGTATAGGCGGAATCGTGCTCACCATAGGTATGGCTGTCGATGGGAACATACTTATATACGAACGAGTGAGGGAGGAGTTCCGCTCGGGCAAGACCATTCTCGCGGCTCTCGACTCCGGCTTCCGCAAGGCGCTTGTCGTCATACTCGACTCTAATGTGACGACGCTTATTGCCGCCGCCGTGCTCTTCTACTTCGGCACGGGTCCTGTGCGGGGCTTTGCGGTTACGCTCAGCTTCGGGGTTGTGACCGGCATGTTTGGAAATATAGTTGTGACCCGCGCGATACTTGAGATCTTGCTTCGCTACCGCAAGAACATAGCCCTGTAACGGAGGAATGAGTTTATATGGCTACTTTTGACGCTTCCAAGATTAAACTGCCATTTATGAAATACAGAATAGTGGTCTTGTGTATAAGCTCAGCGGCGGTTATCCTCAGCCTTGCGCTGCTTCTGACAAAGGGTGTGAACTTCAGCGTGGACTTTGCCGGCGGCGTAGCGATACAGTTGAGATTCGAGAACCCCACGGACGTCGGCTCGATACGGGAGACCCTATCCGAATCGGGTCTTAGCCAGGCGACGATCCAGGCGTACGATGACAGCAATATCTTGATTCGCTATCAGGACACCGGAGATGAAAATCAAAAAGAGATGATCCAACTCCTCGGCGAAAGACACGGCGGGGTCGAAATATCGCAGATTGACAACGTGGGCCCCATTGTCGGGAGGGAGCTTCGCAAACAAGCGTTCATCGCCGTTTCGTTATCGATTGCCGGAATACTCCTCTACATGGCCTTCCGCTTCAGCTTCCGCTTCGGGGTCGCGGCAGTCATAGCGCTGGTGCACGACTCCGTCATAATGCTAGGCGTCTACAGCCTGACTGGGCGCGAGATATCCACGTCCTTTATAGCCGCGATACTGACGGTTATCGGCTACTCGCTCAACGACTCCATTGTGGTTCTCGACAGGATCAGAGAGAACTGGAACCAGATTCGTTCCAAGGGCATAATTGATCTGGTCGACAGCTCTATCAACCAGACGCTTTCGCGAACTATAAACACCTCGCTGACAACGCTCCTTCCAGTATTCGCGATGTTCTTTCTCGGGGGCGAGGTCATCTCCAATCTGGCCTTTGCGTTTCTCATTGGAATAGTTGTGGGGACATACAGTTCGATTTACATAGCCAGCTCAATCCTCGTCGAGTGGTATCTGCGGAAGCCGGTAAAGAACTGAGCGCGACAGATCTGCCTTATATATTTTCGAATAAATCTCTTACTAATGAGGAGGATATGAAGATGGCTGACGTCAATTGGGGTGATTTATTGTCGAAGACCGCGGCGGAGATGAAACCATCTCCGATTCGCGAGTTGATGAAATATATTATAAAGCCGGGCGTTATCTCCTTTGCGGGGGGCAATCCCGATCCGTATATATTCCCGGTGCCAGAGTTCGCGTCCGGCGCGATAACTCTTGGACGGGACGGAATGGAGATAATGCAGTACGGCTCGACGGAGGGCTATACGCCGTTGCGTGATTTCATATCTAAATGGATGGCTCCTCGCATGGGTAGGGAGACAGAGCTGAACGAGATCGTAATCACGACAGGTTCTCAACAGGGGATGGATCTGCTCTGCGCGGCGCTTTTAAACCCTGGCGACGCCGTTATCGTAGAGGATCCGACTTATCCAGGCGCGATACATACCATGAGAAACCGCGGAGCGAAGTTTATTACTGTGCCCTGTGACGCGGACGGCATAAAGACGGACATGCTTCCGGAGGTCATCGAGACCGCCATTAGAGCGGAAATACCGGTAAAGTTCATCTATTCGATCGTAAATTTTCAGAATCCAAGCGGAGCCACGTTGAGCGCGTCCCGAAGGAAGGACCTGCTCGAGATAGCGGAGCGGTACAACCTGATAATACTCGAAGACGACCCATACGGACACCTGCGTTATGAGGGAGAACACGAACCGACGATATTCTCCATGGACAATAGTGGCAGAGTGGTCTACGCCTGTTCGTTCTCCAAAATTCTCGCTCCAGGGGCGAGGGTCGCGTGGGTGGTTGGAGCTCCTGAAATAATAAGGCGCATGGTGATGATCAAACAGGGCACAGACCTATGCACAAGCGTGATAGCCCAGGCACTGGTAAACCAATACTGCGCGGACGGATACATGGACAGCTTTCTGCCAAAGATAGTGACGCATTACTCTGGAAAGTGTAAGTCAATGGCTGACTCATTCAGAAGACATCTCCCGTCGGATGCGGAATACACGCCGCCAAAGGGCGGCTTTTTCTTCTGGGTGAGAATCCCTGGAATCGACTCTCAAAAGCTCTTCATGAAGGGGATAGAGAAAGGGGTCGCTTTTGTAAACGGTCCGGCTTTCTTCGCGAACGGCGGAGGTACGGATTGCTTCCGCACATGCTTCACATTCGCCCAGCCCGACGAGATAGAGGAGGGCGCGAGACGCCTGGCCGAGGCTATAACCGATATCAGAGAAGAGCGCTGAGGACTGGAGAAGCAACTTCGGGTCACAGTAGACCGGCTCCGTGTAAGATGGGAGCCGGTTTTTTTGATAACTACTCAAACCACAGGTTGACAAGTAAAAAACCTCTGTGGGAGACGGCGGGGATACGCGGACCATATACTTGAAGCGCCCGTTCCGCGAACGGTCGGATTTTGCAGCTACGAGCGTGAACTACAGTATTGATTAGCTTATGGGCGGAGTGGAAATCATGCTTCAGCGAGGTGAATAGTTATGTTTCTGAATGGAGCTATGTGGCTGAGGGCGGACTTTCATCTGCATACCAAAGCCGACAGGGAGTTCAAATACTCCGGCGATGAGAATTATTACCGCTCCGCTTACGTGGAGGCGCTGAAAAACGCGGGCATATCCGTCGGAGTCATAGCTAATCACAACAAGTTCGATTACGGAGAGTTCAAGGCGTTGCGTTCAAAAGCCAGAGAGCAAGATGTCTTCCTGTTGCTTGGTGTCGAACTGTCGGTGGACGATGGGGCGAACGGTATTCATACCCTTGTCGTGTTCTCTGATGAATGGGTAGCGGAGGGCCAAGATTTTATCAAACAGTTTCTGAATGTGGCATTTGAGGGGAAAACCCCGGAGCAATATGAAAATGAAAATGGCAGAAGCTCGTTGAGCCTGCTCGATACCATCAAAAAGCTCGAAGTCTACCAAAAAGATTTCTTCATCGTCTTTGCCCATGTTGAGCAGAAGAGCTGGCTGTGGAGTGGATTAGAAGGCGGGCGTCTGAGTGAGCTGGGGCAAAATGAGTTTTTCAGGCGGCGAACACTTGGATTTCAAAAGGTTCGCACCCATAACGATCCAAATAAAAAATGCCGAACCAAAGTAACGCAATGGCTTGACAGCTGGTATCCCGCCGAAGTGGAGGGAAGTGACCCGAAAAAGATCGAGGAGATCGGCAGAGGCGAAGAATGTTTCCTTAAACTTAGCGCGTTTACCTTTGAGGCGGTCAAGTTCGCCTTGATTGACTATAAAAATAGATCGCGGTTAAGGGATGTACCCGAAATCAAGCACTCGCACATCGACAAAATCAGTTTCGAAGGCGGAACCTTGGACGGGCGGTCAATTAGTTTTTCACCGGAACTCAACACGCTCATCGGAATTCGCGGCAGCGGGAAGTCCTCCGTTCTCGAAACATTGCGCTATGGGCTGGGCATTCCGCTTGAAGAGAATACCGGCGATAGAGAGTACAAACAAAAGCTGGTGGAATTGACGCTTGGAAGCGGCGGCAGAGTCGTAATCGACGCCATCGACCGATACGGTCGCTATTGCCAAATCCGGCGCATATGGAAAGAGAGCGCGAATGTTTTCATAGATGGAAAGCTCCAACCCGGTATCTCAATCCGCGAGACGGTGCTCCGCAAACCGCTCTTCTTTGGGCAAAAAGAGCTTGCCGCCGGAAAAAATTCCGGAAAAGACCTGATCGAAAAACTATTGGGAGCAAAGTGCGACGAAATCCGCCGCGAAATCGCCGAGCAAAAGACCAGAGTCACAGAAGCGATCGATCGGTTGTCCAAGGTTCACAACGTTGACGAATTCATTGAAGAGAAGATCAGGGTCAAGCGGGACACTGAATTTCGTCTGAATTTCTACAAGGAACACGACTTGGAAGGAAAACTGCAAAAGCGTCTCGGTTTTGAAGCGGACATTCGACGGTCAGAAAAAGGGATTGCCTTGATTGAGACCTTCGCTGCCGATGTCAGGGACTTGCTGGCAGAGCATGAAGACGAACTGCGCAATTTTCCCGGCTATACTTCCGCGGATAATACCGATTTTTTCAGGAGGTTCGAAACACAATTCGCTCTGATTATCCAGAGCGCGGATATTCTAAAGGCGGAATTGGCAAAAGACGAAACAGTCTTGAACGCGTTAAAGGAAGAGCATTCTAAACTCATTGCCGCGAGAGATGGTCTGGCGGATGAGTTCGCGGCAATCGAACGGACGCTTGCGGAAGAACTGAAAACCGCGGCTGAAAAGAATATCAGTTCGGACGAATTTCTGATGTTGAAAAGAAAATTGGCCGCAGCCGAGACGGCATTGAACGAGCTTTCGAAGAGCAGCGGCCAAAAAACCGAGCTTCAAAACAGTCTGCGCGAAGATCTGCGCCGGTTGAACGATCTGTGGAATCAGGAGTTTCAGATCATCAATAGGGAACTGGACGCGGTTTCGCAGAGAAATACCGCGCTGAAGTTCTCGATCGGCTTTAGAGAAGACAGAGACGCGTTCCTTGGTTATTTCAGGAGTATTTTCAGGGGAAGCGGTGTGCGCGAGGCGACCTTTCAAAACATAGTTGAAAAATATCAGGACTTTGTTTCTATCTATTTCGACTTTGATAACGCAAAAAATCTATTTGGAAGTAATCCCGATAACTTCGCCAATCTGTTTCTGCAAAACCTGAACGCGTTGCTAACGTACCAGACGCCCAACAAATTTACAATCCTCTACCGCGGTACGGAGCTTGCGCATCATTCCTTGGGACAACGGGCGTCAGCGTTGATTTTGTTTGTGCTGGGGCTACGCGAAAACGACGTTATTATCATTGATCAGCCGGAGGATGACCTCGATAATCAGACCATTTACGAGGACGTCATCAAATTGATTCGGGAATTGAAGCCCGAAATGCAATTTATCTTCGCCACACACAATCCGAACATTCCCGTCCTTGGCGACGCCGAACAGATTCACGCATGTTCGTTCACTGACGAAAAAGTCTCCGTTCAAAGCGGCGGCATTGACGATCCAGCGCAACAGGGAAAGATTGTTAAAATCATGGAAGGCGGCAGAGAGGCATTTGAGCGGCGAAAGGAAATTTATCAAACATGGAAACCTTAGAACTCCTGGAAATCTTGGAGCGCGGCGAGGACAGCCGGCGCCAATTCAAGAAGAACGTGACTAATGCCGATGCTCTCGCCTCCGACATGATAGCGTTCAGCAACGGAGACGGCGGGAAGATACTCATTGGCGTCAACGATGACGGGACGATCGCCGGATTGAGCAGCGACGATGTGCGCCGGTTGAATCAGCTTATCTCCAACGCGGCAAGCCAGGGCGTGCGGCCCGCAATCAACCCAGTGACTGAAAATGTCATGACAGACCGCGGACTGATCGTGTCTGTCGATGTATCTTCCGGTCTCAACAGACCATATCAGGACAAAAATGGCGTCTTCTGGGTGAAGTGCGGTTCGGACAGACGCAGGGCAACATCCCGAGAAGAGATACAACGGCTGTTTCAGTCTTCCGGCCTTGTTCATGCGGACGCGACTCCGGTGCCTGGAACCACCGTTGCCGATCTTGATGCCGACTATTTCCAAGAATTCTTTCAAAGAAGATTTGGTGAACCTTTGGAAAAACAGGATGTGTCCATGCCGGATATCCTGCGGAATATGAACTTGCTGAAGGATGATTGCTTGAACGTCTGCTGCGTCCTGCTTTTCGCCAGAGCGCCTCAATATAGACTGCCCGCGTTTATCGTCAAGGCAGGAGCTTTTGACTCAACCGACCTCAGTACGGCAAAATACGAGGACAGCCGCGACCTCGTGGGAAAGCTGGCGGATGTTTTTCAACAGACAGTTAGTTTTATCGTATTCAATCTCCATCATGTTCAGGGCGAGCAGGGAATAAACAGTCTGGGATTGCCGGAGATCCCCTCGGAGTCCATTGAGGAGCTTGTCGCGAATGCCTTGATCCATCGCGATTATTTTATCTCCGCCCCCGTACGGATATTTATTTTTCAGGACAGGGTTGAGATCATCAGTCCAGGGTGCCTGCCCAACAACCTGACGGTTGAAAACATCAAGGCCGGCAATTCCAACGCCCGCAATCCTGTTTTGGCTTCGTTCGCAAACCATCTTATCCCATATCGCGGTTACGGTTCGGGAATCATTCGGGCACTGGCGAAGTATCCGCATATTGATCTTATCAATGATATCGAAGGGAACCTGTTCAAAGCGACATTGAAACGAGGTATGCGTTGAAGTGGACGACCCGTCGCCACATCCCGAACAATTCCCGACCGAGGAAGCGCAGTCCGCGGAACGTCAACGGCTCTTCCACTTGATGTTTGTCTCCCGAAAGATGTCCTTATTGATGTAAAGTAGAGGGGAAGAAAGGAGAGTCCCCCCAAGTTCACACTCCTTGCAGGAAATTCAAACATCGGGGGGGGGGGACACGCCCAAAACATACTTATTATACCTCCAACCAGCATAAATTTCCCCATCCCAGATGCCTGCCGATTTTGTGGCGGCAAACTGCATAAACACGGTGAACGCAGGAGGCACGTTATTGAACAGGGGGGGTATTTTGGTACTACGTGCAAAGGTTTCGTTGTTCCTCCTGTGGCAAAACTTTCACTCTGCTGCTGCCCAACATGCTGCCTTACAAACATTACGCGGCCAAGGAGATCGAAAAAGTTCTTCTAAACCAAGAAGAACCATCCTGTGAGCCTCACGAATGTTGCGCTGAGGAAAGCACCCTTCAAAGGTGGAAGCGGGAGTTTCCAGAAATATTGACCGCCCTGGCCTCTCGTCTGGAACTTTTAGCCGGCATCGCTATATCTCTTGTTTCAAGGAAACAGCCCCTGCAAAGAA
>JAIRWR010000051.1 GCA_031268885.1 Synergistaceae bacterium
CTGACCTCCATCTGCACGGTGAA
Source organism: Synergistaceae bacterium (assembly GCA_031268885.1). GTDB lineage: Bacteria > Synergistota > Synergistia > Synergistales > Synergistaceae > JAIRWR01. The sequence continues at coordinate 24 of JAIRWR010000051.1, forward strand.
CAGGTCACCTGAGCTTTCGAGCATATGGGCGCTCAGGCCGATCGTGCCTTCCTCTGGCGTGAACTTCACCGCGTTCGAGAGCAGGTTCGTCATGACCTGGGTCAGGCGTTGGTCATCAGTGATGATATAGTCCGGGATGGCATCGTCTATGTCGACCTGGAGCTTCTGCCGCCGCTCGTCCACCCGGAAGTCAATGACATCGACTGCCTTGCCTATCATCTTCCTGAAGTTGAAGCTCACGTAGGAGAGCTCGAGCTTGTTCGCTTCGATCTTTGATATATCCAGCACATCGTTGATGATGCCGAGCAGATGGGCGGAGGCGTCACTGACCCTCTGGAGGCAGTGGTCCTTGCGCCCTATATCTGTGGCCGAAAGCCCAACGGTGGTCATCCCGATGATGGCATTCATCGGAGTGCGCATCTCGTGGCTCATGTTCGAGAGAAATTCTCCCTTTGCCCTGCTCGCCTGGACAGCCTGTTCCAGAGCTTTGGACCGCTCCCTGTCCATGAGATCCCTCGCCACAGCCCCGGAAACAGCGCCGCTCACCATGCCGGCAAGCTGCGCGTCGCTCTCGCTCCAGTCGCGTGGTTTGAAACACTCTTCAACGCTCAGCAGCCCCCAATACCTGCCATCCACATAGAGCGGCGCCCAGATGAAGGATATGAGCCCCGTTGCGGAGAGCGGACTGAACTTCTCCTCAGAGCTGATGTCGCCGCAGCGGACGGTCGGGATGCTGCCCCTGGATGGGAGTAACTTTGGAAAACTGCCTCCTATGAGCTCGTTGATGCCGGTCAACACAGGCCGCGTTTCGATCTTATCCGAACCTGCCCACATATAAGCGGGGTGGGTCTCTCCGCTCTTTTCATCCGAGACCACGATCAGTACGCGCGTTACCCCGAGAAATTCACCCATCTTTCGCAGAGCGCCGTTGACGAGGTCGGACGTGTTCTCCTTGGAGATGAAACTTTGCGATATATCGGACATAAGCGCCTGCTGTTCGAGGCGTTTTTTCAGGACCCTGTCGTTTTCGTTCCGCATTATGGCGTTGGCCAGGAGAAGGCATCCCGACCTGAGGATGCCCTCCTCCGCGTCCGAAAATTCGCGCTCTTTGCGGCAATCGTCAAAGCTGACGAACCCCCAGAACTTGTCATCCAAGATAATGGGGATCGCCAGTATCGACTTGACGCCGTATGCTGATAGCACCTCCCGCTCGGTTAGAGAGAGTTCGCTGACGGGCCCGCGGACGACCTGTCCGGATGAGAATTTCGCCTCCCACTCCGGGATGCTGTCGATATAGGGAAACTTGAACGGCTGTTTTTCAACCTCGCTCCGTCCATCCTCTGTCCTTTCGCTTAACCATTGGAACTCTCGCTTATAGACGAGAACGCCGTTCTCCACGTGGTTCTTCCATATATAAACCCTGTCTACGTCAACGCAGAGCGCCATCTTCTCCATTCCGCTCATCAGGGAGCTCTCGAATCTGTCTATGTCGGGGGATAGAAGCAGCGTCGCGGCGTCGCTGACGGCCTGACTCAGCATGTCGCGGCGCATGATATCACGCCTTGCTTGGTGAATGGCCGTGAGGTCCACGATGTGACCTACTATCGCGAAGCCGTTTCCGTAGGGGAGGCGTCTCATCTCCACGTTCAGCGTCTTGGTCTCTCCATCGACGCGGAGCGCGGTGACAAACTTTACGGAGCCGTTATCGGCCGCCGCCCTCAACCTCTTGGACATGGGTATGGACTCTCTTCCTTCCGGTTGAATCTTTGGAATGATATTCGGGATCAACTCCGCGAAGCCGGACAACATCTCCTCCTTCGACGAGAATTTCAAAAACTTTACGGCGGCCGGGTTGCAGTCGATGATGTCGAAATTTTCATTGAACAGGATATTTATGTGAGGGTTGCTCTCGAACATCGTGACGATAGATTGCCTGGCTATCTCCAGTTTTCGCGCGGAGGACTCCGCCTTGCGCCTTTCGGCGTCGTACATTATGTGCTGAAAGAGTACGACGAGACCTATAAAAAACCCGGATATGAGGAATGACTGTATATTGTCCAGTGTCTGGCCGAGCGGGTCCAGCTCGAAGGTCAGAAACGGAAGGCGATACGCGATTACATAGCAGGAGACGACCAGAAACACATTCGTCGATATCAGCAGGACGCGGATAAATCCCCGAGACAGAATGACGATGACCGCGAGCCCGATCACAAAGAACGCCGCCATACCGCTGTCAGAGCCGCCCAACATGAAGAACGCCACAGGAAACAGTATGTCGCAGAGCGCTATGAGCGTGATCCACGTGCTGACGCGATAGAGGTGATACCTGTTGCACACGATCAAAAACAGCCCGATGGAGAGCGATATGGCGAGCATTATAACGATCATCATGGCATCCGCCCGAGTCACCACGCGCGCAACCGTAGCCAGAATGGCCGACGCCAAGCCCACAGCGCATATCACGTTTATCATTCTCGCGTCCAGGGGAAGTTCATCTGAGAAGATATATCGTCGCGCCAGTTCTTTAAGCTTATTCATTCCAGAAGTCATTCCCCTTGGCGCGCATAACGCTCTGACTAATGCCGCGGCACGCGCAAAGCCGTATATACGCAACCGGGCCTTCGCTGGCACAGAACGGCGGCTGAATATCTCAAAAATTATAACATATTCCCGGCTTTAGAATTCGCGCGATCCGACGCGGACAGGGCAGACGCGCTAAAAAACGGCATGAGCGGCGAGTTATTTCGATTACGGAAGTCTTTATCTCTGCCGCGATGGGGTTATAATTTACCTTGATATAGTGTGGGATATCCATTAATATTCGTACAGAAAAGCGCGGCGATGAACTTATGTTAGTGATATACTCAGCCCGTATCAATGGAGGATGAAGAGATGGCTCAAGAAAATATCGCGAGAAGGGGCCGAGGAAGGCCTCGTATTCGTCTGTTCTCCGCGTTCCGGGGCGTCATCCTGTTCGCGGCGTTTATGGTTGCGGCCTTGGCTGCCTTCGCATCCGTGGTGGGCGTGATCATGCTTCAGGACATCACTAGGGATCTCCCTGCCATAGAGGAGATAAAACCCAGCCTGACCTCGATCGTTTATGACAGGAAGGGCCGCGTCATAGCGAGGCTTTTCGAGGAGAACAGGACGTGGGTTGACATCGGGACGATATCCCCATGGGCGACAAAGGCCATACTGGCGGCCGAGGACAGCGAGTTCTACGAGCATCAGGGCATACGCATAAAAGCGATTGTACGCGCGCTGCTCAGCGACATGAGACAGGGAGCCGCAAGGCAGGGGGGCAGCACCATCACCCAGCAGCTTGCCAGAAACCTATTTCTGGGGCGCGAACGCACGCTGCAACGCAAGGCCAGCGAAGCTATCATAGCGATCAGGATGGAAAAAATCTACACCAAGGACCAAATCCTTGAGATGTACATGAACATGGCGTACTTCGGACATGGAGCCTACGGCATAGCGGCGGCGGCTCAGAACTACTTCGGCAAATCGCCGGACGCGCTCTCCCTGCCGGAGGCGTCAATGCTCGCAGGACTCCTTCCGGCTCCGAACGCGTACACTCCAATACGCCATCCGGACCGGGCAAAGGCTCGGCAGAACTACGTTCTGAGCAGGATGGTGGAGACCAGCATGATAAACGACGACGAGCGCGCTCACGCGCGGAGCGAGCCGCTCGCGTACGTGAGGAGCGCGGACAGCCGTGTGGCGTTCGTCATGGAGGACGCGCCGCACTTCGTATCGCATATTCTGTTTCGGCAGCTGCTCCCCAAGTATGGGCGCGAGCGCATCTATCGCGGCGGACTCCGCATACACACAACTATAGACCTCGAACTGCAGCAGCGCGCCGAAGCGGTCATATCCAAGCTGAAGTTCGAGGGAGCACTGGTGACGCTCGACCCAAACACCGGCGAAATTCTCGCGATGGTCGGGGGCAGAAATTTTGACAGTAGCAAGTTTAACAGGGCGACCCAGGCATTCAGGCAACCCGGATCGGCCTTCAAGCCCATAGTCTACGCGACCGCGATGGAGAACGGATACAGGCCCGTCGATCGAATGCTCGACGCGCCGCTGCACTTCGCGAACGGATGGTCGCCGAAGAACAGCGACGGCAAGTACAAGGGCGAGGTCGTGCTCGCGGAGGCGCTGGCCCTTTCGATCAACACAGTGGCTGTCAGAATGGCTCAGGTTGTCGGCGTAAACACCATAAGGGAGCAGGCGAAAAAAATGGGCATAACTACGCCGTATCTGCCCGAAAATTTGTCTATAGCCCTCGGGTCAAGCAGTCTGACGCCACTCGAAATGGCCGCGGCTTTCAGCGTCTTCGCGAACAACGGGCACAGAATCGAGCCGTTCGGAGTGAAGGAGATACTCGACTCTAATGGCAACGTAATAGAACAGAACGGACCTCTGCTGATCAGCGCGCTCTCTCCCGAGACAGCGGTCACACTGAGGTCCATGCTGATTCAGGCGGTCAACTGGGGGACAGGCACGAGAGCCCGTATGGATAAAGAGGGGTATCAGGTCTTCGGGAAGACAGGCACGACCAATGACTGGACGGATGTATGGTTCGTTGGCGGCACTCCAGACCTCGTTACTGTGGTCTATGTTGGAAACGACAACCACAAGACGCTTGGGCGCGCGTTCGGCGGGACTGTGGCGGCTCCGGTGTGGAAGGAGTTCATGACGGAAGCGGTCAAGATAACGAACACGCCAAAGCAGTTTACCATCCCCCCCGGTATCAGCGTAGAATCCGTGACCATATGCAGAACCACCGGATATCGCGCGACCAAGAGCTGTCCCAAGGTGATCAACCTTCTGATGCCTGTCGGACAGGCGCCGTCGGCATCCTGTCCATGGCACGGCGGCAATCTGCTCACCGCTGAAGGAGACTCGAACAGCCCGTCGCTGATTCTCACACAGGATGATGATTCTCTGCGCGCCCAGTATCAGCTCGAACGGAAGGACACCGAGACATCCCAGGCTGTAGAGCATCAGCCGGTCCCGACGCCGCAGGACGTCGCGCCGGCTGTGGAGGAGGACATGAAGCCGTATCAGTTCGACCCGGCGCCGGCGAACGAGATAGAAGACCGCTATAAGGAGCTGTTGAGGCAGTACAATATTTATTGATGGCGTCGTCATGATGAGCCGGGCCGCCAGGAGGTTGTCTTACGCTCTGGGTTCCGCTATCTGACGGAAGAATTGAATGGCGTAGCGGTCGGTCATGCCCGAGATCCAGTCCACCGCTCCCCTTGGTTCGAGGCGCATCTCCGTCAAGGCGTGCTCGAAGAGGGCCTTCATCACGTATGCTACCTTGGGCTCCTCGCGTTTTATCGACTCATGGGAGTAGACCGAAGCGTACAGAAAATTTCGCAGGTCTTCGATCTGATCCAGGAACCCCGCGCTGAACCCGATGTGCCCATCTCCGCTGTTTGTTACTACGTCGTAGACCAAGGCTCCTATTCTGGAGCCGTGGGACTTGCCGAGAGCCTGGATTATCCCGGCTGGAATGTCGCTTGGCGTGAGAAACCCCGCTCTAAGCGCGTCGTCTAAGTCGTGGTTCAGGTACGCGATAGAGTCGGACACCCTTACGACCCAGGCTTCGAGGGATGACGGATTCTCCAGGTTGAACCCCTCCCTCACATCTACCTGTCCCTTGGAATGCTGAAGTATTCCGATTCGAACCTCCCACGTGAGGTTGAGCCCTCTGCCATCCCGTTCGAGTCGGTCGACAACCCTCAGGCTTTGAGCCGCGTGATGGAAGCCCTGGAGCCCATGCGATACCGCGAGTTCTCCAAGGAATCGTTCCCCGGTGTGTCCGAAGGGAGTGTGTCCTAGATCGTGCCCAAGCGCTATCGCCTCCGTCAAATCCTCATTGAGGCGAATGGCGCGGGAGATCGTGCGCGCTATCTGCGAGACCTCCAGGGTATGCGTAAGACGAGTCCTCATGTGGTCGCTCTCGGGCAGGGAGAGCACCTGTGTCTTGTGCTTCAGCCTTCGAAACGACTTGCTGTGAATGATCCTGTCCCTGTCGCGCTGAAAGGCCGTTCGTATCTCGCAAAACGGTTCATCCCTCTCCCTCCCCTTGCTCCTGGAGGACAGACACGCCATTGGAGAGAGCGTCTCCATCTCTTGCCGTTCCCACTGCTCCCTTATAGTCATCCCTTCATTGTCCAGTTCGCGTCACCCCTTCTGTAATCATCTGTCCATAACGCTCATGCTATTGATCCCGCCGCTGCCGTTCACGCTTATATACATCACGCGTCCATCAAAAAAACCCTCAGTCTCCTTCACGTATATCTCAGCGCGGCTCAGCGGCCCGCAATCTCCATTTCTATTGATCACCGACACACAGACCGATGCCGGGCGCAACGTCTCCGCGAGACGCCCGATGGAAATCCGCGGCAATCCGGCGTTGGAGCGCCACAAGCTTACCTCCTCGAAAAATTCTTCCGCAAGCGCATCGGCTAAGAAGGCAAACCCGCTCCTGTCCAGCTCTCTCATCATCACGTTTATCTCTTCTACATACCGGCCCATTGGAGGCTGTGCTCCGTACCGCCCACGGGCGTCCCGAATGGATTCGTTCACCCTCTCCGAAGCGACGGTCAGCAGGTTGGAGAGAGATTCCAGATAATCTATTCTGCGTTCGAAGCTGACCGATCTGTTGCCGTAAAGCTCCCTCCATATCTCTATCCTGCGGCAGTCGCGCGTATCCGGACGACGCAGCTCTCCCTCCAACAGATTGATCCTGGACTGCTCAGGCTCGGACAATCTCGGGCGAGAGGCCTCACGTCTCCCGCTCTCCTCTTCGTGCTCGGAGGAGGATGCCTTCATCGCGTCAATCGCCCTGTCAATGGAGGAGAAGAACTCCTCCGGCACATCCTTCCCCTGGGCAGCGGCTTCTTCGGCATGTGCCCGCAGCTCCAACAGGCGCGATGACATCTCCAGCAGGGCGGCATTGAACGGGGACCCCTCTAACTTCATAGACTGGGGTATCCCGGCCTCGCTTACAATCGTCTGAAGTCCGTTGAATATCGGGATCAGCCTCTCCACCTGCTGGCCGAGTGTCAAGGCCCGCCCATCAACGACGGCCGCCAACTCATCCGCAAGTCTGAGGAATCCCTCCGCGTCGTAATAACCGCGAATTTCAGCGGCGAACTGCTCGCTCATCTCCGGGAAACGGTCGCCGATCTCCTCCTTCAGGCATCGCGCGGCAAATTCCACCTCGCGCATCAGTTCGAGCCTGTTCTCAAACCATGCGACAGAGCCATCCTTGGATTCGGGGTCCTCCAGTACATTGATGCGCGTTCCGTAACCCTCAGTCTCAACTATAGCCCTGAAGTCAACCTCCCGCCCCCATATTTCGGCGGTTTCGGGGCCCGTCCAATAGCCGTAAAACACGTACGAGCCGTCATCCAGCTCCGCATCGTCAAGATCAAAGGAGACCTCGCCCCGAACTCCGTATATCCGAAATTTCGTCTCCATTCAGGCCAACCTCCAAAGCAGTCCCCCAACTTCATTATATCCCAAACCAGCACGTCAGAAAACGCGCTTGAAGGAACTCCCGCTTGCGGAAGTGGTTTCGTTGCATTCGTTGCTATGAGAGAGGGGTGTTTGGATGTTAAATTCCGCGGGTGGCGTTTTACTGCCGCCCGCTTTATTTGTTCTGCCAATCAGGCGTTGTGATTTTCGCTCGTCTCTTTGAGGGTTTTGATTTCTTCGATTGAGAGCCCGGATATTTCAGAGATCAGCGTAAGCGGCAGATCTCGCGCTAACATCGAACGGGCAGTTGTTTGTATGCCTTATGGAAAATATCGATGAAATGTGTTAAACTTAAAAGTGGTTAATGTCTTCGGTATATTGCGCGGCAGGCGGAAGTTTTAAAATCGCGGGCATTTTACATACCATAGCGAATTGGTTCCGGCGGACAAGGATAGTCCGCTTGGATGCAGGGGCGGACAGAATGCTGTGCCCGACATCATCCGCACAAAGAAGGGATTCGTCATGGCACTTACTGTCAACAGGAATATTCCAGCGCTTCAATCGTATATCGCGGTCAACGCAACGACCAACTCTCTGCAGAAATCCATACAGAAACTCTCGAAGGGGCTTCGCGTCAACTCAGCCGCAGACGACGCTGCGGGACTCGCCATCTCCGAAAAGATGCGCGCGCAGATTCGCGGACTGGACCGAGCGGCCGACAACGCTCAGGACGGCATCTCCATGATCCAGACCGCTGAAGGAGCCTTGAACGAGGTTCACAGCATCCTCCAGCGCATGAGGGAGCTCTCCGTGCAGGCATCAAATGACACGCTGACACAGCAGGATCGGGATTACATCCAGACCGAGATCGATCAGCTCAAGGACGAAATAGACAGGATATCCCAAACCACTCAGTTCAACAGGAGAAAACTTCTCGACGGGAGCGCCGACGGCCTTTGGTCCACCGACCTCCTTGGCATAAAGACCTTCTTGAACGGCAGCCTGAGTACGTATGATCAATTCGGACAGACGATTGAGTTCGAGGGCAACTGGATAGTTGACGCCGATGTCTCTGATATGGGCAGAAATCAGGTTTTGAAAAGCGGCATCCTCACGACGGCCACCGGCGAAGGACCGGCTGGATGGAACAGGAAGCTCGCCGAAATCGCGAACTTCGTCGATGGAAACGGCGTAAATATATTGAGTACACCGCAATCGCTGACGGTCTCCCTTGAAGGAGGCGGCAGCTCAACGATAAACCTGTACTCCGGCGACACCGTGGCAGACCTCGCCGCCAAGCTTGACGCGGCTCTCGCAGAAGCGTCCGGGGAGGAGAACGCTGCCGGGGCGTTCGTCCAATATGTCTCGTCGGTTGTCGAAATGAATGAGCCCGAGAATGCGCAAGGGCCAGGTAATATGCCGGAGCCGCCCGAACCCCCCGAGGAGGAGATCATCGCGCGGCTCAAGACGGACTGGCTCTACGGCGGCCTCCAGCGGATAGAGGAGGGATATGGCCTTGTCATACCGTCTGGAGTTCCGTTGAAAATAGAGATCGTCGACAGCTTGGGAGGCTGGATTGGGGCTATCGCAGGCGTCGAAACCACCGGCGAGGGATTCATAAGGATAGCGAGGGACTCGTTCTCGAACTTCGACGATGTTTTTAGTGAACGGGTCATCGCCCACGAGCTCGTTCACGTTGTGACCTTCTTGGACTATAACATCGGCAGCGCGATGAGCGCAAGTGACGGGAACTGGCTGATCGAGGGCCTGGCGGAGTACATCCACGGCGCGAATGACCTCCGGGTTCGCTTGACTACCGCTGGGGGCACAGACGCGGCCGCCGTCGTCGCGGCTCTTCAAAACATACGAGACGCCATCGCGGCCAACCAGACCTTTGCCACACCCGCTGACGACGCCGCATATGCCGCGGCATACCTGGCGGTGCGCTATTTCGATGAAAAAAACGGCACAGGCCTTGGAATAAAGGAACTGCTTCAGGAGATATATGCCAATGGAGGGTCTGTCACAACGGCTATGTCCGCGCTGGGCGGCCTTTATACCGATCCGGAGGACTTTTTGAACGACCTCATTGCCGACACTGGTTATATTTTAGGCGTGGCCAACGAGAATCCTTTTAACATTGATTATGATACCGGCGCGATAGGCGGATCTTACGCGAGCGGCGGCCTTCCGTTGTCGTCGGCGGACGTCATCAAAGGGAACGGCACGTACAGCGATCAGCCGCTCCTCTCGCGATGGGGCTGGACAGTCTCATGGCCGTCGAGTTCCGGGACGGGCGGCGTTACGCCGAATCCTCCCGAACCGGCGGAAGGGACGCCGCTGCCACCTCCCAGCCTGGTCGTCCCGCCTCGTGAAGGCACGCTTCAGGCCGTCGACGGAACGTTGCTCCTGCATTCGGCTCGTCTTGGAAGATCTGGAAGGATCACCCTGTCCGGCGACGAAAACCTGATAAGGGCGCTGGGATTCGTCGAGGTCCAGGAGGCACGCGAGACGGCTTACACCGTGAACGTCTCCAACGCCCATACTGGCGCGCTGTTGAAGTCTGACGTCCGGATCAGCGGCGGCGTCATGTACGGCGTGCTGCATGAGAACATCGACGTGAAGCTGACCGATAACTTCGCGGTCGTCGTTGACGCCGGCAGCCTTCGTTCTTCCGGTTACGGCGGCTTCGAGTTTCGCGAGGGTGGAACCGGCCGCTTCATCATCCATGTCGCGTCCGCTTCCCTTGTCCTACAGACAGGAGCGAACGAAAAGGAGCATATGAACATCGGCTTCGGCGACACGAGCTCCGACTCCCTGGGTGTCGGAGCCGTGAACGTCAGGAACATGGAACTCGCGGCCAGGGCGATAACGCTCATCGACAGCGCCGTCGAGAAGGTCTCAGTCAAGAGGGCAAGGCTGGGCGCATACCAAAACCGCCTGGAGCACACGGTAACGAGGCTGATGACAGCAGGGAGCAACTTGACGGCGGCAGAAAGCCGCATCCGGGACACAGATATGGCAAGAGAGATAATGAACTTCACGAAACTCAAGATCATACATCAGGTAGGGAGCAGCATGCTGAGTAGGACAAGCCAGCTGACGCAGGCCGTTCTGCGGCTGCTCTCCTGAAGCTGGATTTTTTTCGAGGGGCCGGGCGAATTTGTCAGCTCAGATGTACGACAGGATAGTTTATAATGGAGAGGAATACGAATTGGCCGCGATGCCGCTTGAGGTATATTTTGCCGCCAATCCCGCGTTGCGTCCTAAGTTCGCCGGATTCAACAGCGCCTGTACCAGAGGGTACGTCGCGAGGTGGGAGATTCGCGGCGGTCGCCTCTATCTCGTTGGGATGGAGATGATCCGCGAGACCGGCGCGACGTTCCTGTTGCTGTTTCCTGGCGGCGAAGGCGGAGTCTTCGCCGATTGGGTGAGCGGCGAGCTGGTCTGTCCGTATGGCGGGTTGGTCGAGTACAAACATGCCGGCTTCGCCAGAAAGCTGGAGCACGAGCTGCTTCTCTCCGTGGAAGACGGGGTTCTGAAGTCCGCTAGGGAAAAGGACAACGAATGAGAGGGTGACTCAGTTGAAGCGTTCAGAAATAAGGGAGTTCATCGAAAACTTAAAACCCGGATGAAGCATCACGGGTTTGCTGTTGTTTTTACGATGACGAGATACATTCCCCTGGAACAACCATTATTTCACGCACAACAGTTTTATCGAAATGATAACTTTATAATAACTTTTATATCAGTTTTACTTATATCATTCATATTATGATTTTTAATTTTGGGGTTGAGCATATTGGGGTTTCATTGGTATTATGGAGAAGCGCGATTTTCAAAATATGCGCCAATAGGTTTACATCTGGCGATTTTATCTTATTGTATTTTCTGGCAGTCAGCTCCCAGATGGTATGATGGATGGGATGCAACACATGGTTCTTGGCATTTTTCCGTTCCATACGAGAAAATATTAATGGGAAATGTAATACTATTATGGATAGGCGGCATAATCTTAAAAGATATAAAAAAGCTAGTATTTTATTCATTATTATTTGTGTATTCCATTATATTATCCTCATTCTATTTTATTTTCAATGTCTCTAGTCAAGCGGCTTCCACATTAAAAGCGTATAAACCGTTGCATTACCCGATATTTCTGCTAGGTGACTATATCGCGCTCTGTCATGGAGCCCGTATAAATATATTAGCGCGGAGTTGATCAAATTCCACCCCAATCCGCAGGTTGATAAATTTGAATCACGGCAGATTCCGTCCATTTCTGAATTTACACGATTATAGCTTTTCACCCAATGGGTGTAAGTTTGATTCAGCCCAAATCTGCAGGGGA